>NZ_VSWF01000032.1:0-38969 GCF_009668305.1 Comamonas sp. CAH-2
ACCGCCGAAGTGCTTGGACAGCACGGTGGCGATAGCAGCAGTCAGGGTGGTCTTACCGTGGTCAACGTGGCCAATGGTGCCCACGTTCACGTGGGGCTTGGTACGTTCGAATTTTTCCTTTGCCATTGCAAATTCTCCGAATAAAAGAGCAAACCTGTGTGGGGTTTTAAGGTCTGCATCGCATTGCTGATTCACTTCGCACAGGGAACAAAGTGGCACGCGATCGCAGACCGGCAATCTGTGTTGAAAGCGCCACGAGGGCGCTTTCAACCAATCCGTCGATTATGACCGATTTGCTAATTACTTAGCGCGGGCAGCCACGATGGCTTCGGCCACGTTACGAGGAGCTTCAGCGTAGTGCTTGAATTCCATCGTGTAAGTCGCACGACCTTGTGTCTGCGAACGCAGCGAGGTGGCGTAGCCGAACATTTCGGACAGAGGCACTTCGGCCTTGATGGCCTTGCCGCCACCGACCATGTCGTCCATGCCCTGCACCATGCCGCGACGCGAAGACAAGTCACCCATCACGGTACCGGCGTAGTCTTCAGGCGTTTCCACTTCCACAGCCATCATGGGTTCCAGGATGACAGGGCTGGCCTTCTTGGCGGCTTCCTTGAAACCGAAGATGGCAGCCATCTTGAACGCCTGTTCTGACGAGTCCACATCGTGGTACGAACCGAAGGTCAGCGTGACCTTCACGTCCACCACGGGGTAGCCAGCCAGCACGCCGGAAGTCAGGGCTTCGATCACGCCCTTTTCCACGGCAGGGATGTATTCGCGAGGCACCACACCGCCCTTGATGGCGTCGACGAACTCGAAGCCCTTGCCGGCTTCTTGGGGCTCGACCGTGAACACCACGTGACCGTACTGACCCTTACCACCGGACTGACGCACGAACTTGCCGTCCACGTCCACCACCTTCTGGCGAATGGTTTCGCGGTAGGCCACTTGGGGCTTGCCCACGTTGGCTTCCACGTTGAATTCGCGCTTCATGCGGTCCACGATGATTTCCAGGTGCAGTTCGCCCATACCGGCGATGATGGTCTGACCGGATTCTTCGTCGGTACGCACGCGGAAGGATGGATCTTCTGCAGCCAGGCGCGACAGGGCGATACCCATCTTTTCCTGGTCGGCCTTGGACTTGGGCTCCACAGCCTGCGCAATCACGGGCTCGGGGAACACCATGCGCTCCAGCACGATGGGAGCGTCTTGCGAGCACAGGGTTTCGCCGGTGGTCACGTCCTTCAGGCCCACGCAGGCAGCGATGTCGCCGGCACGGATTTCTTCCACTTCCACGCGGTCGTTGGCCATCATCTGCACGATACGGCCGATACGCTCCTTCTTACCCTTCACAGAGTTCAGAACGGATTCGCCCTTGGTCAGAACGCCCGAGTACACGCGCACGAAAGTCAGCTGCCCCACGAACGGGTCGGTCATCAGCTTGAACGCCAGCGCCGAGAACTTCTCTTCGTCATCGGCCTTGCGCGACAGCTTGGTTTCTTCGTTGTCGGGATCGGTGCCTTCCACGTCAGGAATGTCGATGGGCGAAGGCAGGTAGTCGATCACGGCGTCGAGCATGCGCTGCACGCCCTTGTTCTTGAACGCAGTACCGCACAGCATGGGCTGAATTTCCACAGCCAGGGTACGGGCACGCAGGCCGGCCTTGATCTCTTCTTCCGACAGCGTACCTTCTTCCAGGTACTTGTTCATCAGGTCTTCGCTGGCTTCGGCAGCCGCTTCGATCATGTTTTCGCGCCACTTTTCGGCAGTTTCCTGCACGTCAGCGGGGATCTCGGCGTAGTCGAACTTCATGCCCTGGGACGCTTCGTCCCAGATGATGGCCTTCATCTTCAGCAGGTCCACAACACCCTTGAAGTTGTCTTCGGCACCGATTGGCACCACGACAGGCACGGGGTTGCCCTTCAGACGGGTCTTGATCTGGTCCACGACCTTGAAGAAGTTGGCACCGGTACGGTCCATCTTGTTCACGAAGGCCAGACGAGGCACCTTGTACTTGTTAGCCTGACGCCACACAGTTTCCGACTGGGGCTGCACGCCGCCCACAGCGCAGTACACCATGCAAGCGCCGTCCAGCACGCGCATGGAACGCTCCACTTCGATCGTGAAGTCCACGTGGCCGGGGGTGTCGATGATGTTGAAACGGTGCTCGGGGTAGGACAGGTCCATACCCTTCCAGAAGCAGGTCACGGCAGCGGAGGTGATGGTGATGCCGCGCTCTTGCTCTTGCTCCATCCAGTCCGTGGTCGCAGCGCCGTCGTGCACTTCACCCAGCTTGTGGGTCACGCCTGTGTAAAACAGGATACGTTCAGTGGTAGTGGTCTTACCTGCGTCAATGTGGGCCGAGATACCGATGTTGCGATAACGGCCAATGGGGGTCTTGCGAGCCATGATTGATCCTTGATTGATCGTATGGGAGAGAGTCTGCGATCACCCTGCCTTGTGCGCCGGGGCCAGCAGTTCTATATGGGGGTGCCTTGAATCGAGACAAGGCCGCCGGCAAAAATTGCGAGCGGCCCGTCTGATTCAATCTGCGATTCGCAGATTAGAAGCGGAAGTGGCTGAATGCCTTGTTGGCTTCGGCCATGCGGTGCACTTCGTCACGCTTCTTCATGGCGCCGCCACGACCTTCGGTCGCTTCCAGCAGTTCGTTGGCCAGGCGCTGGGCCATGGACTTCTCACCACGCTTGCGGGCGGCTTCCTTGATCCAGCGCATGGACAGAGCCAGACGACGAACGGGACGCACTTCAACGGGCACCTGGTAGTTGGCACCACCCACGCGGCGGGACTTCACTTCCACCATGGGCTTCACGTTGTTGATGGCAGTGACGAACACTTCCAGAGCTTCCTTTTCAGGCTGCTTCTTGGCGATCAGATCCAGGGCACCGTAGATGATGCGCTCTGCAACCGCCTTCTTGCCGCCTTCCATGATCACGTTCATGAATTTGGACAGCTCGACATTGCCGAACTTAGGATCCGGCAGGATTTCACGTTTGGGGACTTCGCGACGACGTGGCATTTTTTACCTCTATCTTTGCTTCAGTTGGTGTCTTTTCAGGCACCGCGAGAGCCATTTAACAAAACTCTCACTTACTCGACCCACGCAAGACATTTGCGCTTTGGGCCACTACGTTTGACCGCGCCAGTCAGGCGAATCAAACACCGATTGTTTTCAAGCCAGGGCTGATTACTTGGCCTTAGGCTTCTTAGCGCCGTACTTGGAACGAGCTTGCTTACGGTCCTTGACGCCTTGCAGGTCGAGGGAACCGCGCACGATGTGGTAACGCACACCAGGCAAGTCCTTCACACGGCCGCCGCGCACCAGCACCACACTGTGCTCTTGCAGGTTGTGGCCTTCACCGCCGATGTACGAGATCACCTCGAAACCATTGGTCAGACGCACCTTGGCCACCTTACGCAAAGCCGAGTTAGGCTTCTTGGGCGTGGTGGTGTACACACGGGTGCACACGCCACGGCGTTGGGGGCAGTTTTCCATAGCAGGGCTCTTGGATTTGATAACTTCGACCGTGCGGCCCTGACGCACGAGTTGGTTAATGGTTGGCATATATACGTCCCTAAACGTAAAAAACGAAAACGTGAAACCCTTCGGAAATTCCGAAAAGCCCTCGAATGTACCAGTTTGGCAAACCCGGGGCAAGTCGCACGTGATTAACGGCAGCACCCCCAGGAGCCCAGAGGTGCTGCCGTCGGCCTGGAGCCGTTACCGGATCCAGAGACGGATCGAGTCCCACAGGCGCCGGAAGAAGCCACCTTCATTCACGGCCTCCAGGGCCAGCACCGGCAGCTCGGCCGCCACCTGGTCGCCGACCAGCACCTTCAAGGTACCTACCTGCTGGCCCTTGGTGATCGGCGCCATCAGCGGATCGGTGCGCACCAGCTGGGTGGTCACCTTGCCGGCGCTGCCCGAAGGCACGGTCACCACGGTCGCGGCTTCGCGGCCCACCTTGATGGTGCCTTGCGAGCCCTTCCAGATCTGCGCTTCTTCCATGGGCTGGCCGGCATCGAACAGCTTGACGGCGTCATAGGCGGTGTAGCCCCAGTTCAGCAGCTTCTGGCTTTCGTTGGCCCGCGCGTTGTCGCTGGCCGCGCCCAGCAAAATGGAGAGCAGTCGACGCCCGCCCACATTGGGGATTTCGCGGTTGGCGGTCGACACCAGGCAGTAGCCCGCGGCATTGGTGTGGCCGGTCTTGAGGCCGTCCACCGAGGGGTCGCGGAACAGCAGGGTGTTGCGGTTGCGGCTGTTGGCGGCCGGCGTGCCCTGGTAACGGTATTCCTTGATGGAGTAGTAGTGGGTGTACTCGGGGAAGTCGCGCATCAGGCGCATGGCCAGGATGGACAGGTCGCGCGCCGTGGTGTAGTGCCCGGCCTCGGTCAGGCCCTCGGGGTTCTTGTAGCTGGTGCCGGTCATACCCAGCGCCTTGGCCTGCTCGTTCATCAGGCGCACGAAGTTGTCCTTGGTACCGCCCACGCCTTCGGCCAGCGCCATGGTGGCGTCATTGCCGGACTGCACGATCATGCCCTTGAGCAGGTCTTCCACCGCCACCTGCATCTTGGGGTCGATGAACATCCGCGAGCCAGGCATCTTCCAGGCCAGCTCGCTGACGGGCAGGCGCTGCTCCAGCGTGATCTTCTTGGCACGCAGGGCATCGAACACCAGGTAGGCCGTCATCAGCTTGGTCAGCGAAGCGGGCTCCACCTGGGCGTCCACATCCTTGGAGGCCAGCACCTGGTTGGCGGTCACATCCACCAGCATGTAGGTGTGCGCGGCAATTTCAGGGGGCTGCAGCGGGGCGATTTGGGCGCTGGCCCACAGGGGCGCCAGCGCCGCGGTCAGGGCCAGCGTGCGCAAGGAGGAGAAAACAGGCTTCATGAACAACTCGGTTTATCAAAGAATCAACAAGGGGCTAGCGGTCACGTTGGCACGTGACCGGCGCTCAGGTGGCGGACCACCAGCCCTTTGAGCAACGGCAATTGTCCGTGGAAGAAATGACCTCCATCGGGCACAACTGTTACAGGCAGTATCTGCGGGCGCGCCCAGTCCATCACGGACTGCAGCGGCACGGTGTCGTCCTTTTCGCCATGCAGCACCAGGGTGCGCGCGTGCGCCGCCGGTGGCAGGGTGGCGGGTTCGAAGCGGCTGGCCGCCGTGCCCACCAGCACCACCTGCTCGACGCGGCCCTCGTCCCACAGGGCGGCCACGGCATGCGTGGTGACGAAGGCCCCGAACGAGAAGCCGGCCAGCGCCAGCGGGCCCTGGGGGGCCACCTGGCGCACCACCTCCACCAGGTCCTGGGCTTCGCCGCGCCCGGCGTCGTGCACGCCAGCGCTGGCGCCCACGCCGCGGAAGTTGAAGCGGATAGTCTCCCAACCGCTTTGCACGAAGGCACGCGCCAGGGTCTGCACCACCTTGTTGTCCATGGTGCCGCCATACAGCGGGTGCGGGTGGGCAATCACCGCCACGCCCCGGGGGGTGCCCACCGGGCGGTCGCGCAGGGCTTCGATGGCGCCTGCGGCGCCGGTCAGGGTGAATCGTTCGGTTTGGGCGTTCACAGCAAACTACCTAATTCATAGCTGCCTGCGCTTGTCAGATCAGCGCAAACTGCCAAAAACACTTGCAATGCGGCGTCTGAGTCGGTTTCAGCGGCCAAGTTCCGGCGGCACCAGCAAACGCTCCACCACCTGGCCATGCTTGAGGTGCGACTCGACGATTTCGTCGATGTCGGCCGTGTCCACGAAGGTGTACCAGGTGCCTTCGGGATAGACCACGGCCACGGGGCCGGCGGCGCAGCGGTCCAGGCAGCCGGCCTTGTTCACCCGCACCTGGCCCTTGCCGGCCAGGCCGGCGTCCTTCACCGCCCGCTTGCAGTGGTCAAAGCCTTCCTTGGCGCCGTGCAGGTGGCAGCAGTCTTCACCGTTGGGGCGCTCGTTGAGGCAGAAAAAAATGTGGCGGCTGTAGTAGCCGGGGGCAGTGTTGTCGCTCATGGTGCTGTGCATTCTAGGAGTCACCCTGGCGCTGGGACAGGCGCAAGGCCACATACGCGAGCACGGCATAGGGCCAGAGCCAGCCCAGCCACTGACCCAGCCCGTAAAAGCGCATGAACCGACCCTGCTCCCAGGACTGCAGGGTGTCGGCGAAATACGGGTTCAGCGGCGCCTGGTTGAGCCAGTTCAGCTGCCACATCAGTACCAGCAGCAACAGCACCGCGCACCAGCGGCGCCCGATGGGCAGCAGGCAGACGGCAAACAGCGCCGCCGCCACCATGCCGGCCTGGGTCGGCAGGGTCAGCCAGGCCCAGACATGCACCGGCCCATAGGCCATGGCCGAGGACAGCGCCGTCGCCGCCACGCCGGCCACCCCGGTCAGCAGCGCGAACACCGCACGCCGGCCGCGGTGGACGATCAGCAGGTAGCCCAGCAGGCAAGGCGCCAGCAGGCCCAGCATGACGCACAGCATTTCGGCACTGGGCATCAGCGGCACCAGCGGGGCCTCGCGCAACGGCAGCCAGTCCATGAAGGGCGTACCTTCCAGCCATTCGTCCAGCGTGGTATCCAGGCGCTCCAGCACCTGCCCCAGGCCGAAGGGCAGCGCCGGCGGGAACAGCAGGGCCAGCGGCCACAGGCCGATCAGCACCAGGCCACCATGCGGCTGGTGGCCGAACCAGCGCTCGCGGAACACGCTCCAGCGCTCCAGCAGGCCCAGCCACTCCAGGCCCGCCGCCAGCACCGCGCCCACCAGGGCGCCTGCGGCGTTGAGCACGAAGTCCATGTTGGACGGCACGCGCCGCGGCAGGTAGATCTGCAGGAACTCCATGCTCAGCGACAGCACGGCCCCGCACAGCGCCGCCCACAGGATGGCCCAGGCGCGCATGCCGCTGCGCACGCCGCCCAGCGCCAGCAGAAAACCCAGGGGCACATAGCCGATGATGTTGGTGTTGACGTCGAACCACGTCCAGTACGGCGGCGGCAGCGGCGCCGTGGCGAACACCCAGGGAGAGATGCCCTGCACCCGCCAGCCTTCGAACGGGAACAGGCTGGCGAACACAATCAGCAGGGTGTACAGCAGGGCCAGCGGCCATGCCGAGGTTTTGAACACAAACAGCCCCTTTCCAGCCCGGGCTCAGACGGTTGCGAGAATTAGAACGGCTTGACCACCGCGAGGACCACGATGCCCATCAACAGGAACACGGGCAGCTCGTTGTACCAGCGGAACCAGCGGTGGCTGCGCGGGCAGGTCTCGGCCATCAGCTGGCGCAGCAGGCGGCCGCAGCTGTAGTGGTAGGCCAGCACCAGCGCCACCAGCGCCAGCTTGGCATGCACCCAGCCGCCCGACTGCCAGAAGCCATAGCCGAACAGCAGCCACAGGCCCAGGCCCACGGCGGGCACCGCCAGCAGGGTGGTGAAACGCAGCAGCCGCTGGGACATGCCGATCAGGCGCTCGCGCTCGGCCACCGAGCCGGGCGGCACCATGGCCAGGTTCACAAAGATGCGCGGCAGATAGAACAAACCCGCAAACCAGCTGGTCACGAAGACGATATGAAAAGCTTTGACCCACAACATGGGCACAGTGTAAGCCCGCCCCTGGCCTGGGCTGGCGCACAAAAAAAGGCCCGGCATGCAGCCGGGCCGAGAAATTCCTCTGGAAGAGGCCTGCTCAGGGAGGTGAAGCAGGGAAAGCAGCAAGCCGCTTTCGAGGCGAAATCTAGCACCCCGCCGCCCCCGGCACACGGGGACTATCCCCAAGGCATGCCCCAGCGGCGCCCTGCGCAATCCCTCGCCAGCGCCGACCGACAGGCGCACAATGCGCGGCATGCATCTGTCGAACCCTACCCCTTTCCCGCAAAGCCGTCCGCGCCGCCTGCGCCGCGACGCCTTCACCCGTAACCTGGTGCGCGAAAACCGCCTGACAGCCCATGACTTCATCTACCCGGTGTTCGTGCACGAGGGCACGCAGCTGCGCCAGGCCGTGCCGTCCATGCCCGGCGTGGACCGCCTGAGCCTGGACCTGCTGCTGCCCGTGGCCGAGGAGTGCGTGAAGCTGGAGATCCCCTACCTGGCGCTGTTCCCCGCCATCGATGCCAGCCTCAAGACCCCCGACGGCAAGGAGGCCCTGAACCCCGACGGCCTGATCCCCCGCGTGGTGCGCGCGCTGAAACAGGAATTCCCCCAGTTGGGCGTGATGACCGACGTGGCCCTGGACCCCTACACCAGCCACGGCCAGGACGGCATTCTCGACGAGAGCGGCTACATCCTCAACGATGAGACCGTGGAAGTGCTGGTCGGCCAGGCCCTGGCCCATGCCGAAGCCGGCGTGGACATGGTCGCCCCCAGCGACATGATGGACGGACGCATTGGCGCCATCCGCGAGGCGCTGGAGCTGCAAGGCCACATCCACACCCGCATCATGGCCTACAGCGCCAAGTACGCCAGCGCGTTCTACGGCCCCTTCCGCGACGCCGTGGGCACGCGCGGCGCCCTGGGCAAGGCCGACAAAAACGTCTACCAGATGGACCCCGCCAACTCCGACGAAGCCCTGCGCGAAGTGGCGCTGGACATCGCCGAAGGCGCGGACATGGTCATGGTCAAGCCCGGCCTGCCGTACCTGGACATCGTGCGCCGCGTCAAGGACGAGTTCGGCGTGCCCACCTTCGCCTACCAGGTCAGCGGCGAGTACGCCATGCTCAAGGCCGCGGCCGCCAACGGCTGGCTGGACCACGACGCCGTGATGATGGAAAGCCTGCTGGCCTTCAAGCGCGCCGGGGCCGATGGCATCCTGACCTACTTCGCCATCGACGCCGCCAAGCGGCTGCGCGGCCTGTAAGCGGCCCCTCGCCCGTGTCTGCGTGCGCGCAGACACGGTTTGGATCGCTGCCAGCGCCTGTACAGTCTGCGTTTTGCGGCCATTTGACCTTGTAGCTATGCGACTGCTGCTGATCCAGCCTGCCACCAAGCAGGTGCTCGACCTGGGCACCTGGCCTGCGTCCGACGCCCCCCTGCCCGCGCCCGAGGCCGGCAGCTTCTACTGGCTGTCGTGCGAGCGCACCGAGTTCGAGACCCAGATCGCGGCCGTGCAGCGCCTGCTGCTGCAGCTGTGCGGCACACCCCTGGTGGACCTGCACATCTCCGACCTGCTGAACGCCCAGATCCCGTCCACCTTCGACTACACCTCGGACTACGACGTGATGCTGTTCCGGCGCCTGGACCTGCCGCCGCCACCCGCAACCGGCAGCGCAGACGCCGGCGCCCGCCCTGCCAGCGCCCCACTGCTGAAGAACCTGGACACCGCCCCCGTCGGCTTTGCCGTGTTCGACCAGCTGCTGTTCAGCGTCCACCCCGGCGAATGCCCGGTGCGCTCCCACCATGTGCAGCGCCTGCTGGCCCCGGGCACCACGCCGGAAAAGCGCGCCGGCAGCCGCCTGCCCGCCAGCAGCGCCGACCTGATGCTGCGCCAGCTGGACCTGATGGTGGACGGTTTCCTCAGCCTGCGCCGCGACATGGCCAAACAGATGGACCAGTGGCAGATGGCCCTGCTCAACCCCAACTCGCGCTTCCACGACTGGGGCAAGGTGCTGCAGGCGCAGCTGGGCCTGCACCAGCTCAACGAAATCTGCGAAGACCAGCGCGCCGCCGTGCAGGACTGGATCGACATGCTGGAGAGCTGGCCCGAGGAAAGCGAGACGGCCGAGCGCCGCGCACGCGAGCTGCTGCGCGTGCGCTCGCGCGACGTGCTGGAGCACATCGAGCGCGTCAGCCACCACGTGCACCGCATGGAGCTGAGCGCCGAGGCCGCAGTGCAGATGCACTTCTCGGCCCAGAGCAACCGCGCCAACGACATCATGCGCACGCTGACTACGCTGACCGCCATCTTCCTGCCGCTGAACCTGATCGCCGCCGTGTTCGGCATGAACTTCGACGTGCTGCCCCTGGTGCACAAGGAAGACGGTTTCTGGTGGGCCATGGGCGCCATGGCCGGCATCGGCCTGGCCCTGCTGGTGTTCTTCCTGCGCCGCCGCTACATCGAGCGCGACACCCTGATGGGCGAGAACACCTGAAAAACTGCGAGCAACCCGCGCTCACCCTCGCTGGGTTTGCGAGTCAAAACACGCCAAAACCCAAGCATGGCGCGCGCCAACCGCTCTTCTTTTGCATCAGACCCGCATCAGGCCCGCGCCAAGTGCTGGTCGAAGAAAGCCAGCGTGCGGTCCTTGGCCTGGATGGCGCTGGTCTCGTCGTAGCTGCCGCGTTGGTCGCAGTTGAAGCCATGGTCGGCGTCGTACACATGCACCTGCACCACGGGGTGCACCCGGCTGAAGGCCTGCACGCCGTCCAGCGCAATGTGCGCATCGCGCGCGCCAAAGTGGGCCAGCACCGGCACGCGCGGCGTGCGCGCCACCTCCGGCGACACGGTCATGCCCCCGCCGTAGTAGCACACGGCGGCCGACAGCTCGCTCACCCGCTCGGCCGCGCGCCAGGCCAGCAGCCCGCCCCAGCAAAAGCCCACCATGCCCACGCCGGCCACGCCGTCCTGCTGCAAGGCCCATTGCGCCGCGGCGCGGATGTCCTGCAGCACGCCCTCGCCCGGCAGGGCCTCGGCCGCGGCCTTCAAGGCCTTGCCGCGTGCCATGCCCTCGGCGTCATAGCCCAGTTGCACATCGAACTCCAGGCGCGTGAACAGCGCCGGGGCGATCGCCACGAAACCGCGTGCGGCCAGGCGGTCGGTCACGGCGCGGATGTGGCTGTTGACGCCGAAAATCTCCTGCGCCACCACCACGGCCCCGCGCACCGGGCCCTCGGGCCGGGCCACCCAGGCCGGCACCGCCGTGCCGTCGGCGGCGGTCAGTGAAATAAAGCTGCCCATGGATCGCATCTCCTTGTTATCGTTGGGCGGCCTGCCGTGTCCCTGCCGGCCGCAACACTGGCAACTTTAAGCAATCTGCGTTCCACTTAGGACCTGTCCACCCTTCCCCGCACTGCCCGCCCATGGATCTGAAACCGCTGATCACCCTGGTTGCCATCGTCAATCCGCTGGCCATCGTGCCGTTTTTCATCCACTACACGCAAGGCTTCGATGCTGCGCAGCGTGCCCAGACCATCCGCACGGCGTCGTTCAGCGCCTTCGTGGTGATCGCCGCCTGCGCGCTGATCGGCCTGCAGGTGCTGGATTTCTTCAACATCTCGCTGCAGAGCTTCCAGGTCGGCGGCGGCCTGCTGCTGCTGATCAGCGCGATGAACATGCTCAACGCGCGCCCGGCCGAAGACCGGCGCCACGAGGACACGCTGGAAGCGGGGGTCGAGAAGGCCGCCATGGGCAACAGCATCGCCGTGGTGCCGCTGACGATCCCGCTGCTCACCGGGCCAGCCGCCATGTCAACCGTGGTGATCTACGCCGACCAGGCGGCCACTTTCTGGCAGCACCTGGCCCTGGTGGGCTATGGGGTGGTGGTGGCGGCCGCGGTGTGGGCCAGCTTTTCCATGGCCGAACCGATTGCCCGCGTGCTGGGCAAGACCGGCATCAACGTGATGACGCGGCTGATGGGCCTGATCCTGGCCGCCCTGGCCGTGGAAGTGATGGCCGGTGGCCTGATGAAAATTTTCCCTGCGCTGGCGGGCTGACAGCGCGTGCCGGCCGGCACAGGGGCGGCACTCAGACCGCCGACTGTGCCACCTTGTCGGCCTGGGCGCCGTGCTGGGCGTGGTCGTCCGGGGTGGAGCAGGCCCCGCCGCAGCCGCTGATGGGCTGCGCCGGCAGGGCATCGCTGTGCAGCAGGGCGCCGCTGGCGGGGTCAAAGCCCACGCTCTGCATGTGCTGGGCCAGGGCCGCATCCATGGTCTGGGCGTGGTAGCTGAACCAGGAGGCCAGCTCCGGCGTCATGCCGCGGATCATGCTGTAGTCCCCCTCGTCCCCGCGCTTGCCACCTTCTCGCATGATGTCCAGCACCACCTTGTGCTGCGTGGCGTGGCAGTTGCCCGTGGCAAAGCCGGTGGCCAGCATCCAGCGGTCTTCCTGTCCGAAGTGCTCCTCGGTGTGTGCCACCAGCGCCTGCCACACCGGCATCAGGGCCTCGTCCGGCGTGGCTTCCACCTGCGCCATCAGGTCCACGAACTCCTTGTGCGTTTCGTCCATGACTGGAACGTTCAACTCCAGGGCCGTGCTCCATTCCAATGTCGCCATAGCGCCCTCCTTCGTCCAAACTGTGCAAAGCCGAAAGCTTACGAAGCCTATCTCGTAGGGGTTTGAGACAGGTCAAAGCCCGGCCGGCACAGGACCACGGCCTACAGGCGCCGCCGGGCCAGACGGCAAAAAGCCCCGCATGCGGGGCTGGGGCTGACACAGGGTGGGTGCGCGCCTGCGGGCGGAATTGCGACCGGAAGCGGCGCCCCCTGCGGGCGACTATGGATCAGCGGTCAAAACGGAAGTCGGGGTGGCGCTTGTGCCATTCGGCCAGCTGCTTTTCCGCCTCTTCCTTGGCCAGGCCATGGCGCTCCTGCAGCTTGCCCAGGAACTGGTCGCGCTTGCCGGCGATCACGTCCACATCGTCGTCGGTCAGCTTGCCCCACTGCTCGCGAATCTTGCCCTTGAATTGCTTCCAGTTTCCTTGGATACGGTCTTCATTCATGGAATTTTCCTCAGCGTGAAATCAACATTGACTGCACAGAGAATGCGCAAAAACCAACACATTCACATTCCTGCAGCGCGAAAACTCACTTTAAGAAAAATTCATGGCGCAGCGTGTCGTCGATGCGGGACAGGGCCGGTCGGACCAGACCGACCCGGCGTGCCAGAGAGCGTTTAACGCTTGGACACGGTTTGCAGCCACTGGGTGAGGACGCCCCCCAGCACATCCACCCCCTGGGCCAGGGCCTGCACCCCGGCCGCGGCGTTCGGTGCCGACGCGGGCTGGCGCACCTCCAGCACCCGCTGGGCCAACAGCACATCGCCCTGCGGCGCGGGGTCCACCAGGGTGGCGCGCACGCGCACCCAGCCCACGCTGTCCTGGGCGGTGGTGAAGACGTGGCTGAACTCCTCCAGCGCCAGGCGCAACACGGGCACGCGCCGCCCCTGCACGCTGGGCAGGGCTTCGCCCGGGGCTGCCGACAGCACCACGCGCCCGCCCTGGGTCAGGTGTTCGCGCAAGCGCTGCTGCACCATCTGTGCGGGCGGCACGCTCCAGCGCGCCTGGGTGTAGGCGCGCAAGACCTGCGCATCCGCATACGCCAGGCGGTAATGCACCAGGGTGCTGCCATCGGCCAGCAAGGGCGCCTGCACGGGCCCCAGGGCCACGGCCGGCAAGGCCACGGCCGGCAGCGCCGCCAGCGCGGCCGGCGCCCCCAGGTCATAGCGGGTCACGGCCTGGGGCGGCCGCGGCAGGGTGCTGCAGCCCGCCAGCCAGACGACCGCCGCCGCCCAGAACCAGGCGCGGCGTGGAGTGATCAGTGCGCGCATATGCATCTTCCTTATTGGGCCGCAGGGGCCACAAAACCGGGCTCGCCGGGCCCGGGCTGTCCGGCATCCACCCCATACAGCAGGGACTGGGGGTTGTCGCCAATCCCCGCCGCGGCACTGCCCATGCGGCGTGCGGCCGAGGAGACGTCGCTGGCGGCCTGGCTGATGCTGGGCAGGGTGGCGCGGTCCAGGCGCTCGGCCGCCCGGGCCATGGCCTGCGAGCCTTCGGTGATCCGCGCCAGGGCGCCGTCCGGGCCTTGCACGGTCGTGGTCATGCGCCGCACCTCCTGCGCCAGCGCGCCGGCTTCCTGCCCGGCCTTTTCCATGGCCTGCAGGGCACGGCGTGCATCCTGGGTCATGCCGGGCAGCTCCTGCTGCAAGGTGGTGTGCATGGAACGGGTCACGCCGCTGACATTGCTGGCCGCATCCGAGAGGTTGAGCAGCAGGCTGCTGAAGCGCTCCTGGTTGTCATCGCCCAGCAGTTGGTTGATGCGCCGGGTGGCCTCGTCGACCTTGCTCAGGATGGTCATGCCCTGGTCGGCCAACACGCTCAGCGGCGAGGACTTCATCAACAGCCGCGGGATGCCGCCGGGGCCCTCGGGCAGGGCGGCCATGGGCTCGGTCACGTCGTCCAGCTGGATGTGCGCAATCCCGGTCACGCCCTGGTAGCCCAGCATGCCGAAGGTGGTGGTGGGCGAGACCGGGGCCTTGCTGTCGACCGCGATGCGGATCAGCACATTGCCCTGTTGGGCCTGGTCGAAGGTGATCTCGGTCACCTTGCCCACGGCCACGCCCTTGTAGCGCACCGTGGCCTGGTTCTGCAGGCCGCTGATGGTGTCACCGGTGGACATTTCGTACAAGGTGTAGTCGTGGCGGTCGCGCGTCAGCCACAGGGCCAGCGCCCCCAGTAGGACCAGCAGCGCCAGCACGAAGCTGCCGGCCGCCATGGCGTGTGATTTGTTTTCCATTGCTCAATGCCCTCCTTGCGGAGCGGGTGCCATGGCCCGGCGACCCCGCTCGCCCTGGAAGAAAGTGGTGATGAAGGGGTGCGGGAATTGCGCCACCTCCTGCGGTGTTCCGGTCACCAGCACGCGTTTCTCGGCCAGCACCGCCACGCGGCTGGACAAGGCGAACAGCGTGTCCAGGTCGTGCGTGACCATGACCACGGTCAGCCCCAGCTCGGCGCGCAGCTCGCGCAGCAGGGCACAGAACTCGTCGGAGCTGGTCGGATCCAGCCCGGCCGTCGGCTCGTCCAGCAGCAGCAGCGGCGGGTCCATGATCAGGGCGCGCGCCAAGGCCACCCGCTTGACCATACCACCGGACAGGTCGGCCGGCATGCGCGTGGCGTGCTCGGGCTGGAGGCCAACCATGCGCAGCTTGACCATGGCGGCCTCGTCAACCATGGCCGCGGGCAGCGTGCCCAGCTCGCGCAGGGCAAAGCCGATGTTCTCCAGCACGTTGAAGGCCGAGTACAGCGCCCCGTGCTGGAACAGCATGCCGACGCGGGCGGCCGCGCCTTCGGTGCACAGCTCGGCCGCCGGCCGGCCCAGCGTGGTCACCGTGCCGCGCCCCGGCTGCAGCAGCCCCAGGATCTGGCGCAGCAGCACCGTCTTGCCCGTACCCGAGCCACCGACGATGGAAAGCATGTCGCCCTGGTACACGGTCAGGTCCAGGTCCTGGTGCACGGCAAAGGCGTTGTCGCCCTCGCCGAACACGCTCCACAGCTTGTCGACCTGCACCATGGCGCGGGGCGTCTGCGGGTGGGGGGATGCGGCTGTGGTCATGGCTCAGAACCCCACATCTTTGAAAGCGATGGCGAACAGGGCGTCAACCACGATCACCATGGTGATGGACGACACCACCGAGGCCGTCGTGCCCGCGCCCAGGCTCTGGGTGTTGGGCTGCACGCGCAGCCCCCAGTGGCAGCCGATCAGCGCGATGAACACCCCGAACACCACCGACTTGGCCATGGCCAGCACCAGGTTGCCGATCTCCACCGCATCCGGCAGCGCCTGCAGGAAGTAGCCGGCCGAGATGCCCATGGTCATGTCGGCCGCCAGCATGCCACCCGCCAGCGCCGCCAGCGTGGTCCACAGGCTGATCAGCGGCATGGCCAGCGCCAGCGCCAGCGCGCGCGGCATCACCAGACGAAAGCCGTGGCGGATGCCCATGACCTGCATGGCGTCCAGCTCCTCGGTCACGCGCATCACGCCGATCTGCGCCGTGATGGCCGAACCCGAGCGGCCGGCCACCAGGATGGCGCCCAGCAGCGGCCCCAGCTCACGGATCAGCGAGATGCCCAGGATGTTCACGATGAAGGCCTCGGCGCCGAACTGGCGCAGCTGCAGCGCCATCAGGTAGGCCAGCACCACGCCGATCAGAAAGCCCACCAGGGCCGTGATCGGCAGCGCCGTGGCCCCCATGCTGTACAGATGGCCGGAAAAATCGCGCCAGGGCCCTTTGCGCGGATCGCGCAGCAGGCGGCCGATGTCCAGCACCAATTGCCCCACCAGCTCCACCAGGTGCTGGAAATGGTCCAGCGCGTGCAGCACCAGCAGGCCCAACTGGTTCACCCGGTCCATCATGCACAGCGGGGCCGGTGCCGGCGCGGGTGCCTGGCGCAGGGCGGCCACGCGCGCCAGCATGGTGCGCTGGGCATCGGTCAGGCGCACCCGCTGCGGCCAGGCGTACTGCCAGTGGCGCCACAGCAGCTGGGCGCCGATGTGGTCCAGCCATTGCAGTGCCTGCAGGTCCCAGCCCGTGGCGGCATCAGCCGGATGGCTGCGCAGGGCGCGCTGCAGCTGTTGCCACACCGGGCGCTGGCCCAGCTCCGCCGCGCCCCATCGCCCCTGCAACTGCACCCAGGCGCCTTCGGCGTCCTGGAGGGTCTGCAAACGGGGAAGGGTATCGGTCATGGCATGAAAAAAGTCGAAGCGCTGCCAGCTTACAAGCTTTGGCCCCGGCCGCGAACCACGGAACGCAAGCCAGCGGCCGGTGCATTTTGCAGTGCAACACCGAAATCGTCAGACCAAGACTACACGCTTTCCCTATCGACAGCCCCGGGGCATTCCACACAATGGAACCACGGTTTCCAATCCGGAGGCCGATTGATGCCCGGTCACACGGGCTTGCTTCATGAGTGACACCTCTTTCGACTACATCGTCATCGGAGGCGGCACTGCAGGCGCCCTGCTGTGCAACCGCCTCAGCGCCGACCGCAACGTGCGCGTCCTGCTGATCGAAGCCGGCCGCAAGGACGATTACCACTGGATCCACATCCCCGTCGGCTACCTGCACTGCATCGGCAACCCCCGCACCGACTGGCTCTACCAGACCGAGGCCGACGCCGGGCTCAACGGCCGCAGCCTGCGCTACCCGCGCGGCAAGACGCTGGGCGGCTGCTCCAGCATCAACGGCATGATCTACATGCGCGGCCAGGCGCGCGACTACGACCAGTGGGCCGGGCTGACCGGCGACGACAGCTGGCGCTGGGAGCAGGTGCTGCCGGCCTTCATGAAACACGAAAGCCACTGGCGCCTGGACGAGGGCCAGCCGCCCAACCCGGCCTTCGCCAGCCTGCACGGCCACAAGGGCGAATGGCGCGTCGAGAAGCAGCGCCTGCGCTGGGACATCCTGGATGCGTTCTCCCAGGCGGCGCAGCAGGCCGGCATTCCGGCCACACAGGATTTCAATGGTGGCGACAACGAGGGCGTGGGCTATTTCGAAGTGAACCAGAAGGACGGCTGGCGCTGGAACACGGCCAAGGCCTTTCTGCGCCCCAAGTGCTATGGCCGCCCCAACTTCGAGATGTGGACCATGGCCCAGGCCACACGCCTGGTGGTGGAGCGCCAGGCCGATGGCGCCCTGCGCTGCACCGGCGTCAAGGTCTGGACCGGCGACGAGCTGGCCCACCTGACGGCCACCGAGGAAGTGATCGTCTGCGCCGGGGCCGTCAACTCGCCGCAGCTGCTGCAGCTGTCGGGCATCGGCCCGGCCGAGGTGCTGCACCAGGCTGGCATCCCGGTCACGCTGGACCTGCCCGGCGTGGGTGCCAACCTGCAGGACCACCTGCAGATCCGCTCGGTCTACAAGGTGCGCGATGCGCTCACCCTCAACACCCTGGCGGCCAGCCCCTGGGGCAAGCTGCGCATCGGCATGGAATACCTGTTGCGCCGCAGCGGCCCGATGAGCATGGCGCCCTCGCAGCTGGGCGCCTTCACGCGCAGCCGCCCCGAGCTGGAGCACCCCAACCTGCAGTACCACGTGCAGCCCCTGTCGCTGGATGCGTTTGGCGAGCCGCTGCACAGCTTCCCGGCCTTCACCGCCAGCGTCTGCAACCTCAACCCCACCAGCCGTGGCACGGTGCACATCAAGAGCCCGAACTTCGAGGACGCGCCGGCGATTGCGCCCAACTACCTGAGCACCGCCCAGGACCAGCAAGTGGCGGCCGACAGCCTGCGCGTGACGCGCCGCATCGTCAGCCAGCCAGCACTGGCGCGCTATGCCCCCGAGGAATGGAAGCCCGGCACCCAGTACCAGAGCGACGAGGAGCTGATCCGCCTGGCCGGCGACATTGCCACCACCATCTTCCACCCCGTGGGCACCACCAAGATGGGCCGCGACGACGACCCCATGGCCGTGCTGGACAGCCGCCTGCGCGTGCGCGGCGTGCAGGCGCTGCGCGTGGTGGATGCCGGGGCCATGCCCACCATCACCAGCGGCAACACCAACAGCCCGACGCTGATGCTGGCGGAAAAGGCCGCCGGCTGGATCCGCGCCGAACGCAAGGCGCGCGAGGGCCAGGCCCCCCTGGCGGCGGCCGCTCCCGAGGCACCGGCCCAGGCGCTGACCGTGTGAACGGTCCAGCACCCGTCGGCTGGATTGAAAAAAGTGAGCTGCCTGCGCTGATTAAAAGCCGATTTCGGCATTAAAACGCGCCGAAACCAAGACTTTCAAAGCGCAACCAGCTCCTTTTTCAGGACTCCCCCGCTAACGCAATCCGCCGATGTAGCGCCCGGCCTCGTCGCCCGGCGGAGCCGCATCGCGCAGGCGGTGCGCCACACGCTCCACCAGCGACACCGTCGGAGCGGGGGCCGTTGCCCCGGCGTCCAGCAGGGCCGCCAGCCGGTCGGCCAGACCGGCCAGGGCGGCATCGCCGTCCTCCGCCGCGCGGGCCCGCGCCACGCGCACGATCTCGCGGGCGTACTCGTCGTTGCGCGCCATCCAGTCGGTATCGGTCACGCGGCCCGCCTTGCGCCGCAGCGCCACGTGCAGGTGGGCGGCTGCGGCCATGCGTTCGGTGTTCTCCATCGGCATCCTCCTTGTGCAGGCGGCCCAGGCCGCCGGTTGGGTCAGGCGCCCACGTGTTCGCGGTGCTCGCTGATGTCCAGGCCCTGCTGCTCGGCCTGGGCATCCACGCGCACACCCACCAGGCGGTCGGTCAACCACATCAGCACGCAGGTGGCGGCAAAGCTGAACGCCGCCACCGCCACCACCGCCACGGACTGCGCCAGCAGGTTGCCGCTGGCCCCGGAAATCGTGCCGCTGACCAGCACCCCGGTCAGCAGCGAGCCAACGATGCCGCCGATGCCGTGCACGCCGAACACATCCAGCGAGTCATCGGCCCCCAGCCAGCGCTTGAAACCCGTGGCCCCCCAGTAGCAGACCAGCCCGGCGATGGTGCCGATCAGCAGGCCCGCGCCCATGTCCACAAAGCCCGCCGCCGGGGTCACGGCCACCAGCCCGGCCACCAGGCCCGAGCACAGACCCAGCACCGACATGCGGCGGTGCAGCAGCCATTCGCCCAGCGCCCAGCCCAGGGCACCACCGGCAGCCGCCAGGTGCGTGACCACCATGGCCAGGGCCGCGCGCCCGTCGGCCGCCAGGGCCGAGCCGCCGTTGAAGCCGAACCAGCCCACCCACAGCAGGCAGGCGCCCAGCATGGTCCAGCCCAGGTTGTAGGGCTGGAAGGCCTCGCGCCCATAGCCCGTGCGCTTGCCCAGGTAGCAGGCGCAAGCCAGGCCCGCCGCGCCGGCATTCACGTGCACCACGGCGCCGCCGGCGAAGTCCAGCGCGCCCATGCGCGCCAGCCAGCCGCCCGGCTCCCACACCCAGTGCGCCACGGGCACGTAGACCAGCAGGGTCCACAGCGCCATGAACAGCATCAGCGCCGCAAAGCGCATGCGCTCCACCAGGGCGCCGACGATCAGGGCCGCCGTGATGATGGCGAAGGTCAGCTGGAACAGGGCGTAGGCCGCCTCGGGGATGTGCGGCGCCATGTGGCTGACCGCCAGTTGCTGCTGCGCCAGCTGGTAGTCCAGGCCTCCAAACCACAGCCGCTCCAGCCCGCCAATCCAGCGCGAGGACGGGGTGAACGCCAGCGAATAGCCCACGGCAAACCACACCACGCTGACCACACACGCCGCGCCCAGCACCGCCGCCAGGGTGTTGAGCACATTCTTGCGGCGCACCATGCCCGCGTAGAACAGGGCCACGCCGGGCAGCGTCATCAGCAGCACCAGGGCCGTGGCCACCAGCACCCAGACCGTGTCGGCCTTGTCGATGGCCGCAAACCCCACCATCTGCTGGGCCTGCCCGGCCGCTGGCAGCAGGGCCAGCAGCGCCACGCCCGGGGCCCGACGGCCCCACCTGCTTCGCATCTCCATGTCGCTCCCCCGCAGTGTTGTTGCCGCCAGCCAAGCACAAGCCATGCCTGCACACCGGCCGCCAAACACCCACGGCGCACAGTGTCATTCGGCCGTCACACACCGCACCACCAGCTTGCGGGAAATCCCCGATGCACCAAACCAACGCAGGGTCTACAGTCCACACCACTCTAGCGCGCACCAAGGTGCAGCAAGGAGGGCCCGAGGAGACAACTCGATCCACAACCAGACCAATATCTAAAAAGCATCCGCCAATGAGATGCCTTTCCCCCAGCGCCGGCCAGACCGGCGCTTTTTATTTGTTTTAGCGCTCCGTGAGCAGCGCACAATCAGCGCCCATCATGGAATGGATTTTTGTCTCTCTGGCTTCGGCCCTGGCCGGTTTCGTGGATGCCATCGTGGGTGGTGGCGGACTGATTCTGGTGCCCGCGATGTTTGCCGCCTTCCCGCACGCGGCCCCCGCCACCCTGTTTGGCACCAACAAGAGCGCCGCCGTCTGGGGCACGGCGATGTCGACCTGGCAGTACAGCCGGCGCATCAGCATCACCTGGCCGATGATCATCCCCGGCGTCGTGGCCGCCGGGGTGGGCGCGTTCAGCGGCGCCTGGGCCGTCACCCTGGTCAACCCCGACTTCCTGCGCAAGCTGCTGCCCTTCATCCTGCTGGGCGTGCTGCTCTACACCCTGGCCAAGAAGGAGCTGGGGCGCGAGCACACCCCCACGCACAGCCTGCGCACCACGCAGTGGCTGACGGCCGGCATCGGCCTGGTCATCGGCTTTTACGACGGCTTCTTCGGCCCGGGCACGGGCAGTTTCTTCGTGTTCCTGCTGGTGCGCCTGCTGGGCTATGACTTCCTGAACGCGTCGATCAACGCCAAGCTGATGAACGTCACCACCAACCTGGCGGCCATCGTGCTGTTCGCGCTCAAGGGCCATGTCTGGTGGCACTTTGCCGTGCCGCTGGCGATCGCCAACGTCCTGGGCAGCGTACTGGGCACCTGGATGGCGCTGCGCCACGGCGCCGGCTTTGTGCGCGTGATCTTCATCGTGGTGGTCAGCCTGCTGATCTGCAAAACCGGCTGGGACGCCTTCGGCGCCTGAGCCGGCGCGTCACATCCCCCGTCAGTGGCGAGGCCTGCCGTCTGCACGGACGCTGGCCGGCTTTTATAATGGCTGCCTGCTTCGCCTGACGAGCCGCACATTCTTGGTGCATGCGCACCACCGCTTTGCGGCGTAGCCCGGCCCACCGCTGTGATGGTCTGATGTCCTCAGACCGGCGGTCCGGCGGCTACAGCCCCCTCCTTTCTTGACCGCTGCATCGCTGTGAGCGGCGCCCCATCCGCATGGGGCCGGGGCCCTTGCCAGCGCGATGGCGCCAGGAGCACCTCTTTCATGCAACGCTTTTCCGTCATTGCCGCCGCTGCGCTGGCTCTGCTGGGCACTTCGGTGGCCCAGGCACGTCCCCTTGAAGCCATCCAGAAGGACGGCACCCTGCGTCTGGCCACCGAAGGCTACTACGCCCCCTTTGCCTACTTCGAGGGCAAGAAGCTGACCGGCTTCGAAGTCGATCTGGCCGAACACCTGGCCCAGAAGATGGGCCTGAAGTTCGAGTGGAAGACGATTTCCTTCGACGCCCTGCTGACCGGCCTGAAGCAGGACCGCTGGGACCTGGTCATCTCGTCGCACGGCATCACGCCCGAGCGCGAGAAGGCCATCACCTTCACCGCCCCGCACTACTGCTCGGGTGCGCAGGTGATCGCCCGCGACGCCAGCATCCAGGGCGCCAAGGACCTGGCCGGCAAAACCGTGTCGGCCCAGACCGGCACCACCTACCTGGACTACGTGCAGAAAAACGTGCCCGGCGTGAAGCGCGTGGTGAACTTCCCCACCAACGAAGCCGCGATGAACGCCCTGATGACCCAGCGCGCCGACGCCTGGGTGACCGAGCGTTTCCTGGCCAAGGAAATGCTGGCCAAGAACCCCAAGATCAAGTTCCACCAGGGCGAGCTGCTGTTCGTTGAACGCATTGCTGCCGCCGTGGCCAAGGAGAACCAGCCCCTGGCCGCCGCCTGGAACCAGGCCTTTGCCGCCTCCCTGAAGGACGGCAGCTACGCCAAGATCTCGCACAAGTGGTTCCAGGAAGACATCCGCTGCCCGCAATAAAACCTGCCCGGGCGGTGTGGCTGCCAGGCCGGGTGCCTGGCACCGCCGCCCCATGACGCCCTGAGGCTTTGGCCCCCAGGGCGTTTTTGCGTTGTTTAACCTGCTGTTCTTCCCATGCTCACTGCACTTTGGCCCTCGCACTGGAGCCGCACCCAGCGCAGCAATGCCACCCTGGTCACCGCCCTGTTGCTGATGGTGGTGGTCGTCGCCCTGCTGGGCGAGCTGCTGGCCCTGCTGCCCGAACCCATCGGCGACCATGCCGCCGAATTTGCCGATGGCGCCCGCACCACGCTGTACCTGACCCTGGTCAGCGGCGCGGCCGGCCTGCTGCTGGGCGTGCTGGCCGCCGTGGCGCGCACCTCTGGCCATGCCGTGCTGCGCAGCGTGGCCGGCGCCTATGTCTGGATCATCCGCGGCACGCCGCTGCTGGTGCAGATCCTGTTCATGTACTTCGCCCTGCCGGTGCTGGTGCCGGGCCTGAACCTGCCGGACTTTGCCGCCGCCTGCGTGGCCCTGGCACTGAACGTCGGTGCCTACAACGCCGAGGCCGTGCGCGCCGGGCTGAACGCCGTGCCGCGCGGCCAGACCGAGGCCGCCCGTGCCCTGGGCCTGCCCAAGGGCCGCGTGTTCCTGGACGTGGTCTTTCCCCAGGCGTTCAAGATTGCGCTGCCGCCCCTGGTCAGCAACTTCGTGGCCCTGCTCAAGGACTCGTCGCTGGCCTACGCCATCGGCGTGGTGGAACTGACCAACGTCGGCAACCGCATCCAGTCGTCCACCTTCCAGCCGGTGGAGACACTGATCACCGTCGGCGTCACCTACCTGGTGCTGACCACGCTGGTGACCCAGGTCACCGCCGCCATCGAATACCGCTTTGACGTGGAAGGCCGCCAGAAATGAGCCACGCAGCCAACACCCGCACGCCCTACATCGTCTGTGAGCGCGTCACCAAGTCGTTTGGCGCGCACCAGGTGCTCCAGGGCGTGTCCACCCAGTTCTGCCAGGGCGAGGTGACCGTGATCATCGGCGCCTCGGGCTCGGGCAAATCCACGCTGCTGCGCGCGCTGAACCGCCTGGAGCCGCACGACGGCGGGCGCATCACCATCGCCGGCGTGGAAGTCACGGACCACGAGGCCACGCTGCAGCAGCAGCGCTGCGAAGTCGGCATGGTGTTCCAGCAGTTCAACCTGTTCGGCCACATGACCGTGCTGGACAACGTGACCCTGGCGCCGCGCCGCATCCGCAAGACGCCGCGCACCACGGCCAACGCCCAGGCCCTGCAGCTGCTGGAGCGCGTGGGCATGGCCGCCCATGCGCACAAGTACCCCTGGCAGCTGTCCGGCGGCCAGCAGCAGCGCGTGGCGATTGCGCGCGCCCTGGCCATGCAGCCGCAGGTCATGCTGTTCGACGAGCCCACCAGCGCCCTGGACCCGGAGATGGTGCAGGAGGTGCTGGAGGTGATGCGCGGCCTGGCCCGCGAGGGCATGACCATGATCGTCGTCACCCACGAGATGGGCTTCGCCCGCGAAGTGGCCGACCGTGTGATGTTCTTCGACCAGGGGCAGATTGCGCACGAGGCCCCGCCGGCCGAGTTCTTTGCCCGCCCGGGCAACGAACGCATTGCCGCCTTCATCGGCCGCATGGCCCACTAGACGCCCCCGCCATCATCACCATCAGGAGCAGTTGGCGCTTGTCATTCCTTGGTTTCAGACTGTTTTGACCATAAACCCCAGCAAATGCGAGCGTGAGCCGCTCCTTTTTTCATACATCGCATGCGCACCGAACGCCTGGGCCTGGCGGCCCTGCTGACCGTCACCGTGGTCTGGGGCACCACCTTCCCCGCCATGAAGCAGTTGTCCACCGACCTGTCGGCGCTGCAGATCATCTGGCTGCGCTTCGGTCTGGCGGCCCTGGTGCTGCTGCCGCTGTGGCGCGGCATCCGGCGTGCCGAATGGCACTGGGGCTTGGGCCTGGGGGTGCTGAACTTCCTGGCCTTCTGGCTGCAGATCGAAGGCCTGGCGCTGACCACCAGCAACCGCAACGCCTTCGTCACCGGCCTGAACGTGCTGCTGGTGCCGCTGATCGCCTGGCTGGTGCTGCGCCGCCGCACCGGCTGGCAGGTCTGGGCCGCCTGCGCCCTGGCCGTGGCCGGCATGTGCCTGATGTTCTTCGAGGACACACCCTGGAACCGGGGCGACACGCTGACGCTGTGCAGCGCCGTGGTCTACGCCCTGTACATCCTCGGGCTGGAGGCCGCCGCGCGGCGCCACCAGGCGGCCCCCCTGCGCGCCACGCGCATGGCGGCGGCGCTGGCCGGCTCGATGTGGACCTGCACCACGCTGATGCTGTGGCTGCAGCCCCAGGGGTTCGAGCGGCTGCAGACGCAGGCGCAGGCCCTGTCCCCCGGCGCCTGGCTGGCCATCGCCTACCTGGGCCTGGTGGCCAGCGCCCTGGTGGTGGTGCTGCAGGCCTGGGGCCAGCAGCGGCTGGACGCCATGCGCAGCGCCATCGTCTTCGGGCTGGAGCCGGTGTTTGCCGCGCTGACCGCCTGGTGGCTGATCGACGAGCGCATGGGCGCGCTGGCCCTGTGCGGCGCAGCGCTGATGGTGGTGGCGCTGATCTTCAGCCAGTGGACGCCACCGCAGGCTGCACCACGTGCCCGCAGCCTGCCTCCGGCCACGGCAAAGCCCAACGCCTGACGCCCAATACCGTGCTGCAGGCGGGGTGCGCACGCGCCTGTGCTGCGCGCCATGCAAGGCTGAGCACCCGATCCCGTAGAAGGACTGGCGCTTGTGCCCTGCAGGGACAACGCCCGCCACGCGTTATTGGCGGCATGCGCGCCTGCATGGCCCCAGCGCCTGGGACCGTCGATCCTGCCGTGGCGGGAGATGGCGTGCGGCCGACTGCCAGCGTCTGCGCGCGTGGGCGGGGCAGCACCATCCCGGACGGCACGCCCGGTGCGGCACATCGCGCCCGACCTGCCGGTGCTGGATGTGCCCCCCATCGGTGACTGCCTGCAAGGGCTGGCGCTGCGGCCCACGCGGCGCCCGGATAGCCCAAGCTGTCAGGCCCACCCGGACTGGCGCTCAGTCCTCGACCTCGGGCTCGGCCGGATTGCTGTCCTGTGCGTGCGGCACCGCCAGGTCGCCGCCGCTCAAGGTTTCGAGGGCGCGCGGCGCCCCCAGGCTGGGCAGGTCCACGCGCTCGTAGCGGGCCATCATCTCCTTGCCACTGCGTGGTGTGCCAATGGGGGTGGTGGCCTGGCCCTTGCGCATGGCAGCCATGTCTTCTTCGCTGGGGTAATGGTCCAGCAACCAGTAGTCGAAGACCCGCCGCGCAATCGGCGCGGCCGCGGCGGCGCCGAAGCCCGCGTTTTCCACGATCAGCGCCAGGGCGATCTTGGGGTTTTCGGCTGGGGCATAGGCCATGTACAGCGAGTGGTCGCGCTGGTGCTCGGCCAGCTTGGCCGCGTTGTACTTGTCCTTCTGGCCAATGGTCACGGCCTGGGCCGTCCCCGTCTTGCCGCCCGAGGTGTAGGGCGCCCCGGCGAACACACGGCGAGCCGTGCCTTCGACCGTCACGGCCGCCACCGCGCTGCGCACGGCTTCGACGTGCTCGGGCTTGTAGCCCATGGGCGTGCCCGGCTCCTTGTACAGCGCTTCGTACTGGCGCGAGACCGCCCCCAGCGTCGCCTTGCCCAGGTGCGGGCGGTGCTGCACGCCATGGTTGGCCAGCATGGCGGTGGCGTTGGCCACCTGCAGCAGGGTGAAGTGGTTGTAGCCCTGGCCGATACCCAGGGAGATGGTTTCGCCCGCATACCACTTGCGCTGCTCGGGGCGCTTGTAGGTGTTGCGCTTCCACTCGGTGCTAGGCAGCACGCCACGGCCTTCGCCCTGCACATCGATGCCGGTCGGCCTGCCAAAGCCCATGGGCGAGAGGTAGTCGTGGATCATGTCCACGCCCATGTCGTTGGCCAGCATGTAGTAGTACACGTTGGACGATTTGATGATGGAGCGGCGCAGGTTGGTCGGCCCGTTGGGGTGGCCTGAGCGGAAGGTGTGGCCGCCAAAGGTCCAGCTACCGTTGTCTTGGATGGTGGTGTCCACCTTGCGCTTGCCCGACTCCAGGCCGGCCAGGGCCATGAACGGCTTGTAGGTGGAACCTGGCGGGTAGGTGCCACGCAGCGCACGGTTGAGCAGGGGGCGGTCGATGGAGTTGTTCAGCAGGTCCCAGTTTTCCTGGTCGATACCGTCGACGAACAGGTTCAGGTCGTAGGACGGCTTGCTGACCATGGCCAGCACTTCGCCATTGCGCGGGTCGATGGCCACCAGCGCGCCGCGGCGCTCGCCATACAGGTCTTCCACCAGTTTTTGCAGGCCCACATCCAGGGTCAGCACCACCGAATCGCCCGGCGTCGCTGGACGGCTGTTGAGGCGGCGCACGGCAAAGCCGCCGGCCGTGGTCTCCAACTGCTCCCAGCCGGTCAGGCCGTGCAGCTGCTTTTCGTAGCTTTGCTCGATGCCCAGCTTGCCGATGACTTCGGTGCCGCGGTAGTTCGCATAGTCGTCGCTGTCCTCCAGCGCTTCCTGCTCTTTCTGGTTGATGCGGCCGATGTAGCCCACCACGTGGCCGGCCACGTCCTGCAACGGGTAGTTGCGGAACCAGCGGGCCTTGATGTCCACGCCGGGAAAGCGCCAGCGCTGGGCCGCGAAGCGCGCCACTTCCTCGTCGGACAGGCGGCTGCGCAGCGGCACGGACTCGAAGCGCTTGGAATCCTCCATCAGGCGGCGGAACTTGCGCCGGTCGCGGGGCGTGATCTCCACCAGCTCAGACAGGGCGTCGATGGTCTCGTCCATGTCCTTGACCTTGGAACGCGTGATCTCCAACGTGTAGGCCGAATAGTTGGTCGCCAGCACGATGCCGTTGCGGTCCAGGATCTGGCCCCGGTTGGGCACGATGGGCACCACGGCCGTGCGGTTGTTCTCGGCGCGCTCGGCAAAGGCGTCGTGGCGCACCACCTGCAGCACGAACAGGCGGAACAGCAGAATGCAGAACAGCAGCAGCACCAGCAAGGCCACCGCGCCGACGCGCAGCCGGAACTTGTACTGCTCGGCTTCGCTGTTGCGTACCTCAAACCGGCCCATGGCAGCTCCTGCAAGTGCCCAGGGCGGGAAGAAAGCGGAAGAAGCCCGGCATCAGACAGCCCTTACAGCGGACGGTTGCTGTCCGCATCGGGGGCGCGGCGCTGCGGCGCCAGCAGCACGGCGCTCAGCAGGGGCCACAGCAGCGTCTCCAGCACCGGAGCCAGGGCCACCGAAAAGCCGGGGAACATGCCACCCGCCACCATGCGGATCAGCATCTGCAGCAGGTGGGCACCGGCAAACATGGGCAGCACCTGCAGCGCCTGGGTCAACGGCGAGAACCACATCATGCGCCGGCTGGCACGCTGCGAGGCATAGACCACCAGCACATAAGTAAGTGCATGCTGACCCAACAAGGCCGTCTGCTGCACATCGACCCCCAGCCCCAACACAAACGCCACCCCCATGCCCAGGCGGTGCGGATGGTGCAGCGCCCAGAAGGCCAGCACCATCATCAACAGGTCGGGCATCCAGACAAAGCCGCCCAGGGGCAGCAGGCTCAGCAAAAACACCAGGGCAATGCTGAAGACGATGAAACCGGGCTTGACCGGCATCAGCAGTTGCTGACCGCGCGGCATGATCATGGCTGGGCTCCTGGTCCTGGCAGGTTGCTGGCGCCGGCACGGCGCTGGGCAGATTTGTCTTCGCGCTGCGCCTTGGCCTCCTGCGGCGTGGGCACGCTGGGCTGCACCTCGGGCACATGGGCGGCCTTCAGCACGTTCAGCGGCGTCAGCACCATCACGTGGCGCGCGCCGTCCAGGCGGGCCACGGGTTCACAGTAGATGCGCAGGAAGGGCGACTGGTTGCGCCGCTCGACCTCGATCACGCGGGCCACCGGCAAGCCAGCCATGTAGACACCGTCCACGCCGCTGGTGACCAGCTCGTCGCCCACCTGCACATCCGCATCATTGGGCATAAAGCGCAGCTCCATGCCGTCGGTGCGCAGGTTGGAGGCATCGCCGTAGGCCACGCCCCGCACGCCGGTGCGCTCCACCATCACCGGAATCACCTGGTCTCGGTCGGACAGCAGGGTCACCTCGCTGGAGAACGGCTGCACGCGGGTCACCTGCCCCAGCACCCCGACATCGTCCATCACCGGGCTGCCGGGCTCGACGCCGGCCACTTGGCCCTTGTCCAGCACCACGCGGCGCGTGTAGCTGTCCGGGGTTTCGTACATGACCTCGGCCGCCACGGTGGGCACCACCAGGCGGGGACGCAGGCCCAGCAGGCTGCGCAGTTGCTGGTTTTCTTCCAGCAGCTGCTCGGCATTGTGGGCCTTGATGGTCATCTCGGTCATCAGGCGGCGTGCCTCCACGGCCTCGGCCTGGGCGGCATGCAGATCGCCAAAATAGGCCTTGCCACTGGACAGCCAGCCCACAGGCTGCATCACCGCCCATTGCAGGGGGAACAGCACCACGGAGACGGCCTGGCGCACGGGCTCGGTGAGCTTGAAGCGCACGTCGGCCAGCATCAGCATCACGGACAGGGCGCTGAGCAGCAGCACCCGCGTCGTGGGCGAGGTGCCGTGCTTGAAGAGGGAGGGCGCGTCGCGCTCCAGCGTTCTCAGGCTCATGCCGCCCCCCTCATGGGATGTGGCATTTCACGGACGGGCGAACCGCCCGACCTGCTGACTGCGCGAGCTTTCACAGAGAACATGGAGAACCATTCCAATCAGGGCCTACTGCCAGGGCATCCAGGGCCGCGCGGCAGGCCGTCAAGCGCATCAGTCGCTGGTGAAGATGCTGCCTTGGCGGTCCAGGCTGTCCAGGGCCATGCCGCAACCGCGCACCACGCAGGTCAGTGGCTCTTCGGCGACCAGCACGGGCAGGCCGGTTTCCTCGGCCAGCAGGCGGTCCAGGTCACGCAGCAGCGCGCCACCACCGGTCAGCATCATGCCGCGCTCGGCAATGTCGGCGCCCAGTTCGGGCGGCGTCTGCTCCAGCGCATTCTTCACGGCCGAGACGATCTGGTTCAGGGGTTCGGTCAGGGCTTCCAGCACCTCGTTGGAGCTGATGGTGAAGCTGCGCGGCACGCCTTCGGACAGGTTGCGGCCCTTGACTTCCAGTTCCTTGACTTCGGAGCCTGGGAAGGCCGAGCCGATCTGCTTCTTGATCAGTTCCGCCGTGGGTTCGCCGATCAGCATGCCGTAGTTGCGGCGGATGTAGCTGATGATGGCTTCGTCGAACTTGTCACCACCGACGCGCACCGAGCCCTTGTAGACCATGCCGCCCAGCGAGATCACGCCCACTTCGGTCGTGCCGCCACCGATGTCCACCACCATCGAGCCGGAGGCTTCCGACACGGGCAGACCGGCGCCGATACCGGCAGCCATGGGTTCCTCGATCAGGTACACAGCCGTGGCACCGGCGGCTTCGGCAGCGTCCTTGATGGCGCGGCGCTCCACCTGGGTCGAGCCGCAGGGCACGCAGATGATGATGCGCGGGCTGGGCGTCATCACATTGCGGGGGTGCACCATCTTGATGAACTGCTTGATCATCTGCTCGGTGATCACGAAGTCGGCGATCACGCCGTCCTTCATCGGGCGGATGGCTTCGATGTTGCCGGGCACCTTGCCCAGCATGGCCTTGGCTTCGGCGCCGACGGCCTGGATCACCTTCTTGCCGTGGGGACCGCCTTCGTGGCGGATGGCGACCACGGAAGGTTCGTCCAGCACAATGCCCTTGTCGCGGGCGAAGATCAGGGTGTTGGCAGTGCCAAGGTCAATGGCCAGATCGGTGGAGAAGTACCGACGGAAAGCTCCGAACATTCAATTTTCCTCTCAGGCACAGCATGCGCTTCGGCCTGCCATCGCCGGGGTGTAGATCAACAGGAATCAGGGGGAATCAGGGATTGGCTTTTCTACACAATCACCACCCTGCGGGGGTGCGAATCGTGCAAAGACAAGATAATACCGTATCCCCTGTGAATAACTCATGGCGGCGCATGCCGTCTGACAGCTTTACATCCGGTTTCGAACCGCAGAAAACCTATGGCACTCACCTCCCAAGACATTGACCGCATCGCCAACTTGGCGCGGCTTGCCCTCTCTCCAGAAGAAAGTGAGCGCATGCTATCGCAATTGAACGGATTTTTCGGCATCGTCGAGAAAATGCAGGCTGTGGATACCTCGGGCGTGCAGCCGCTGGCCCACCCCGTGGCAGCCATCCAGGACATCGCCCTGCGCCTGCGCGAGGATGTGGCCAGTGAACCCAACCAGCGTGAGGCCAATATGCGCAACGCCCCTGCGCAGGGCGAGGGCTTGTTCCTCGTGCCCAAGGTCATCGAATAAGCGCAAGGCACAGCATTTCCCATGAGCACTACCGAACTGCACCACCTGAGCGTGGCCGAGCTGGCCGCCCAGCTGAAGAACAAACACGTCTCCGCCGTCGAAGCGGCCCAGCACTTCCTGGCACGCGCCCAGGCGCACCAAAACCTTGGTGCCTTTGTGGCTATCGACGAAGCCACCACCCTGGCGCAGGCCCGGGCGGCCGATGCGCTGATCGCCTCCGGCCAGGGCGGCCGCCTGGCCGGCGTGCCGATCGCGCACAAGGACATCTTCGTCACCCAGGACTTCCCCACCACCGCCGCCAGCAAGATGCTGGCAGGCTACCGGTCGCCGTTTGACGCCACCGTGGTGCGCAAGCTGGCCGACGCCGGCGTGGTGACCCTGGGCAAGCTGAACTGCGACGAATTCGCCATGGGCGGCGCCAACGAGAACTCCGCCATCGCGCCCGTGGGCTTCGATGCACCCCAGCCCGTGCGCAACCCCTGGAACCCCGAGCGCGTGCCCGGTGGCTCCTCCGGCGGTTCCGCCGCCGCCGTGGCCGCCCGCCTGGCCCCTGCGGTCACCGGCACCGACACCGGTGGGTCAATCCGCCAGCCCGCCTCGTTCTGCGGCATCACCGGCATCAAGCCCACCTATGGCCGCGCTAGCCGCTACGGCATGATCGCCTTCGCCTCGTCCCTGGACCAGGCCGGCCCCATGGGCCGCAGCGCCGAAGACTGCGCGCTCTTGCTGAGCGAGATGTGCGGCCCCGACCTGGACCGTGACTCCACCAGCCTGGACCACCCCGCCGAAGACTTCACGCTGAAGCTCAACGACAGCATCGAAGGCCTGCGCATCGGCGTGCCCGCCGAGTTCTTTGGCGAAGGCCTGGCCGACGACGTGCGCGCCGCCGTGGATGCCGCCCTGAAGGAATACGAAAAGCTGGGCGCCAAGCTGGTGCCCATCAGCCTGCCGCGCACCGAGCTGTCCGTGCCCGTGTACTACATCCTGGCGCCGGCCGAGGCCTCGTCCAACCTGTCGCGCTTTGACGGCGTGAAGTTCGGCCACCGCGCTGCCAAGTTCACCGACCTGAACGACATGTACAAGCAGACCCGCGCCGAAGGCTTTGGCGACGAGGTCAAGCGCCGCATCATGATCGGCGCCTACGTGCTGTCCGAGGGCTACTACGACGCCTACTACCTGCAGGCGCAGAAGATCCGCCGCATGATTGCCGACGACTTCCAGGCCGCGTTCAAGGACTGCGACGTCATCGCCGGCGCCGCCGCGCCCACCACCGCCTGGGCGATTGGTGGCAAGGCCGACCCCGTCAGCAACTACCTGGCCGACGTGTTCACCCTGCCCGCCTCACTGGCCGGCCTGCCCGGTTTGAGCCTGCCTGCCGGCTTTGGCCACGGCGGCCTGCCCGTGGGCCTGCAGCTGATCGGCAACTACTTCTCGGAGGCCCAGCTGCTCAACGCCGCGCACCGCTTCCAGCAGGCCACGGACTTCCACCTGCAACGCCCCGCCGGTATCTAAACCATAGCTGCCAGCGCAAGCGGGACAAGCGCCAGAGGCCAAAAACACTATCAGCCTCTGCCCCCCGCCGCGCTGCCAGCACCGCATGCACAGCAGCAAGGACACACGACAACATGACTGCGAAACTGATTCAGGGCTACGAAGTCGTCATCGGCTTTGAAACCCACGCCCAACTGGCGACCCAATCGAAAATCTTCAGCCGCGCCAGCACCGCCTTCGGCGCCGCGCCCAACACCCAGGCCTGCGCGGTGGACCTGGCCCTGCCCGGCACCCTGCCGGTGATGAACAAGCAGGCCGTGGAATGCGCCATCAAGCTGGGCCTGGCCCTGGGCTCGCACATCGCGCCGCGCAGCATCTTCGCGCGCAAGAACTACTTCTACCCTGACCTGCCCAAGGGCTACCAGATCTCCCAGTTCGAGATTCCCGTGGTGCAAGGCGGTGAGGTCAGCTTCTACGTCGGCGACAAGCTGCACACCGTGCGCCTGGTGCGTGCCCACCTGGAAGAAGACGCCGGCAAGTCCGTGCACGACCAGTTCCCCAGCGAATCCGGCATTGACCTGAACCGCGCGGGCACACCCCTGCTGGAAATCGTGACCGAACCCGACATCCGCAGCACCGAAGAAGCCGTGGCCTACGCCAAGGAACTGCACAAGATCGTCACCTGGATCGGCATCTGCGACGGCAACATGCAGGAAGGCTCGTTCCGCTGCGACGCCAACGTGTCCGTGCGCAAGCCCGGTGCGCCCCTGGGCACCCGCCGCGAGATCAAGAACCTGAACTCGTTCAAGAACATGCAGATCGCCATCGACTACGAGATCCGCTGGCAGATCGAGCAGATTGAAGACGGCTACGAGATCCAGCAGGCCACCGTGCTGTTCAACCCCGACACCGGCGAAACCCGCGCCATGCGCACCAAGGAAGACGCGGCCGACTACCGCTACTTCCCCGACCCCGACCTGCCCCCGCTGGTCGTGGCCGACAGCTGGGTGCAGCAGGTCAAGGGCGCCATGCCCGAACTGCCGCGCGCCATGGCCGCCCGCTTTGTCGAGCAGTACGCCCTGCCCGAGTACGACGCCACCACGCTGACCCAGTCGCAAGCCATGGCCGCCTACTTTGAGCGCACCGCCCAGGCCTGCGGCCAGGCCAAGCTGGCCAGCAACTGGGTGATGGGCGAAATCTCGCGCCGCCTGAACACCGAAGAAATCGGCATGGACGCGGTCAAGGTCAGCAGCGCACAGCTGGCCGCCCTGATCGGCCGCATCAGCGACGGCACTATCAGCAACAACGCCGCCAAGCAGGTGTTTGAAGCGCTGTGGACGGGTGAAGGCGCTGACGTGGACGCCGTCATCGACGCCAAGGGCCTCAAGCAGATGAACGACACCGGCGCGCTGGAAGCCATCATCGACGAGGTGATCGCCGCCAATCCCGGCAACGTCGAGCAATACCGCGCGGGAAAGGACAAGGCGTTCAACGCCCTGGTCGGGCAGGTGATGAAGGCGTCCAAGGGGAAGGCGAATCCCGGGCAAGTCAATGAGCTGTTGAAGGCAAAATTGATCGCATAAAAAAGATCGTTACAAGCCACGCATTGCGTGGCTTTTTTTTATAAAAAAATGAGACAAGAAATTCACCAAACAAACGAAGTCTTCACCCCTAGCAAGCCTGCGAAGAAGACTTTTATTGAACGAGAAACTGTTCGCGAAAAATTAGTCCGAGCCCTAATGACCCCAGGAAAGCAGATCGTCGTGTTCGGTCATTCCGGTGTTGGGAAAAGCACACTTTTACAAAACAAACTTCTTCAAACCTACGAGCATCACATTACTACCAGATGTATGCGAGGAATGAAATTTGATCAAATCATTTTTGATGCGTTTTCACAGCTAGACTCTTACTACATATCAGAGAAAACTCAAAAAAATGAAATAGGCTTTAAAATATCCGTCGAGCCTCCAAAACTTTTCACAGATATAAAAAGTCAGTTCGAGATCCATAGAAAATCAGAAGGTCAAAATAAACTAACACCAATTATTCCACCGCAACTTACCCCTCCTACGCTTGGAAAATTAATTGGTGAAAGCAATGCCTGCTGGGTTATTGAAGATTTCCATAAGATTGAAGATGGAGAAAAGCATTATCTATCTCAACTTATGAAGGTTTTCATGGATTTATCAGATGATTATCCATCATTGAAAATAATTGCAATCGGCGCAACAAATACAGCTAGACAAGTCATTGATTATGACCCTGAAATGAAACATCGCGTTTCAGAGATTCACGTCCCATTAATGACTGCAGAAGAAATAAAATCAATAGTTGTAAAAGGAGAAGCCCTTCTCAACATAGGATTCCCAGAATTATTTAAAAATCTAATTGTTCAACACTCTGCAGGAATGGCTTCTGTTGCACATACTCTCTGTTTGAACATTTGCTATTCCGCGAATGTTCTAGAAACAGCACCCTCCTCAATAAAAATAACAAAGAAAAATTGGGATGAGGCACTTCTCAGCTATATAGAAGAATCCTCTGACAATATTCAAAGCTCGTTCGAAAAAGCGCTGAATCAAAAGAGAAAATCAAAATTTCATCACGAAAAAATAATCATCCAAGCTTTGTGTGACTTTAAGAATGGCGAAGCAGGTCGATTAGATTTATTGCAAAAAATCCAACGCGAATTCCCTGAATACCCAAACACCGGATTCAAACAACGCTTAGAAAAATTAAGCCTTCCAGAAAAAGGGCGAATTTTGAAGTTCAATGAAAACTCTGGCACATTTTCTTTTTACGATCCGATCTACCATGCTTATGCACTTGCGCATAGGCGTGCAATTTTCGAGTCTAAGGAAAACTCCAGCATATCGCCAGAAGTAACTGCTTTTTTAGAAGCCTTGGAAGAACTACTCAGCAAAAACAAGCCTGCCGAGGTTGAGTAATCGAGTGTTTAAATGCGCCAGTACTTCGTTCTCGGACGACTTACTTTCTTGTTGCGCAACAAGAAAGTAAGCACAGAAATGCTCCCTGCTGCCCGCGACCCTTCGCTGTGCGCTGCGGCACGGGCAGCAGGGAGTTAAACGACCGGCAAGGGCTGTGCTTTCAGTGAAAAGCCGTTGATTTTTCCCGACGGTCGCGACGCGCTTTCAAGCCAGCGTGCAGGAACTTGAAGCGTTTTTGGCCTCTAGCCCAATATTCACCTGCGTCAGCAGCTATCAGTTTCACTGCAGCCTGGCTTCCTCTCCATCAACCCTTCTGACTGCGCCAAGGCGCGCAGACCCCGGGACGGGCGGGTGTGCCGAAGGACACACCCGCTTCGTAGACTGACCCTCCGCGGCTGTCTGAGCGGAGCGGCTTGCCGCGCAGCGAGTTCCGCGGCGCCGTCCCGGGGTTGAGCACCGCGGCTGCCCCGACGTGCAACGTCGGGGTCGCAGGCAGCAGGGCCGCCTTTTCTTTGGTTCCTTTCTTTTGGCGGAGCAAAAGAAAGGAACTGCGCCGCCGGGCGCACATCCCGGCCAGCGGCGCCCCGCGCATCCCCAAACACCAGCCAATAAGCGCAGCGCCAAGACAGCACAGCCGAAAAGCGCTTCTCCCTCAGCCCCCTAGGACTTAAAGCCTTTTTGGCCTCCAGCCCAGTCCGCACCTACACTACCAGCTATCACTTTCAATGAAAGCACCTCAGCAGGCGGTGCACCCGGACACGCCACTCAGTCCACCGAAGCACCGGATTGCTTCACCGCCTGCCCCCACTGCGTGATCTCCGCCGCCACAAATGCGTCCATCTCCGCTGGGGTGGTGGGCACGGCCTCGGAGCCACGGTCGCTGATGAACTTGCGCATCTCGGGGCTGCGCAAGATGGCCACGGTTGCGCGGTTGAGTTTGTCGATGATGTCTTTGGGGGTGCCCTTGGGTGCCATCAGGCCCAGCCAGCCCACGGCCTCGAAGCCACGGAACTCGGGCAGGCCGGATTCGGCGATGGTGGGCACCTCCGGCAACTGGCTGGATCGGGTGCTGGAAGTCACGCCCAAAGGGATGGCCTTGCCAGCCTGGATGTTGGCCAGGGCGGCGGTGACCGAATCCACCATCAGCGGCACCTGTCCGCCCAAAAAGTCGGCCTGCGCCGGGCCGCTGCCCTTGTAGGGGATGTGCTCGATCTGCAGCTTGGCGCGCGCCTTGACCATCTCGCCGCTCAGGTGCTGGGTGCCGCCGATGCCGGCACTGGCGTAGTTCCAGCGCCCGGGCTCGGCACGGGCCTTGTACACCAGGTCTTTCATGCTGCGCACGCCCACGCTGGGGTGGGCCAGGAAGACCAGGGGCACCTTGGCAATCAGGCTGATGCCCACCAGGTCCACACGCGGGTCGAAGTTCACCTTTTTGTACAGCGTCTGGTTCACGGCCATGGCGCTGCCGGCGACCAGCAGGGTGTAGCCGTCCGCGGGGCTGCGCACCACCTGTTCGCTGCCGATGTTGCTGCCCGCGCCGGCCTTGTTTTCCACGACCAGGGGCTGGCCCAGGGATTGGCCCAACTTTTCAGCCAGGGCGCGGGCAAAGATGTCGGTCGCCTGCCCGGGCGGGAAGGGCACGATCAATTTGATGGGTCTGTCGGGGTAGGCCGCAGCCACCGGGGCCGCAAACGTCGTGGCCGCGCAGGTCGCGGCCGCCAAAAGCAGGGTTTTGTGCATCGTGTTGTCTCCTGCCATCCAGCTTAGTCCGTCGCCCACGCTGCCGCATCGCGACAATCCCGCAAGCACCAGGGCAGCATGCCTCCCACGGAATTGTTGGCCGTTGTGACACCTTGCCCCATATCAGCAGGTATCCGCCGCTGTCCATCTCGCTGCGATCGACGCGACTGCTGATGGGTCACACGGCCCTCTGATGTGTGGGGCACTTGGGTTGGGCGCGACCCACATCACCTGCGCCGCCGGGCGCCTCCCGGCCACAGCCAGACCACCATGCAAGTCACCACCCACAGAACTTTTCCCTTCCCAGGCCGCCTAATACGGGCAACGTCTGCGCTTCGCCCTGGCCCGCGCCGGCCCTCCCCCTTCAACGCCTTCGCTAGAACCCCCACCCTATGGACTCTCTGACCCAAGCCGTGCTCGGCGCCAGCGTGACGGTGGCCGTCATGGACCGCCGCACGTCCTTTGCCAAGGCCGCCCTGGTGGGCGCCGTGGCGGGCACGGTGCCCGATCTGGATGTGCTGATCGACCATGGCGACGATCTGCTGAACATGGTGCGCCACCGGGCCGAGTCGCATGCGCTGTTTTTTCTGACGCTGGCGGCACCGCTGTTCGGCTGGTTGACGCATAAGCTGGTGGACCGCAAGGCGCCTGCGGGTGCGCCGAATTTGACGGCGCGCTGGAGCCTGGCCTGGCTGCTGGCCCTGCTGACGCACGTGGGCATCGACGCCATGACCAGCTATGGCACGCAGTTCCTGCAGCCCTTCACCGACCACGCGTTTGCCGTGGGCAGCGTGTTCATCATCGATCCGCTCTACACCCTGCCGCTGCTGCTGGGCCTGCTGCTGTCCGGGCTGCGCGCGCGGCGCGGGGTGGACTGGCGGGGGCCCAACCGCTGGGCGCTGGTCTTCAGCTGCTGCTATTTGTTGTGGAGCGTGGGCGCCCAGCACCAGGTGCGCAGCGTGGCGCAGCAGGCCCTGGCCGAACAAGGCGTGCCCGATGCCCAGCTGTTTGTCTATGCCACGCCGTTCAACACCGTGCTGTGGCGGGTGCTGGCGATCACGCCCACGCACAGTTACGAGGGCTTTTACAGCCTGCTGGACCAGGGGCACCACATCCCCCTGACCGCCACGCAGCGCGGCCAGGAATACCTGCAGCGCTGGGCCAGCGTGCCTGCGGTGCAGGCCATGCAGCGCTTCACCCAGGGCCCCATCCGCATGGAGCTGCGCGACAGCCGCGTGCTGCTGACCGACCTGCGCATGGGCCATGAGCCGCACTACAGCTTTGTCTTCGACCTGGGCACGCCCGCGCAGCTGGATGCGGGGCAGACGCAACCGCACAAGGTCAGCGCTGTGCTGTCGTCCGGCTTCAGCCTGTCCGCGCTGATCGACCGCATCCTGGGTCGCGATCTGCGTGCCCCCGCCGCGACGGCGCACCAATAAGCGCAGGCCGCACAGCGAACCGCTTTTTCTAAAAAGTGAGCTGCCGGCGCAGGCTGGATCAGCGCCAGCTACCCATTTCATCCAGATTGGCGAACCCCACCCTCGGTACGCCGTGGTTGCGCCTGGCCGTACCGGGCGTACGGTCTGCGGCTTCACGCCCCGTCTCGACCGCCCAGCTGTGGTGGGCGGGGTGGTGTTGGCCACGCTAACAACCTGCTCGCCCCGCCAACCCTACCGGCTCAACACCCCGTAGCGGGCATCCCAGCCCCAGCGCGTGCGTGCCAAGACGCGCACGCTTTCGGGTTTGCTTCTAATTCCCGGCAGTGGTTTGAACGGAGTGACGCCGTCGCACAGGGCGTTCTGCCGGACCGCCCGCTGCCAGCGTCGTCTTTTCTGGGGTCTCCACGCACATGGCTGCGCACCATGCGTGGCACCCCGTGCAAGCGCGAACCCCGGTTGCTTTGGACGTAGCAAAAGCAATCGGGTCGCTGCCGGGCGGCTCCCTGCCTCCGCCCCACGCACCCGCGCAGCCCCCAAAGCACGCCCCAGACTGCATCCACGCGCCGCCGGCCCTGGTGCGGCCTGCCACAGCACCACCACCGCCCCAAGGCATACTC
>NZ_VSWF01000033.1:0-37860 GCF_009668305.1 Comamonas sp. CAH-2
AACCCCATCAACCCGCCCACGGGCTGCCGCTTCCACCCGCGCTGCCTGCAGGCTGCCGCAGTGTGCGCCGAGCGCGTGCCCACGATCTCGGACGTGCAACTGCACCACCACGCACGCTGCCTGGTGCACGAATTCAGCAGCGGCCACCCCCTGGCCACGGCCGATCAGCCCGCCCTGGCGGCTTGAACCCCGGAGACGACCATGACCCCCTTGGTACAGATCGAAGACCTGAACATCCAGTTCACCGGTGGCAAGAAACCGGTGCAGGCCGTCAGCGGCGTCAGCCTGTCCGTGCGCCCGGGCGAAGCCGTGGCCCTGATCGGCGAATCGGGTTCGGGCAAAAGCGTCACCCTGCGCACCCTGCTGCGCCTGCACCCCGAGCGCAAGACGTCCATGCAAGGCAAGGTGCAGGTCGCCGGCCATGACGTGCTGGCCCTGCGCGAGCGCGAGTTGCCCGGCTTTCGCGGCAAGACCTGCGCCATGATCTTCCAGGACCCGCTGCTGGCCCTGGACCCCGTCTACCCCGTGGGCGCGCAGATCGTCGAGGCCATCCGCCGCCACGAGCCCCAGACCAGCAAGGCCCAGGCCGAAGCCCGCGCGCTGCAGCTGTTCGAGCGCGTCAGCATCCCCAGCCCGGCGCAGCGCCTCAAGGCCTATCCGCACGAAATGTCGGGCGGCATGCGCCAGCGCGCCATGATCGCCCTGGCCCTGGCCTGCAACCCGCAGGTGCTGCTGGCCGACGAGCCCACCACCGCCCTGGACGCCACGGTGCAGATCCAGATCCTGCTGCTGCTGCGCGAGCTGCAGCGCGACCTGGGCCTGGGCATCATCTTCGTCACGCACGACATCGGCGCCGCCGTGGAGGTGGCCGACCGCATCGCCGTGATGTACGCCGGGCGCATCGTCGAGGAAGGTACGGCCGAGCAGCTGATCCGCCACCCGCGCCACCCCTACACCATGGCCCTGCTGCAAAGCCGCTCGCACGGCGCCATGGAACGCGGCCAGCCGCTGCAGACCATCCCCGGTGCGCCACCCGACCTGACCGCCATCCCCCCCGGCTGCGCCTTTGCCCCACGCTGCCGCTGGGCCACCGACGCCTGCCTGCAGGCCGTGCCCGCCGCGCGGGAGATCGCCCCCGGCCACCTGGCGCGCTGCGTGCGCACCGACGAAGCCGCGCAGCACGCTGCGCAACAGCTGGCGGCCTGAACGCCTGCGTGGCGCCCCTGCAAAAAAAAGAGCAGCTGGCGCTCATCCAACGGCACTTTCCAAGCCTTTTCACCTGGAAATGCCGAATGGGCGAGCGCCATGCGCTCCTGTTTTCACGCGCTCGTTGTCTGTATCCCTGTCCTCTGGAAAGCCTGCCATGCCCTTGAACGATCCCGCCCACGCCTTCGTACCCTATCCCGACGTGCCCGTGCCCCACGCCAGCACCGGCCCGCTCAGCGGCCTGTACTTCGGCGTCAAGGACCTGTTCGACGTGGCCGGCTACCCCACGGGCGGCGGCAACCCGCTGGTGCTGGTCCTGTCGGGCACCAAGACCCAGACCGCGCCCACCGTGCAAAAGCTGCTGGATGCCGGCGCCGCCTTCGCCGGCAAGACCGTCACCGACGAGCTGGCCTTTTCCATGAACGGCAACAACGCCCACTTCGGCGCGCCGCTCAACGGCGCAGCGCCGGAGCGCATCACCGGAGGCTCGTCCTCGGGTTCGGCCTCGGCCGTGTCCAGCCGGCTGTGCGACTTTGCCCTGGGCACCGACACCGGCGGCTCGGTGCGCGCACCCGCCAGCCATTGCGGGCTGTACGGCATCCGCCCTAGCCACGGCCGCGTCAGCCTGCAATCGGCCCTGGCGCTGTGCCACAGCTATGACACCTGCGGCTGGTTCGCCCGCGACGCCACCACCTTCGCCCGCGTCGGCGACGTGCTGCTGGGTGCCGACCTCGCCCCGCTGCCCGCCCGGCCGCGCCTGCTGAGCCCCACCGACGTCTGGGGCCTGATCGCCCCCGACGTACTGCCCGCCTGGGACGGCGCGCGGGCCCAGGTCCAGGCCGTGTACGGCGAAGCCGCGCCCACCACCGTGGCGCTGGACAGCTTTGAGGCCATGTACTGGAGCTTCCGCTACCTCCAGGGCCGCGAAGCCTGGATGACCGACGGCGCCTTCATCGAACGCTACGCCCCCGTGCTGGGCCCCGGCGTAAAGGAACGCTTTGCCTGGTCCCGGGACGTCACCGACGCCCAGGTCGAACAGGCCCAGGCCTTCCGCACGCGCTTCAGCGCCCACCTGCGCCAGTTGCTGGGCCAGGACGGCGTGCTGGTCATGCCCTCCATGCCCGACATCGCCCCGCTGCGCAGCACCGACGAGGCCGCGCTGGAGCACTACCGCAACCAGGCCGTGCAGATGCTGTGCATCGCCGGGCTGTCGGGCCTTCCGCAGATCTCGCTGCCCCTAGCCGAGCGCCAGGGGGCGCCGCTGGGCCTGTCGCTGCTGGGCCCCGCCGGCAGCGACCGCAGCCTGATCGCCATGGCGCAGCAGCTGGCTGCCACGGCCTGAGGCACCGCCCTGCACCACAGCCCCGCAGGCCATGGCCGCGGGGCTGTTGCGTCGTGGGCGGGCACCGGCGTGCGCTGCGCCCACGGGCCATGCGGCACATGTTTGATCTGGCCCACACCATGGCCGCAGCTGGGGCCTGCTCGGCGGGCCCCTGCGCCGTGGCGCTGCGAAACTGTGGTGTGATACATGCCCCATGCTGGTGCACAGAGGCTGTGCCCCCCACCCGGGCACAAGGACCAGCACGATGCCGCAAAGGAGGCGGACGAGAATGAGCAAACTGACGCAGTACACGAAGATGCTGGCCGCTGTCGCCACCGTGGTGACCCTGGCCGCATGCGGCCAGAAGGTCGAGGTGCCACCGGCCCACATCGGCAAGATCATGACCAAGGATGGCTACCAGGACAACCTGATCCCCACCTCCAAATTCCGGCTGGGCAAGTGCTGGGCCTACTGCGACCGACTGGTGCTGCTGGATGTCTCCGACAAGGCCTACCAGGAGGCCATGAGCATCTTCATCCCCGAAGACAAGCTGAACCTGGAGGTGACCATCCGTGCGACGCTGAGCATCAACCCCAAGAAGACGGCAGAGCTGTTCAATGCGATCGCCCCCACAGAGATGTCGGAGCATGTCTCGACGATTGCCAACGAGCAGGTGTACCGCACCTATGCCAGCCAGATCATCCAGGCCGAGGTGCGCGAGTACCTGAGCAAGCTGTCGATCAGCGAGATTGCCTCCAGCAACGAAAAGATCAACGCCGACCTGCGCCTGCAGCTGGGCAAGGCCATCGAGTCGCTGACGCCGTTCTCGGTGCGCTTTGTCGGCATCACCAACCTGAAATACCCCAAGATCATCACCGACGCGCAGGAGTCGGCGGCCGAGCGCCGGGAAGCCATCCAGAAGGAAGAGGCCCAGCTGGCGATTTCCAAGGCCCAGCTGGAACGTGAGCTGCAGGAAGCCCGGCTGCAGCGCGCCATCGACAAGGAAAAGGCCGAAACCGAAGCCATGTCGCAATCGGTGCTGGCCCAGTCCGTCGATGCCCGCGTGCTGCAGCTGCGCAAGCTGGAAAATGACCGTGCCTGGATCGAGAAGTGGAACGGCCAGCTGCCCACCACCACCCTGGGGGACAGCGTGCCCATGGTGAGCATTGCCAAATGATCCTGCTGCTCAACCTCCTGCCCTTTTTGATCGCCGCCATCGGCTTCGGTCTGAGCTGGAAGCGCAAGAACCGCTGGATCGCCGCCGCCACCTGCGCCGCTTTGCTGCTGTACTTCCAGGCCCAGCCCTCTTACCTGCCCAAAGGCGAGATCACGCGCTCGCCCCCGCCGGTGTTTGGAGAGTCGGGCGCCCAGATCGAGGACCGCAACCGCAAGCCCATGCCCGGTGACGAGCGCGACCAGCGCATGCGCGATGCCGTGCAGCAGGGGTTGGATTTCAAGCCCTAGGCACCGCCGCCCCCACCAGCGCCCCCTGCGGGCGCTTTTTTATGGGCGCCGTGGCGCTAGAGCCGCAGTTGCACCCCTGGGTCCAAACGGCAGACCTCGCAATCCACCACCGTCGCGCGCCGCTCCACCACCACAAAATCCCCGCCCTCCACCGCCAGCAGGGCGTGGTGCCAGGTCCCCGGTGCCAGCACCACACCCTGGCGGCCGTCGGTGACGAACACCTGCAGCTCGCCCGCCTGGGGGTGAGGCCCGGGGCGGGCCACCACGACCACAAAGCGCTGCGTGCCCAGCGGCACAAAGGTCTGGCTACCCAGGGCATGGCGTTCCAGCTCGGTCACGGCCAGCGGAAACTGCCGCGCCTGGGCGCTGAACAGCGCCAGCATGGGCACGCCGCCCTCGGCCGTCAGTCGCAGATCGGTCAGCAGCTCATGCCGCATGGCGTTGCCACCGTTGATGGGCCAGGCGGGCAGCGCGGGCGACTGCCCCTGCACGGCCACCACCTGGCCAAAAGGGGCAAAGCGCGCAGGCGTCAGGGGTTCGGGGGTCAGGATCAGGTCAGGCATGCCCGCAGATAAGCAAGTGCAATGCCACGCCATGCGGGCCGGGCACGGCGGCGCCCTCATGGGGCCGCTACCATGCCGGCTGGTGCGGGGGCATCGCGCCCGCGTTTTCTGTCTTCACTGTGAGCCACCTATGGAACTGCGCCAACTGCGCTACTTCGTGCGTGTGGTGGAACTGGGCTCCATGAGCCGCGCCGCCATGGACCTGGACATGGTGCAGTCCGCCCTGAGCCAGCAGATCAGCCGCCTGGAGAGCGAACTCAGCACCCGCCTGCTGCAGCGCTCCAGCAAGGGTACGGTCCCGACCGAGGCCGGGTTGGCCTTTTTCCACGAGGCCCAGCTGACGCTGCGGCATGCCGAGCAGGCCATCCACGCGGCGCAACAGGCGCGGCTGTCGGGGGCCGTGAGCATTGGCCTGTCGCCGACGATTGCCTCGGTGCTCGGCCTGCCGCTGATGCAGGCCCTGCGCCAACGCTACCCCGAGGTGCGCCTGCACATGGTGTCGGCGCTGTCGGGCCACCTGACCAGCCTGCTGAATGCGCGCCAGCTGGATCTGGCCATCCTGTTCGATGCACAGGGCGCCCGCCGCTGGAGCGTGCAGCCGCTGCTGGAGGAAAAGCTCTACCTGATCCAGTCCAAGCGCCGCCCGGTGTGCCCGCACACGGCCACCACCACCATGGCGCAGATGGGCGGCGTGCCGCTGATCCTGCCCTCGGGCAGCCACGGGCTGCGCAATGCCATCGTCACCGCCTTCGCGCATGCGGGCCTGCCCTTGAACATGGCGCTGGAGATTGACGGCCTGCCGCTGCTGATGGAGGCCGTGATGGCCGGCATGGGCGCCACGGTGCAGCCCTGGTCGGCCGTCAAGCTGCACCACGCCACGCAGGGCGAATTCCTGTGGTCGGAGATCGTGGACGGCCAGGTGCGCCGCCCGGCCATGCTGTGCGGCCTGTCGGAGGATGAGCTGTCACCCGCCGCGCTGGCCGCCCGCGTGGTGCTGCACGATTGCGCCGAGCACCTGGTGACCAGCGGCGCCTGGGCCGGCGCCACGCTGAGCCATCACAAAAACTGATACCCCCATTCCCTGAACCCCCTGCACAGGGCCGGGGGCGCTCCCTACAGTCGATCTTCCCCACGAGTGAGACTGCAAGGAGAGAGATTCATGGACACCGATGTTCTGGTCATCGGTGGTGGCAATGCCGCCCTGTGCGCCGCGCTGATGGCGCGCGAAGCAGGTGCCCGCGTGCTGCTGCTGGAGTCCGCACCGCGCGCATGGCGCGGCGGCAACTCCGCCCACACCCGCAACCTGCGCTGCATGCACGATGCGCCGCAGGATGTGCTGGTCGAGGCCTACCCCGAAGAGGAATACTGGCAAGACCTGCTGAAGGTGACGGGGGGCATCACCAACGAGCACCTGGCGCGCATGGTGATCCGCGCCTCCTCCACCTGCCGCCACTGGATGCGCCAGCACGGCGTGCACTTTCAGCCCCCGCTGTCGGGCGCGCTGCACGTGGCACGTACGAATGCGTTTTTCATGGGCGGCGGCAAGGCCCTGGTCAACGCCTATTACCGCAGTGCCGAAGCACTGGGTGTGGAGATTCGCTACGAGTCGCCCGTGGATCGCATCGACATCGACCACGGCATCTTCAAGGCAGCCTATGTGAACGGCCAGCGCATCACCGCCCGCAGCTGCGTGCTGGCCGCCGGCGGTTTTGAATCCAACCGCGAATGGCTGCGCGAGGCCTGGGGCCAGAACGCGCGCGGCGAATGGCCGGCCGACAACTTCATCATCCGTGGCACCGCCTTCAACAAGGGGGTGCTGCTCAAGCACCTGCTGGAAGACCACCAGGTCGACGGCATTGGCGACCCCACGCAGGCCCACATGGTGGCCATCGACGCGCGCGCACCGTTGTACGACGGCGGTATCTGCACCCGCATCGACTGCGTGTCCCTGGGCGTGGTGGTCAACCGCGAGGCCGAGCGCTTCTACGACGAGGGTGAGGACTTCTGGCCCAAGCGCTACGCCATCTGGGGCCGCCTGGTGGCCCAGCAGCCCGGACAGATTGCCTACTCCATCATCGACAGCAAGGCCATAGGGCGCTTCATGCCGCCCGTGTTCCCCGGCGTCAAGGCTGACAGCCTGCCCGAGCTGGCGCAGAAGCTGGGGCTGAACGTGGACACCTTCATGCGCACGCTCAACACCTACAACGGCGCCTGCCAGGTGGGCCAGTTCGACCACACGGCGCTGGACGACTGCCACACCGAAGGCCTGGCCCCCGCCAAGACGCACTGGGCCCGGCCCATCGACAGCGGCCCGTTCTACGGCTACGCCCTGCGCCCCGGCGTGACCTTCACCTACCTGGGCCTTGAAACCGATGACACCGCCGCCGTGCGCTTTGCAGGGCAGCCCAGTCGCAACCTGTTTGTGGCCGGCGAAATGATGGCCGGCAACGTGCTGGGCAAGGGCTACACCGCCGGTGTGGGCATGTCCATCGGCACGGCCTTTGGCCGCATCGCCGGACGCAACGCGGCGCTGGCCGCTGCGGGTAAAGGCGCCGAACACGGCGCCGTGAAAGACGAGGTGTAAGCCACCATGAGCATGCAATCCTTTGAAACGCTGGGCCAGGAAGCCCAGGCCCTGGCCTCTGGCCACAGCGGCAAGGTCATTCCCATCCTGCCCCTGAGCGCGGCCGAAGGCGAAGTGGCCCGCGTCATGCAGATCTGCAACGCCTGCCGCTACTGCGAGGGCTTTTGTGCCGTGTTCCCGGCAATGACGCGCCGCCTGGAGTTTGGCAAGGCCGATGTGAACTACCTGGCCAACCTGTGCCACAACTGCGGCGCCTGCCTGCACGCCTGCCAGTACGCCCCGCCACACGAGTTCGGCATCAACATCCCCAAGGCCATGGCCGAGGTGCGCGGCCAGACCTATGCCGACTACGCCTGGCCCCCGGCGCTGGGCCAGCTGTACCAGCGCAACGGCCTGACGCTATCGCTGGCCCTGGTGGCCGCGCTGAGCCTGTTCCTGGTGCTGGGCGCCGTGCTGCAAGGCGGCGGCCTGGGCGCACTGTGGGGGGCCGACCTGGGCGCCAATTTCTACAACCTGTTCCCGCACAACCTGCTGGTGGGCCTGTTCGCGCCGGTGTTCCTGTTCGTGGTGCTGGCGCTGTCCATGGGCGTACGCCGTTTCTGGAAGGACATCAAGCCCGCCACCAGCGGCGCCGACGTCAGCCGGCCCGCCGCCGCCGAGGCCACCGGCGATGTGCTGCGCCTGAAGTACCTGGATGGCGGCCACGGCGACGGTTGCCACAACGAGGACGATGCCTACACCCTGCAGCGCCGCCGCTGCCACCACCTGACCTTCTACGGTTTCCTGCTGTGCTTTGCCGCCACTGGCGTGGCCACGCTCTACCACTACCTGCTGGGTTGGGCCGCGCCCTACGACCTGCCCAGCCTGCCCAAGCTGCTGGGCGGCACGGGCGGCGTGATGCTGGCCCTGGGCACGGCCGGCCTGTGGCGCCTCAACCGCCGCCGCCACCCGCTGCATGGCGATGCCCAACAAAAACCCATGGACCTGGGCTTCATCGCCCTGCTGTTCCTGGTGGCCACCAGCGGCCTGGCGCTGTGGTGGGCCCGGGCCACCCCCGCCCTGGCACTGCTGCTGTGCCTGCACCTGGGCGCGGTGATGGCCTTGTTCGCCACCCTGCCCTACGGCAAGTTTGCCCACGGTGTGTTCCGCACCGCGGCCTTGCTGCGCCATGCCACCGAGAAACGCCAACCCAACCCCATCGGCCTGGGGGCCGATTGAGGCGTGCGGGGCCACAAGCCCCGCGGCGCTGAACTCCCCCACACCCAAAACATAACACCCATTCAGGAGATACCCCATGCAACGACGCACCCTCATCCAATCCTCGGCCGTGCTGCTCAGCGCCGGCTTGCTGGGCGGTCTGCCAGCCCTGGCCCAGGATTTCCCGCCCAGGAAACCCGTGACCATGGTGGTGGGCTTTGCCGCCGGTGGCGCGGCCGACGCCGCCGCGCGCCTGATCGCCAAGAAGCTGAGCGAGAACATCGGCCAGTCCGTGGTGGTGGAGAACAAGGGCGGCGCGGGCGGCAACATCGCCCACGGCCAGGTGGCGAATGCCGCCACCGACGGATCGGTGATCCTGTTCGGCTCGGTCGGCCCGCTGACCATCGCCCCGCACCTGATGAAGCTGACCTACGACCCGTTCAAGGACCTGGCGCCGCTGTCCGGGGGCGTCAACTTTCCGAACGTGCTGGTGGTGCACAAGGGCGCGGGGGTGAAGAACCTGCAGGAGTTCGTGGCGCTGGCCAAGAAGTCACCCGGCAAGGTGGACTACGCCTCCACCGGCGCCGGCTCAGCCTCGCACCTGGCGGGTGAGCTGTTCAACCAGCGCGCCGGCGTGGAAATGGTGCACGTGCCCTACAAGGGCGGCGCCCCGGCCCTGCAGGACCTGCTGGGCGAGCGTGTCACCAGCTACTTCGCCGCGCCGCCCACCGCCCTGCCGCATGTGCAGGCCGGCAAGCTGATCCCCCTGGCCACCACCGGCCTGACACGCCCGGCCTACATGCCGGACATCCCCACCGTGGCCGAAGCCGGCTACCCCGGCTTTGAGGCCCTGAACTGGTACGCCTTCGTGGCGCCCAGCAAAACCCCCACGGCCATCCTGGACCGCTGGAACGTGGAGATCGTCAAGGCCCTGAACGACGAAGGCGTGAAAAAGGCCTTGAACGACCATGGTCTGACCCCGCAGCCCACCACGCGCCAGGAACTGGCGGCGTTCATGAAAAAAGAATATGAGCAGTGGGGCCGCGTGGTGAAAGAGCGCAAGCTCTCTGCCAACTGAGGCACGTCCCCCCGCTTCCTTCCTTCACAGCCACCCGCGGGTGGCTTTTTTGCGCCCGCGCAGACCCTGGGGCCGGGCCGCCAGAAACCTGGTGCCGGCGCTTTTTCGCCAAGCCAGCGACAATATCGCCCCGCCCTGCTGCCCAGCCGGGCTTTTGTTGTGCGGCCCTGCGTGCCGCCCCGCCGGCCTGCTGAACCTTCATGACTGCTCCTGACACCCGCGTGCTGTCGCTCATCCCGCCGATGACGCAGCTCAACACGCCCTACCCTTCTGCGCCCTATCTAACGGGCTTTCTGCGTTCGCGCGGGGTGGATGCGGTGCAGGAAGACCTGGCCCTGGCCCTGGTGCTCAAGCTGCTGTCGCGCGACGGCCTGGCGCAGATCATCGACCTGGTGCAGGCGCAGTACGACGCCGACCCGGACCGCCTGTTCAGCCCCGCCGTGCAAAGCTTCATGGGCCAGCGCGACCAGTACCTGGCCACGGTGAACCGCGTGATCGCCTTCCTGCAGGGCAAGGACAGCACGCTGAGCCACCGCATCGTCAGCCGCGCCTGGCTGCCCGAGGGCCCGCGCTTCGATGCGCTGGAGCACTACATGGACGATGGCTCGGGCGACCCCGTGGGCTGGGCCTTCGGTGCCCTGGGCCAGCAGGACCGCGCCAAGCACTACGCCACGCTGTATCTGAACGACCTGGCCGACGTGATCCGCGACGCGGCCGACCCGCGCTTTGAATTTGTGCGCTATGCCGAGTCGCTGTCGGGCAACCAGCCCACCTTCGACCCGCTGGCCGAGGCCCTGGCCGCCGCCCCCACCCTGGTCGATGACGCGCTGGCCGAGCTGACGCGCAAGGCCGTCTGGCGCCACCGGCCCACGGTGGTGCTGCTGTCCACCCCCTTCCCGGGTTCGGTCTACGCGGCCTTCCGCATCGCCCAGACCATCAAGGCCGAATTCCCCCACATCACGCTGGTGCTGGGCGGCGGCTTTGTGAACACCGAGTTGCGCACGCTGGCCGAGCCGCGCGTGTTCGACTATTTCGACTTCATCACGCTGGACGCGGGCGAGCGCCCGTTGCTAGCCCTGCTGGAACACCTGCGCGGCGAGCGTGGCCGCTCGCGCCTGGTGCGCACCTTCGTGCGCAACGACGAAGGCGCGGTGCAGTACATCAACATGATGGAAGCCGACATCGCCTTTGCCGAGGTGGGCACGCCCACCTGGGACGGCCTGCCCATCCACGACTACCTGTCGCTGCTGGACATGCTCAACCCCATGCACCGCATGTGGAGCGACGGCCGCTGGAACAAGCTGACGATTGCCCACGGCTGCTACTGGAAGAAGTGCAGCTTCTGCGACGTGGGCCTGGACTACATCGGCCGCTACGAAGGCGCCAGCGCCACCGAGCTGGCCAACCGCATCGACGCCATCGTGGCCGAGACCGGCCAGACCGGCTTTCACTTCGTGGACGAGGCCGCACCGCCCAAGGCGCTCAAGGCCCTGTCCCAGGAGCTGATCGCGCGCGGCACCGACATCAGTTGGTGGGGCAACATCCGCTTCGAGAAAACCTTCAGCCCCGAGCTGGCCCAGCTGATGGCCGACAGCGGCTGCATCGCCGTGTCCGGTGGGCTGGAAGTGGCCTCGGACCGCCTGCTCAACCTGATGAAAAAAGGCGTCAGCGTGGAACAGGTGGCGCGCGTGACCAAGGCGCTGACCGACGCCGGCATCCTGGTGCACGCCTACCTGATGTACGGTTTTCCCACGCAGACCGTGCAGGACACGGTGGATGCGCTGGAGTATGTGCGCCAGCTGTTCGAGAACGGCTGCATCCAGAGCGGCTTCTTTCACCGCTTTGCCTGCACCATCCACTCGCCCGTGGGCCAGAACCCGCAGGCCTACGGCGTGACCCTGCCCGCGCTGCCGCCCGCCACGTTTGCGCGCAACGACATCCCCTTCATAGACCCCACCGGCGTGGACCACGACGCACTGGGCGTGGGGCTGAAGAAAGCCATCTACAACTTCATGCACGGCATCGGCGTGGAGGAGGACGTGCGCAACTGGTTCGACTTCAAGGTGCCCAAGCCCACCGTGCCGCGCAACAAGATCGCCAAGGCGCTGGCCGCCAAGGGCTGGTAAGCCCGCAGTCGCCCCCCTCTCGCAACCCGCGCTGCGGGCGTTGGCGACATGGCCATGGCAGGCACCTGCCGCGGCGCCCCCAGGCCTTTGGGGACTGCGTGTTCGGGGCGCACCGGGCCGGCAAGATCGACCGCTGCTGAGAACGGCACGGACCGGCCTCCCTAATTTTCAAGCCAAAACGGCCTCTATCCCCTTCCCATCCTGCGCCTGCAGCTATGAAAAAAGCCAGCAGGCTGCTGGCTTGTGGGGGCTAGGGTGCCCCGCTCAAGGCGCAGGCGAAGGAGCGGGTGCAGGCGCGGCCGGTGGCGGCGGTGCTACCTCGGCCATCACCGCGTTGTACTGCCAGGGCTGGGGCAGCACGCGGTCCAGCCAGCCGCAGCGCCAGGCCAGCGCGGCCAGCATCAGCACAGCCACCACGCCCCAGACCCAGCGGGCGGTGTGCTTGTCGGCAAACGGGTCGTGGGTGATGCGCTTGGCGCTCAGCGGCACCTTGGCCGCCTGCGACAGCGAGTTGCCCAGCTGCAGGTTGATCTTCATGCGGCCATTGATGGCCCAGCCGCTGGCGTCCAGGATGGGGCCCAGGCTGCGCTCACGCAGCTTCAGCCAAGCAATCAGCATGCTGGGCCCGGAGATGGCCAGGATGATGCCCAGCAAGGCCACGGGGATCCAGGGCCCCAGCTCCACGAACTTGCCGAAGATGCCGACCAGCACCGTGCTGATGGAGCCCAGCGCCACGCCGATGGCGGCCACCGTGCCCACATCGGTCTTCTTGCCCGCCGCCGCAGCGGGTGCCGGCGCGGCGGCAGCACCCTTGCTCACGTCGACCAGCTTGCTGGCCTGGGCGTCCAGGCTGGCGGTGACCGAGGCGTCCTTGGCGGCCGCACGCTTGGCCACCTGCTCCTCGACCATGCGCACGAACTTCTTGTAGGGCGAGAAGAAGGCCTGGCCGATGCTGGTGGGGTTCTCAATCAGCTTGGTGATGGTGGCATCCCAGTCCTGGCCAGCACGGTCGTAGAAGATGCCGTTGCGCCCGACGAACAGGAAGTCCACATCCCCGGCCGTGAAGGCGGCCACGATGTGGCGCTTCTGGCCGTTGCGCTGGCACTCGCAATACGCCAGGAAGACCTTGGCCATGCCGGCCAGCGTGGCGTGCGCAGCGGGGTTGGCCACATCCACCGTCAGGTCGCAGCTGCGCCCGTCCAGGAACAGGGTGCCGGCCTGGAAGGCCGCGCCCTGGCGGTTGTAGAACTGCGAGAAGGCCACGAAGTTGTTCAACAGCGCTAGCAGGTCGCGCTGGTAGCGGATCAGCTTCTCCAGCGCGATCGCGTGCACGCTGTGCTGCTTTTCGTCCTCATCGTGCTGGATGAAATCCTGCAACTGCTGCTGCATGCCGCTGTCCAGCAGCGCCTGTGCCTCGGCCTGCGCCACCGTGCCCAGCGGGGTCGCGGGGTGGTCCGCCAGCCAGGCCTGGCACGGCGCCAGCTGCGCCTTGAGCTGCGCCCACTGCGCGGCACTCAGGCTGTCCAACGGGCCCAGCAGCGGCTCGACGGCAGTGGTGCGCAGGGTGGCCATCGCCTCGGCCCAGGCGGGGTTGATGCCCTGCGTCAGCGGCAGCTCGCCCCCGGCCACCACGGTGGCCACGGGCAGTGCGGCAATCGCGGCGTCCTCCTGGCTCAGCAACTGCTTGCCCAGGGCGGCGTAGCCCTCGACGGACGGGCTCAGCGGCACCAGGGCGCTGGCGTCGAAAGCCGCCAGGCGCGTGCGCGCAAAAAAGTCCTCGACCTTGGCCTGCACGGCATTCAGCGCCTGCGCGGCGGCCACGGCCTGCTCCTGCGTGGGCAAGGCGCAGGTGTTGGACTGGGCGCGCGCATGCCAGTCGGCAATCGCCTGCACGTCGGTGAAGAAGTTGTCCAGCTGCGCGCGGCCCAGGCCCGGCTGGCCGTCACACCCCTGGGCGCTGCCATAGGCGGCCATGATGCGCTCCACCAGGGCGGCCAGCGCGGGGTGATCGGCCAGGGTCACGGGGTTCAGGATGCCGTCGCCGTTGAAAGGCATGCTGTTGAGCGTCGTCAGCCGCTGCTGTACCTCGGCCAGCGAGACGCTGTCGGTGCCGCTGCGCCCTTGCAGCGCCAGGATGCGCCGGGCTTCATCCAGCAGGGCCCGCGCCTCGTCGGAATCCCCGCGCAGCGACGACAGCTGCAGCACGTCCGACCCGGTGGTCAGCACCTCCGGGTCCTGGACCATGGAGACCGCCCATTCGCAGGCCTGCACCAGTTCCGGCGCGCGGATGCGGCCATCGGCATCCAGGTCGATCATGTCCAGCGTGGCGCTGTCGAATTCAATCCCGCGCGTGGGGCAGGCCAGGGCCACCCACAGCTTCTGATCCAGTTGCCCAATGTTTGCGATATCTGCACCGGTGCGGATGGTGACCTGGTCCACCCCGCCCGCCCGGAAAAACTGCCATTCGTGTTGTTGTTGCATGACCCACTGACTCGGTAGCACGGCGGCCTGCACAGCCGCCACGGTGGGCACAGCCCCCAAGCAGGGGCCGCGCCGCGAAAACAAAGCCGCCAGTGTAAAAGCCTGCGCAAGGGTGTGCGCCCAAAAGGCGCGGCGAGCCACCTGTGCCCGCCGTGTGGGCCGGGTGTGACAAACATTGTTTGACAATTCAGGGCCGCACACCGGCCATGCCACAATCGCCCGCATGCCTGCGACGCCTTCCCGCTCCAACGCCTTCACGCCTGCCCCCTCCTCCGGGGACACGGGCATCATGCCCGACCTGTACCGGCTGAGCGTCGGCCCCATCAACGCAGCGTATTACCAGCGGCACTTCCAGCGCTTCGAGACCCTGGGCAAGGCCGTGCCCACCTGGAACCATGGCGCCGCCTTCTGCACGCTGGCCTGGCTGGTGCTGCGCAAGCTGTGGCGCCCTGCCGCGCTGTACCTGTGCCTGCTGGCCGCGCTGCTGCTGGTGTGGTGGGGCGGCGTGCACGGGCGGCTGCCGCTGCCGCTGGAGCTGGCCCTGTGCCTGCTGGTCGGCATGCTGTTGTGTGTGGTGCCGGGCACCCTGGGCAACGCCTTGTACTACCAGCATGTGCGCCAGCACACGCTGCAGACGCTGACCCGCGCCAGCTCGCTGTCACAGGCACGCGCGCAGCTGGCGGAGCAGGCCGTGACCAAGGACCGCCTGCACACCATCGCCGCCATCCAGGCCCTGCTGCTGGCCGCCCTGACCGGCCTGGTGCTGCACCAGGTCAAGCAAGGTGGACCGAGCGAGGCCCCCGCCCCGTCCGGCCCGCCCGACCTCGTCATTCCCCAGGTGTCCAGCCTGGCACCGACGCAGCCCGTGGCCTTCACGCCCGCGGCCGCCCCTCCCGCCGACACCGCGCCCGCGCTGTCCCTCGTCACACTGGCCCAGGCCGTGCCCGCCACGCCCGAAGCCGCTCCCCAAGTGGCCCTGGTCGCCGAGCCGGCAGCGGCGATTGCGCCAGCCCCTGCAGCGGCACCGGCCGCTGTGCCTGTGCCGGCACCAGCCCTGGCCGCAGTATCGCCCCCCGCAGCGCCGCCAGCCCCGGCCAAGAAGGCCGTGACACCGCCCGCGCCAGCCGCCAAGGCCCCCGCACCGGCCAAGCCCGACAAAGCCGAAAAAACCGACAAGGGCAGCAAGACTGCGAAGGCCGAGAAAGCCGACAAGGCCAGCAAGGGCGCCCCCGAGCCCAAGCCTGCGCCCGCTGCCGCCAACGGGCGCCTGGTGCCCGGCAAGTTCTACCTGAACGCCGGTGTCTACGCCCAGGCCGCGAATGTCGACAAGGCCGTCCAGCAATTGCAGGGCGCCAAGCTGAATGCCCTGCGCCAGACCGTCAGCAGCAGCAAAGGCGATCTCACACGCCTGCGCATCGGCCCGTTCGACACGCGCCAGCAGGCCGAGCAGGCCGCCGCCAAGGCCAAGCAGCTGCGCATCGACGCCAGCGTGTTCCAGCATCCGCGCGGCTAGGCGCGTTTTGCCGTGGCGGGGCCATGGTGGCCAGGCCCGCCACACCGGTTTGCAGGTCGACACAAACCGTCACACATGAAGCGCAAAATGGCCGACGTGGACTGGTATGGTCCCAGCATGTTCAAGAAGGAGCCCGTCCCATGCACGTTGGATTGCACGCACTTGCCATGACCGCGGTGGTCGCCCTGGCCGCTGGCTGTACGCTGACGCCCTACCGCACCGGCGGAACCGGCGCCCAACAGCCCCCCCGCCCTGTGCAAACCTGCAACCCCGACAAGGCGCAATGGGCCGTGGGCAAGACCAACACCGAGCACAACGTGTCCGAGGCCCGCAAAAAGGCCGGCGCCTACATGGTGCGCGTGCTGCGCCCTGGCCAGGCCGTGACCATGGAGTTCAACGCCGAGCGCCTGAACCTGGAAGTAGACGCCACCGGCCGCATCGTCGCGGCACGCTGCGGTTGAGGCTTTTGATAGCAGGTAGCGCAGCAGGCACGCCTGATTTCAGCACCCAACGCCCTGAAAACCAGCAAGCACCTGCGCAAGGTGCTTTCTTTTTGGGAGTTGTGCAGGCCTAAGCCGCGATGACCCCGGCACCCAGTCGCTCAGGCGTCGCCCAGGAACAGCGCCTGCAGATCGCTGAGGAAATCAAAGCCGCGCTCCGTCGGGGTCACGCGCCCGTGCTGGCGCAGCACCAGGCCCTTGCGCTCGGCCTCGTCCAGGGCCGCGCTGATGGTGCTGATGGGCAGGCCGGTGCGGTCCAGGTAGTCCTGGATGGCAAAGCCGCCGCGCAGGCGCAGCGCGTTCAACATGTACTCGAACGGCAGGTCCTTGCGGCGCACATCCTCGTCGCTGGCCAGGGCGCGCCCGGCCAGGGCGGCATCCATGTAGCGCTGCGGATCGCGCAGCTTCACCTGGCGCACCACTCGGTGCGCAAAGCTGAGCTTGCCGTGCGCGCCCGCGCCAATGCCCAGGTAGTCGCCGAACTGCCAGTAGTTGGTGTTGTGAAAACACTGGTGGCCTTCGCGCGCATAGGCCGAGATCTCGTAGCGCTGCATGCCCGCCGCGCCGGTCATGGCGGTGATGCGATCCAGCATGTCGTAGGCCGTGTCCTCCTCGGGCACCACGGGCGGGAACTTGGCGAAGTAGGTGTTGGGCTCGATGGTCAAGTGGTAGATGGAGATGTGCGGGGGGTGGAAGCCCAGCGCCGTCTCCAGGTCGCGCACCAGGTCGGCCTCGGTCTGCCCCGGCAGGGCGTACATGATGTCGAGGTTGAAGGTCTCGAAAGCCTCGGCCGCCTCCTGCACCGCCGCACGCGCCTGGGCGCCGTCGTGCACCCGGCCCAGGGCCTGCAGGAAGCGGTCGTCAAAGCTTTGCACGCCGATCGACAGGCGCGTCACCCCGGCATGGCGGTAGGCGCGAAAGCGCTCCTTCTCGAAGGTGCCGGGGTTGGCCTCCATGGTGATTTCGCAGTCCGGCTCCATTCGCAGGCGCGCGCGCAGGCCGCTGATCAGGCGGTCGATGCTGTCCGGGCTGAACAGGCTGGGCGTGCCGCCCCCGATGAACACGCTGTGCACGGTGCGCCCCCAGATCAGGGGCAGGCTGGCCTCCAGATCGGCCATCAGGGCGTCGATGTAGCGCTGCTCCGGCACACCACCGTCGGCCTGGCTGCGCTGCTCGTGCGAGTTGAAGTCGCAGTACGGGCACTTCTTCAAACACCAGGGCAGGTGGATGTACAGCGACAGCGGCGGCAGCGCCGGCAGGCCCAGCGTGCCGGCGCGCATGTAGTGCTGCACGTCCTTGGGCGGCTGGCCCAGGGTCGCGGTCTCTGCCGGATTAATAGGAATATTCATCGCATTCAAACGTCAATCGGTACTCAGGCTGTGCGGCAGGCCACCCGCGGCGGCGGCACAGCCTCCACCCGCCTCTGCCTCAGGCCGTGGCCAGCCACGTGGTGCGCAGCAACTCCATCATGGCGCGCGTGCTGCGGCCGCGGTGGCTGTGGTCGTTCTTGAACTCGGGCGCCATCTCGGCAAAGGTCTTGCCGATCTCGGGAATGATCAGCACCGGGTCGAAGCCGAAGCCGCTGCTGCCGCGGCGCTCGGTGGCGATCTCCACGTGCACGCGGCCCACGGCGATCAGCGGTTCGGGGTCCTTGGGGTGGCGCACGCCCACCAGGGTGCTCACCATGGCGGCCTGGCGGTTGGCGTGCGGCGCCAGGTTTTCCAGCAGGCAGGTGACGTTGTTGGCGTCGCTTTTCTCGTAGCCGTAGTGCGTGCAGTAGTAGGCCGTGTCCACGCCGGGCTGGCCGTCGAAGGCGTCCACGCACAGGCCAGCATCGTCGGCAATCGCCGGCAGGCCGGTGCGCTCGGCAGCAAAGCGCGCCTTGCTCAGGGCGTTTTCCACAAAGGTGCCAAAGGGCTCGGGGGCTTCGCCCTCAAACAGATCGCCCTGGCAGATCAGCTCCACGCCCAGCGGGGCGAACATGGACTGCAATTCGGCCAGCTTGCCGCGGTTGTTGGAGGCGAGAACAATTTTCATGGGTCAAATCAGGCACTCACGCAGACATGGCAAGCGCTCATAGCTATCTATTTTGATGTTGAGAACAAGGCCGGTGCGTCCGCTTGGTGCCAGCCAGCGCCCAGTGTGCGACAAACTGCAAGCCCATGTGGGCCACTGGAGTGGTCAGGCCGGCTCAGGACTTGCGCGCGGCCGAGCGGCGGATAGCGGCGTTGATCTCGGCGATGTTACGCTCAATCTCGTCCTCGTCCAGGGGATCGTCCAGCGTGTCCAGCTCGTGCGAGGACTGGATGGTGGAGGCGAACCACTGCGTGGTCGTGGCGGTATCGGTCTCCACCCCGTGCTGGCTGTGCACGTCCTCGGGCACTTCCCACTCCATGGCCAGGGCCGTGACGTTGTCGCTCTTGTTGCCGGCAATCTGCAAGGCCGAATCCACCAGCGCCGGGATGGCGTGGTCCACCGGCAGGATCGACAGGCCGTGTAGCAGGGCCGGCTCTTTGAGCACGCCCCACAGGCCGTCGGAGCACAGCAGCAGCCGGTCGCCGCTGCGCAGCGGGTGCGGGCCGCTGACATCGAAGATGGGCATGCCGGAGGCCCCCAGGCAGGTGAACAGCACGTTGCGATTCAGCAGCCGGTGCGCCAGCAGCAGCGGCGTGGCCGCGCCGCGCTCCATCTCCAGGTACGAGTGGTCGCGCGTGCGCGCCAGCAGCTTGCCATCGCGCACCCAGTACAGGCGTGAGTCACCGCAGTGCAGCCAGGTCGCCTGCCCCCCCTGCACCACCGCTGCCACCACCGTGGTGCGCGGCGAGTCCGCCATCTTCTTGAGCTTGGCATAGCGCTGGATGTGCTGGTGCGCCGTGATGACGGCACGGTTCAGGAAGTCGGTGGGATCGGCCAGCGCCGGCGTGGCCTCGCGCTGGAACTGCGCCGCAATGCTCTGTAGGGCCAGCTGCGCGGCCACCTCGCCCTCGGCATGGCCACCCATGCCGTCGGCCAGCAGGAACAGCGCCGCATCGCGCGTGTAGCAGTAGCCCATGCGGTCTTCGTTGACGGCGCGCCCGCCGCGGCGGCTGAGCTGGAAGACGGAGAATTTCATGGTGCCTTGATGCGGACCGAGGTTTCACCCGGCGACTGCGTCTTGCGCCCCTCGCCGATCAGCGAGTCCAGTTGCAGCCGCACCTTTTCCGACACGCTCAGCGGGGTGTAACGGCGTTCGGTGTCTTGGCTCAGGGCCTTGTGGAATGCAAATACCGACTGCGGCCGGTCCAGCGGGTCCAGGGCCATGGCCCACTGCACCAGCTCCAGCAGGTTGTCGGAGTACACACCGCGCAAGCGCGCCAGGGCCACCAGCAGGCGGTCCTTCTCGCGGCGGCTTGGCACATCGGCCGGCGGCTGGCCGGTCATGCAGGCGAACATGCAGGCGCCGATGGCGTAAATGTCCGTCCACGGGCCCATGCTGCCGTTGCGCCGGTACATCTCGGGGGCCGCGAAGCCGGGGGTGTACATCGGGCGGATGAAGTTGCCCTCTTTGTTCAGTACCTCGCGGGCCGCGCCGAAGTCGATCATCACCGCGCGGTCATCGTCGGTGACAAAGATATTGGCCGGTTTGATGTCCAGGTGCAGCATCTTGTGCTGGTGCACGATGCGCAGACCGCGCAGCACCTCGTCAAACAGCGAGCGGATGGACGATTCGCGCAGCACCTTGGCGTGCTGCTGGGCCCGCGCCGTCACGATGTATTCCTGCAACGAGGCGCCACGCAGGAAGTTCATGACCATGTAGACGGTTTCGTTCTCGCGGAAGAAGTTGAGCACGCTCACCACCGAGGCGTGGGAGATTTGCGTCAGCGCGCGGCCTTCTTCAAAGAAACTTTTCAGGCCCAGCCGGTACAGCGACAGCTTGTCCTGCGCCACCTTGGGCACCAACTCGCCCGGCGCGCGCGTGGCCAAGGCCGCAGGCAAATATTCCTTGATGGCGACGTCCTGCCCCTGCCGGTCCTGCGCCAGATAGACCACCCCGAAGCCCCCCGAGGCCACCTTGCGCACCACGCGGTAGTCGCCAATCACGGTATCGGGTGGCAAGGGCGCTGGCTTGATCCGGGAAGACATTTTGTTCAGGTAAACCTCAAGGTCGGAGCGGAAACCGGATAATCGGGGGATTGCAAGCAACCAAAAGAAACGTCCAATGGCAGTTTACAGCATGACCGGATACGCCAGCGTCCAGCACACGCCGGCGTCCATCGAGGACAACACCTCTGCGCCCAATGTGCGTCTGGGGCTTGAAATCCGCGCCGTCAACAGCCGCTTTCTGGATCTGACCTTCCGCCTGCCCGATGAGCTGCGCAGCCAGGAACCCGCCCTGCGCGCCCTGCTGACCCAGCGCCTCAAGCGCGGCAAGGTGGAAGTGCGCGCCGCCATCGATGTGGACACCTCCGCATCGCTGCCCCAGCCCACGCCCGCCCTGCTGCAGCGCATGCAAAGCGTGCAGGACCTGGTGCAGGCCTGGCTGCCCGACGCCAAGGGCCTGTCCGTGGCCGATGCGCTGCGCCTGGCCGGCGGCGGCAACGCCGTCTCCGTGGACTGGCAGGACATCGTGCCGCAGGTGGCCGACAGCGCCGTGCAGGCCCTGATTGAAGCCCGCGCCCGCGAAGGCGAGCGCCTGGCCGAGATGCTGCAGGACCGCGTGCAGCAACTGCGCACGCTGGCCAGCCAGGCCGGCCCCCTGGTGCCGCAGCTGGTCGAGCAGCAGCGCCAGCGTTTCCTGGACCGCTGGCAGGAAGCCATGGGCCTGACCGAAGGCCAGGTGGCCCCCGAAGCCGCACGCGAGCGCGCCCTGTCCGAAGCCACGGCCTTTGCCATCCGCATCGATGTGGCCGAAGAGATCACCCGCCTGGACTCGCACCTGGACGAAGTCGAGCGCCTGCTGAAAAAGGGCGGCGAGATCGGCAAACGCCTGGACTTCCTGATCCAGGAAATGCACCGCGAAGCCAACACCCTGGGCTCCAAGTCGGCCGCCCTGGATCTGACACGCATCAGCGTGGACATGAAGGTGCTGATCGAGCAGATGCGCGAGCAAGTCCAGAACATTGAATAACCACCGTTAAAAACCACAGGGCGCGCAAGCGCCCTTTTTGCAAGGTCGCCACAAGCACCACCGCTGTTTATGGAACACCCCGGAAACCTCTTTGTCGTCGCAGCTCCCAGCGGAGCCGGTAAATCCAGCCTGGTCAAGGCATTGCGCTCGTTTGATGCGCGCGTCTACCCGTCCGTGTCGCACACCACGCGTGCGCCGCGCGGACAGGAAAAACATGGCCGCGAGTACTTCTTCGCCTCCGAGCAGGAGTTCGACGCCATGGTCGCCAACAATGCCTTTGTCGAATGGGCGAACGTGCATGGCAAGCGCTATGGCACCTCGAAAAAAGGCATCCAGGACCGTCTGGCCAATGGCGAGGACGTGCTGCTGGAGATCGACTACCAGGGCGCCCTGCAGGTGCGCGAGTCCTTTCCCCAGGCGGTGCTGATCTTCATCCTGCCCCCCAGCTGGGAAGAGCTCCGCTCGCGCCTGGAAAACCGTGGCGAGGATGCCCCGGAAGTCATCGAGCTGCGCATGAAGAATGCGGAAGAAGAGATGGCCCAGGTCGGAAAATTCGACTTCGTTATAATCAACGAGTTATTCGAGAGCGCGCTCTTTGACCTGAAAGCGATCATTCACGCCCAGCGCCTGAAGTACGCGTCGCAACGCCGCCTGCGCGGCGACGTGTTTGATTCGCTCAACCTATCCTGAATTCCCCCGGAGTACCCTGATGGCACGCATCACCGTTGAAGATTGCCTGGAGCAAATCCCCAACCGCTTCCAGCTTGTGCTGGCCGCAACCTACCGCGCCCGCATGCTGAGCCAAGGCCACACCCCCAAGGTGGAATGCCAGAACAAGCCCGGCGTGACCGCCCTGCGTGAAATCGCAGAAGGCAAGGTTGGCCTGGAAATGCTGAAAAAAGTGCCAGGTTAAGCCTGTTTGCTGTTTTCAAGTCTGTGCAAGTCGGCAGACAATAGAAGCACCGTATCGCGGTGCTTTTTTTTTACTATGTCTATCCCCGCTTTCCCGCGATACATTTAGGGCATGAACGCGGCTTTCAATTCCAAAACAGACGACATCCCCCGAACCTCGCCCGACGTGTCCCTTGATGCACGTTTGGAAGTTGCGGCCCGCGTTTCTGCTGCGCATTTCGAGCGCATGCTGGACTATCTGTCCTATCTGCCACCCGCTGACATCGAACTGGTGCGCCAATCCTGGCGCTACGCCGACAAGGCCCACACCAACCAGTGGCGCAGCAGCGGCGACCCCTACATCACCCACCCGATTGCCGTCGCCACCATCTGCGCGCACTGGAAGCTCGATGCCCCGGCGCTGATGGCCGCGCTGCTGCACGATGCCATGGAAGACTGCGGCATCACCAAGCAGGATCTGGACGAGCGCTTCGGCCCCGTGGTGGCCGATCTGGTGGACGGCCTGACCAAGCTGGACAAGCTGCACTTCAACACGCGCGAAGAGAACCAGGCCGAGTCCTTCCGCAAGATGCTGCTGGCCATGGCCAAGGACGTGCGCGTCATCCTGATCAAGCTGGCCGACCGCACCCACAACATGCGCACCATGGGCGACATGCCGCGCAGTAAGTGGAACCGCATCGCCTCCGAGACCCTGGAGATCTACGCCCCCATCGCCCACCGCCTGGGGTTGAACCAGACCTACCGCGAGCTGCAGGACCTGTCCTTCCGCTACCAACGCCCCTGGCGCTACGAGACCCTGGAAAAGGCTATCACCAAGTCGCGTGCCCGCCGCCACGACCTGGTGCTGCGCGTGCAAAACGAGATTGCCGCCGAGTTCGACCGCGTCAACCTGCCCGCCCGTCTGGCCGGCCGTGAAAGCACGCTGTACTCGCTCTACCAGAAGATGCTGCGCCACCACCTGACCTTTGCGCAGGTGACCGACATCTACGGCTTTCGCATCATCGTGCCCACGGTGACCGACTGCTACACGGCGCTGGGCATCCTGCACCAGATGTACAAGCCCGTGCCCGGCAAGTTCAAGGACCACATTGCGATTGCCAAGGCCAATGGCTACCAGTCGCTGCACACCATGCTGGTCGGCCCCTCGGGCGTGAACATCGAGTTCCAGATCCGCACCGAGCCCATGCACATCGTGGCCGAGGCCGGCATTGCCGCCCACTGGCTGTACAAGTCGCAGGGCAAGCAGGAGGTGCTGAACACCAAGTGGCTGCAGTCGCTGCTGGACATCCAGACCGAGACCAACGACGCCACGGAGTTCTGGGACAACGTCAAGGTGGACCTGTTCCCGGACTCCATCTACGTCTTCACGCCCAAGAGCAAGATCATGGCCATGCCGCGGGGTGCCACGGTGGTGGACTTTGCCTACGCCATCCACAGCAACATCGGCCACCACACCGTCTCCGCCCTGATCAACGGCGAGCCCGCCTCGCTGCGCTCCGAGCTCAAGAGTGGCGACGTGGTGCAGATCATCACCGACGACAACGCCAACCCCAACCCGGCGTGGCTGGGCTTTGTGAAGACCGGCCGCGCCCGCTCCAAGATCCGCAACTACCTCAAGACCGCAGCGCACAGCGAGTCCATGGTGCTGGGCGAGACCCTGCTGGCCCAGGCCCTGCGCGAAGAAGGCATTGCCACCGTGCCCGGTGACGACGAGGCCAACAAGGCCCTGTGGACGGCCGTGCTGCTCAAGGCCAACAGCCCCAGCCGCGAAGACCTGCTCACCGACATCGGCATGGGCCGCCAGGCCGCCGGCTGGGTGGCGCGCCACTTCATGGCCGAGCTGTCCAGCCAGGGCCAGCGCCCCGACGCCCTGCTGCTGACCCAGGAACGCTTCGGCAGCCAGAGCCTGCGCAGCCACAGCACGGTGGCCCTGGACGGCAACAGCAACAGCTCCGTGCGATATGCCAGCTGCTGCCGGCCCGTGCCCGGCGACCCGGTCGTGGCCTATCTGGGCCGTGGCGACGGCCTGCACGTGCACAATGCCCAGTGCGTCAATGCCAAGCGCCTGCAGCACACCGACAGCGAACGCTTCGTGCCCGTGGAATGGGCCGAGGAAAGTCGGCAAAAGCTGTATGACAGCGGCATCCGCGTCACCATCCACAACCAGAAGGGCGTGCTGGCCCGCGTGGCCACCGAACTGAGCAACGCCAACGTCGACATCCGCCGCCTGGAGATGGACGACGAAGCCGCCATGCAGACCACCGAGCTGCGCTTCATCGTCTCCGTGCACGACCAGCAGCAGGTGGAGGCCGCGCTGCGAAGCCTGCGCCGCGTGCCCACCGTGGTGCGCGCCGCCCGCATCCTGCCGCTGGAATAAGCCGCGCGCATGCTGGTCAGCGCATGCGGCCCTTGGGGCCGCATTTTTTATGCGCCTTGATCAAAACAAGAGCTGCCCGCGCAGGTGATGCGGACGTTTCAGATGGTTTTTATCCTGAAATACAACGTAGACGAGCGCAGATAGCTCCTTTTTTCTGAGCTTACCCAATCCGCCAGACCAGACTAGACCAGGCACTGGCACTGCTTCCTGCGCCAAGGCAGCACGCGCCAGCACCGACATGTGCACAGACTCAGGTGCAGGTTCAGGAATAAGCCGCCAAGGGGCCCGTTCTCGCCAAACTGCCGTCTGCAGCGGCGGCATATCCCGCTCAGGCGGCTGGCGGCGGGTACTCCACGTCCAGCACCTCCAGCATGCGCACGCCGGCCGGGGTGGGCAGCGGCACCTCATCGCCGATTTTGGCCTTCAGCAGTGCCCGTGACACCGGTGCAATCCAGCTCACCTGCCCCTGGGCACTGTCGGCCTCATCGATGCCCATGATGGTGATGGTGCGCTCCACGCCTTCGTCATCGGCATAGGTCACGCGCGCGCCGAAGAACACCTGCTCGCTGCCGTGGTGTACCGACGGGTCGACCACCTCGGCCGCTTCCAGCCGCTTGGTCAGAAAGCGGATGCGGCGATCGATCTCGCGCAGGCGCTTCTTGCCGTACAGGTAGTCGCCGTTTTCCGAGCGGTCGCCATTGCTGGCCGCCCAGTGCACGGTCTCCACGATCTTGGGACGCTCGTTGTCGATCAGCTCCAGCAGCTCGGCCTTGAGCGTCTGGTAGCCACGGGGCGTCATGTAGTTCTTGCTGCCCTTGGGAATGGCGGGCAGGCTGGGCAGGTCATCGTCGTCGTCCTGCCCATCGGTTTCCTTGGTGAAAGCCTTGTTCATGGGCCGCATCTTCACACAAAACCCGTGGCGCCCCGGCGGGATGCAGGGCACAAACCAAAAAGTCCTGACACCTTGCGGTATCAGGACTTCCAATTGGTGCGGCTGGCAGGAATCGAACCCACGACCCCTTGGTTCGTAGCCAAGTACTCTATCCAGCTGAGCTACAGCCGCTAAGCCATCGATTATAGGCCTAGCAATTACCCTTAATTCTCAAAACGATGAAAAAATCTTTTCATCCTCCACATCAACCCCGGAGACACCCAGAAAGACAAAAGCCTCAGAGATATGCATCTCTGAGGCTTGAATCTGGTGCGGCTGGCAGGAATCGAACCCACGACCCCTTGGTTCGTAGCCAAGTACTCTATCCAGCTGAGCTACAGCCGCTAAGCCATCAACAACCTAAGTTGCTGACTGCATCCAATTGCTTGGATACAGACCTTGCTGTTGCTCAATCAAAAAACAAGGCTTTCATAAAAAGAGAAAAGCCCTAGAACTTGCGTTCTAGGGCTTCAATCTGGTGCGGCTGGCAGGAATCGAACCCACGACCCCTTGGTTCGTAGCCAAGTACTCTATCCAGCTGAGCTACAGCCGCATTGGCGGAGAGGGTGGGATTCGAACCCACGGTAGCATTGCTGCTACGCCTGATTTCGAGTCAGGTACATTCGACCACTCTGCCACCTCTCCTGCGTGTCGAAGCTGCTATTGTAGCAGCGTTTTTGACCGCTTCCGGCAAACCCGGAGTTTTTTAGGCCTGCAGGCGTTCCAGGCCACCCATGTAGGGGCGCAGCACCTCGGGGATGACCACCGAGCCATCGGCCTGCTGGTAGTTTTCCAGCACGGCAACCAGGCAGCGGCCCACGGCCAGGCCGGAGCCATTGAGCGTGTGCACCAGCTCGTTCTTGCCCTTGGCGTTCTTGAAGCGCGCCTGCATGCGGCGGGCCTGGAAGGCCTCGCAGTTGGAGATCGAGCTGATCTCACGGTACTTGCCCTGGCCGGGCAGCCACACTTCCAGGTCATAGGTCTTGGTGGCGCCAAAACCCATGTCGCCGGTGCACAGGCTCATCACGCGGTACGGCAGGCCCAGCTTCTGCAGGATGGCCTCGGCGTGGCCGGTCATCTCTTCCAGCACTTCGTAGCTCTTTTCGGGGTGCACGATCTGCACCATCTCGACCTTGTCGAACTGGTGCTGGCGGATCATGCCGCGCGTGTCACGGCCGTAGCTGCCGGCTTCCGAGCGGAAGCACGGGGTGTGCGCCGTCAGCTTGATGGGCAGCTCTGCCTCTTGCACGACCACGTCGCGCAGGAAGTTGGTCAGGGGCACTTCCGAGGTGGGGATCAGGTACAGCGCCTGGTTGTCCGGCACGGGCTCACCCTCCTGGCCGCCCTTCTTGGCGGCGAACAGGTCGCCTTCGAACTTGGGCAACTGGCCGGTGCCACGCAGCGAATCGGCGTTCACGGCGTAGGGCACGTAGCACTCGGTGTAGCCGTGCTCGCCGGTCTGCACGTTCAGCATGAACTGCGCCAGCGCGCGGTGCAGGCGGGCAATGCCGCCCTTCATGACGGTGAAGCGCGAGCCCGACAGCTTCACGCCCATGTCGAAGTCCAGGCCCAGCGGCATGCCCACGTCCACGTGGTCCTTGACTTCGAAGTCGAAGACCTTGGGCGTGCCCCAGGTGCGCACGACCACGTTGTCGTCCTCACCGGCACCCACCGGCACGCTCTCGTGCGGCAGGTTGGGCACGGCCTGCAGCATGGTTTCCAGCTCGGTCTTGATCTGTTCCAGGCGCGCGTCGGATTGCTCCAGTTCGGTCTTGGAGGCGGCCACCTGGGCCTTGGCAGCTTCGGCGCCGTCCTTGTCGCCCTTGCCCATCAGCATGCCGATCTGCTTGGACAGCTGGTTGCGCTGGGCCTGCAGCTCCTCCGTGCGGGTTTGCAAGGTCTTGCGCTCGGACTCCAGGGCCTGAAAGGCTTCCACATTCAGGAAGGCTTGCGGCTTCTTACGAGTTTCCAGGCGCGCAATCGCGGAGTCGAGGTCTTTGCGGAGAAGAAGAATGTCTAGCATGGTGGCAATTTTAGTGGTGCGGGCCGGATCGGGACGCCAGCGCCGCAGTGCATCCGCCATTGTGCGGCAGTTGCTGTTCAGTTGCAGGCTGGTGTGCCGATAGAGAGGAAAGGCCCCCGCACACATCCAAGGAGATTGGCAGATGTTTTATGTTTTCGGCATCCACGGCCCCATGTACCAGGGGGGGCCCGATCGCCTCAGCCAGATTGCGGCCGTGCGCGGCGTGCAACGCCCCAGCGGCCTGCGCGCCAGCAGCAGCGGGATCGAGTCGCAGGAAGCCCAGGCGCGCAACCCGGACCTGCTGCACCACCTGACCGCCCGCGCCCAGGGGGCCGTGTCGGCCTACCTGGGGACCGAGCAAGGCCCCAAGGAAGAGCGCAAGCGCCTCTACCTGGTGCGCGACGTGATGACGCGCGGCGCGGTCACCGTGACGCCCGAGCTGACGGTGGAGCAGGCCTGGCAGGTGCTGGCCAGCAAGAAGATTGCCCAGGCCCCGGTGCTGGATGCCCAGCAGCGCGTGGTGGGCCTGCTGCTGCGCGCGGACATGGCACCGCTGGCGCTGCTGCCCGAACCCGGCGCGCTGCGCGATGCGATCGCCCTGGCCAAGCGCCCGGTGACCGAGGCCATGCTGTCGCCCGTGCCCGCCGTGGCCGAGGACACCGACCTGCGCCGCGTAGCCCATGTGCTGCTGGACACCGGCCTGCCCGGCCTGCCCGTGACCGACGACCTGGGCCACCTGAGCGGCTTCATCAGCCGCACCGACATCCTGCGGGCCGTGGCCAGCGATCCCCCGCTGGACCTGTGGGGCTGAGCGCCGCGGGCACGCAGCACACATAAAAAAAAAGAGCGCCTGGCGCTGGTTGTTCGCGGTCTTCAGCATCCAAACAGGCTGAAGTGCTTGCAATACCAGCGCCAGGCGCTCTTTTTATGGAAGAGATCAGCGCGTAAAGCCTCGGCGCCTCAGGCGCCGGTTTCGGGCGTCTTGCGCACCTCGATCTCCAGGCCCGTGGCCGGGTCGATCATCTTCAGGCCCTTGGGCAGCGGGAACTTCATGGTTTCCTCCACGCCGTCCATCTTGCGCACGGAGACCGCGCCCAGCGCCTTGATGCGGGCGATGACGCCGTTGACCAGCACCTCGGGGGCCGAGGCCCCGGCCGTCAGGCCCACGCGGCTGGCCGATTCGAACCACGCCTGCTGCAGCTCGTCCGCGTTGTCCACCATGTAGGCGGGCGTGCCCAGGCGCTGCGCCAGCTCGCGCAGGCGGTTGCTGTTGGAGCTGGTGGGGCTGCCCACCACGATCACCACGTCCACCTGCGGCGCCAGCACCTTGACGGCATCCTGGCGGTTCTGCGTGGCGTAGCAGATGTCCTGCTGCTTGGGCTCGCGCACATGCGGAAAACGCGCCTTGATGGCCGCCTTGATGCCGGCAGCGTCGTCCACGCTCAGCGTGGTTTGCGTCACCACGGCCAGCAGCTCGGTCTGCCTGGGCTGCACCTTGGCCACATCGGCTTCGTCTTCCACCAGGTGGATGCCTTCGGACAATTGGCCCATGGTGCCTTCCACCTCGGGATGGCCCTTGTGGCCGATCATGAGGAACTCATAGCCCTCCTTGGCCAGCTTGGCGACCTCGACGTGCACCTTGGTCACCAGCGGACAGGTGGCGTCGAAGATGCTGAAGCCGCGCGCCTGCGCCTCTTCCTGCACCGCCTTGCTCACACCGTGGGCGCTGAACACCAGGGTGGCGCCCGGGGGCACGTCCGACAGCTCTTCGATGAAGATCGCACCCTTGTCCTTCAGGTCGTTGACCACGAAGGTGTTGTGCACGATCTCGTGGCGCACATAGATCGGGCGGCCGAACTTCTGCAGCGCCCGCTCGACGATCTCGATGGCGCGGTCCACACCGGCGCAAAAGCCCCGGGGTTCGGCCAGCAGGATTTCCTTGGCGTCGACCACCTCAGAGCACCCCGATGATCTGCACTTCGAAGGTCACGGGCTGGCCCGCCAGCGGGTGGCTGAAGTCGAACAGCACGGCACCGTCCTCGCGCACCTGCACCACCGAGCCGGCATAGCTGCCCAGCCCGTCGGGCGTGGGGAACTGCACCACGTCGCCCGCGGCGTACTGTTCGTGCGGATCGCCCAGCTCGTTCAGCAGCTTGCGCGCCACCCACTGCAGCATGTCGGGGTTGCGCTCGCCAAAGGCCACGCCGGCGGGCAGCTCGAACGTGGTGTGCATGCCTTCGGGCAGACCGATCAGCTGCTCCTCGATGGCCGGCGACAGCTCGCCCGTGCCCAGCGACAGCGTGCCGGGCTTTTCCAGGAAGGTGTTGATCACATCACCGGCCGGGCCGGCCAGACGGTAGTGCAACGTCAGGAAGGAGCCCGCTTGTACGGTGGGCACAGAAGTCGTGGTCGAAGGCGCGGAATTGGTCATGGAAGTCCCGATAAACTGGCCGCCATTGTAGAAAACCGGGCATGCCCCTGCGCCCTTGGCGTCTGTTTATCCCACTTTCAGCCCCAGGACCATGGCCTTCAAAGACCTGCCGACCGACACCCTGCCCCGCGAAAAGCTGCTGGCACGGGGCGCCAGCGCCCTGTCCGACGCCGAGCTGCTGGCCATCTTGCTGCGCACCGGCCTGGCCGGCTGCAGCGTGCTACAGATGGCCCAGGGCCTGCTGGACCGCTTCGGCGGGCTGGCCGGGCTGCTCAACACCGGCGACCAGGCGCTGCACAGCGTCAAGGGGCTCGGCCCTGCCAAGCGTGCGGAAATGCTGGCAGTGATGGAATTGGCCAAACGCGCCACGGCCCAGCAACTGCGCGAGCGCGAGGTCTTCGACCACCCCGGGGCCGTGAAGCACTACCTGCAACTGCACCTGGGCCACCGCCCCCACGAGATTTTTGCCGTGCTGTTCCTGGACAGCCAGAACCGATTGATTGCCATGGAAGAAATGTTCCGGGGCACGCTGAGCCAGACCTCGGTCTACCCCCGCGAGGTGGCCTTGCGCGCCCTGCACCACCACGCTGCCAGCGTGATCCTGACGCACAACCACCCCAGCGGCAGCGTGCTGCCCAGCCCGGCCGACCACGCGCTGACCGACACCCTGAAGCAGGCCCTGGGCCTGCTGGACGTGCGCGTGCTGGACCACATTATCGTGGCGCAGGGCGCCAACCACTCCATGGCCGAGGCGGGACAGCTATGAGCCAGGCCTTTCGCCACCACGGCCTGCACGCGCTGGGCGGCATCTCGCGCGAGCTGAAGCTGCAGCGCGAGCGCCAGGAGGCCGCCGAACTGGCGCGCCGCCAGGCCGAAGCCGCCGCCGAGCGCGAGCGCAACCTGTTCACCCACTTCGTGGGCGCCGTCACGCCGCTGCCGCACACCGACCGCTTTGCGTTCGAGCAGGCCCCGCCCACGCCGCGCCGCCTGCAGCATGAGCTGGATGAGGAGCGGGTGCTGCACGAGGCCATGAGCGACGAGTTCGACGTCAGCACCCTGCTGGACGTGGACGATCAGCTCAGCTTTCGCCGCCCCGGCATCGGCCTGGACGTGACACACAAGCTGCGCGCCGGGCACTGGAGCATCCAGCGCCAGTTGGACCTGCACGGCCTGCGCTCCGACGAGGCGCGCGAGGCCCTGGGCCAGTTCATCCGCCTGGCCCACCGCACCGGCCTGCGCTGCGTGCGCGTGGTGCACGGCAAGGGCCTGGGTTCGCCCGGCAAGACGCCGGTGCTCAAGTCCAAGGTCCAGCGTTGGCTGGTGCAGAAAAAGGAAGTGCTGGCCTTTGTGCAGGCCCGCCCGGCCGAGGGCGGTGCCGGCGCCCTGGTGGTGTTGCTGCAGCCGGGCAAGCGCAAGCTGTATTGAGCGCAGCGGACACGCCCCCCACGCCGCCGGATACGCCGCGTTGGCGCGCTGTCACACGGCAGCGTCCCTGGGCACAGCCTGCGGCTGCACGCCCGGGCCTGGTGCCTGCCCAGCGGGGGTTGGGTCATGTCCCCCTGCTCAGCGCCGCCCAACACCCATCTTCCGCCAGCCACGCCAGGGGACAGGCGACCCCGTTTTTCATAGCAAACTGCGCGCTCACTGCTTGGTGATATGGGCCTTTTCGATCACCACGCCCCAACGCTGGATTTCGGACTGCAGCAGCTGCGCCGTCTGTGCGGGCGTGCTGTCCTGGGCCTGCACGTGGAGCGCACGCAGCTTCTGCACCACGTCCGGGTGGCGCACGGCGGCAGCAATCTCCTGGTGCAGGCGCTGGACCACGGCAGGTGGCGTGCGCGACGGCACAGCCAGCGCATTCCAGGAGGCTGCGACAAAGCCCGGCACCCCGGCCTCCTGCGCCGTGGGCACTGCGGGCAGCAGGGCCGAGCGCTGCGCGCCCGCCACCGCCAGCAACTTGACGGCCTGGGACTGGATCTGCCCCGTCAGGGGCGCCAGGATTTCCACCGCCACATCGATCTGCCGGCCGCGCAGCGCCGTCACCACTGCGGGCGTGCCATTGAAGGGCACGATCTGCGCGTCGATGCCGGCCGCCGACTTGAACAGCTCGGCCGCCAGGTGCTGGGTGCTGCCCACATTGATGCTGCCGATGTTGAGCTGCCCCGGGTGCGCCTTGGCATAGGCCACTACCTCGTTCAGGCTCTGGAAACGGGCCCGACCATCGGTGATCACACCGATGTCGAAGTAACCCAGGGTGGAGATGGGCGTCAGGTCCTGCACCAGGTCGAACGGCAGCTGCCGAAACAGGTTCACCGTGACCGCGCTGCCGTTGGACAGCAGAAACAGGGTGTGGCCGTCGGGCGCAGACTTGACCACCGTGTCCGCCGCCACAATGCCTCCGGCGCTGGGCTTGTTCTCGATGATCACCGCCTGCCCCAGCTGGGTGGACAGCTGCTGCGCCACCACGCGCGAGGTCACATCGGCCACGCCCCCTGCGCCAAACGGCACGACGATGCGCAGCGGCTTGCCCGACAGAGGCTGGGCCTGCGGCGCCACGGCGGGCAGCAACGCCAGCACCAGACTCATCCACGCACGCGTCCAGCGTGCCCCCCAGCCCGATGTGCGACGGCCTTGCATGGTGATCTCCTTGGATAGTTATGCAAGCCAGTGTGCCAGCGCCCTGCGCCGCCCTGGTGGCGGTGGACGTGCTAGCAGCTATGCGCCCACGGCATACCTTGGCGGCCCACAGCCCGCTCAGCGGCCGGTCTGCTCGAAGGCATATTTCTCGGTGTCCACCTCGCGCTGGGCCTGTAGGCCATAGCGGTCACCGGCAATCGCCTGGGGCAGGAACAGGGCATCCAGCCCGGCCAGCACCGTGGGGCTGAGTTGAATGCTGCCGCCCCGCACGTCTTCCAGCAGATGGTCCACACGGGTGGTGCCGGGCAGGGCCACCACGTGCTCGCCCTGGTGCAGCACCCAGGCGATGGCCAGTTCGGCCAGGGTGCAGCCCGCCTGGGCGGCCAGCACCTGCATCGGGGCCAGCAGCTGCAGATTGCGCGCATAGGTCTCGGGCGCAAAGCGCGGCATGCTGCTGCGCATGTCGCTGGGCAGCAGCTGCGTCACGTCCTGCAGCTGCCCGGGCAGAAAACCACGCCCCAGGGGGCTGAAGGCCACATAGGCAATGCCCAGCTCGCGGCAGGCGGCCAGGGTGCCCAATTCGGCATTGCGCGTCCACAGCGAATACTCGCTTTGCAAGGCCGCAATCGGGTGCTCGCGGTGGGCGCGGCGCAGGGTGTCCACCCCCACCTCGGACAGGCCCAGGGCCCGCACCTTGCCCTCTTGCACCAGGCGCGCCATCGCCCCCACCGACTCCTCGATCGGCACGCGCGGGTCCCAGCGGTGCAGGTAGTACAGGTCGATCACATCTGTGCCCAGGCGGCGCAGGCTGTCCTCACAGTTTTGGCGCAGCGCCTGGGGGCTGCCATCGATCACGCGGCGCAGCACGCCATCCGCACCGCGCACCCCGGCCATCCCCCCCTTGCTGGCCAACACGATGCGGTCACGGTGGGGCTGCAGGATTGGCCCCACCAGCGATTCGCTGGCCCCGACCCCATACAGGGCCGCCGTGTCAAACAGCGTCACCCCGGCCTCCAGCGCCGCGTGCAGCACGGCCTGTGCCTGCTGGGGCGTGGCCCCGCTGCCGTAGCCATGGCAGAAATTCATGCACCCCAGCCCCACGGCTGAGACGGAAAAAGGACCTATCGAACATGTATGCATGGTGCTGAGCTTACGGCAACCCTTGCACGCTATCGACTTGGTAGCTTGATGCGCTTCCTGCAGGCAGGCTAGAGGCTATTTTGACCTCAAACGATCGCGGCGCTGCCTGGATTCGCTCGCGCGAAGCTGGGGTGCTGCAGCGCTGCGCGTGCTGTCCCGTGCCCTGGGGCATGCACGCAAGCCCGGCACAGGCCCCCAACGGCAACCGGGACATCTGCACCCTGCGACAATCGCGCCGCGCGCGCGCCGCCGGGCCCACCCGCGCTGATACATCTATCGTCCATGGCCCTCGATCCCTTCACCCTGCTCGTCCTCACCTCGGCCATGGCCGCAGCCTCTGCGCTGTACCTGGTCGCCGAATGGCGCAGCGTGCGCGAACGCTCGCTGCTGCTGTGGAGCACGGGCTTCGCCATCATTGCCGTGGGCTGCGTGCTGGCCCTGCTGCGCTCGCGTGGCTATGTGCTGTTCGGCATCTGGTTTCCGAACGGGATGCTGATCGTGGCCCACTGGATGTTCCTGTCCGGTGTCGCCGCATTCACGCGCACCCGGCTGCCGCGCGCCTGGTGGCTGCTGGTCGCCGTCTGGCTGGCCATGCTGGCACTGCCCGGCGGCCCCTGGTGGTCCAAGGCAATGCTGGGCATCCAGTCACTGCTGATCGCCGTCATCAGCTTGCGTGCCGGCCTGCTGCTGCGCCCACAGGACGGTGCCTTGACCTTGAGCGTGGGCGCGGCGCAGCTGCGTTTCGTGCTGCTGGTGCATGGTCTGTTCTACCTTGCCAAGGCCAGCTCGACCCTGGTGCCGGACGCCTTCATCAACCTGGCCAGTTTCCGCGGCACGGTGATCCTGGTCTCGCTGGTCGAAGGCGTGATGGCGATCATGCTGTTGGCCATGTCCATGACCGGCACCGAGCGCCACCGCCGCGAGGAACGCATCGCGCAGATCGCCGCCCGCGACCCGCTGACCGCCCTGGACAACCGCCGTGCACTCTATCTGCGCGCACCGCCGTTACTGCAGCAGGCCTCGCCGGCCAGCCCCGGCGCCCTGCTGCTGATCGACATCGACCACTTCAAGCAGGTCAACGACCTGCACGGCCACGATGCCGGCGACCGCCTGCTGGTGACCTTCGCCGACCTCCTGCGCAGCACCCTGCCCGACGGCGCGCTGGCCGCGCGGCTGGGCGGGGACGAATTCGTGATCCTGCTGACCAACACCTCCAGCGCCGCCGTGCAGGCGCTGTGCGAGACACTGCGCGAGGCGTTCGCGCAGCAAGCGCGCACGCTGTTCGCGACGCCCGAGCCCGTGGCCCTGAGCATTGGTGCCACCATGTTCGACCAGCCCGACACGGAACTGTCGCACTGGCTCAAGCGGGCGGACGACGCCCTCTACGCATCCAAGCGCAAGGGTCGCGACCGGATGGAGCTGGCCCCGTGGTCTCCTGGGCCGCCGCAGTGACACTCGCCGGGTCTTGACCGATAGCGGTCCTGTGGTCCGGACACTGCTCTGCCGTGCCTTCTGGCACGGTGGCCACCACCGCAGTGCAGCCAAGCACACGCCCCCAGTCGCCACTGGTGCTTGCCTGTGGCAAGGACAAGGCTGTTTGGCAGCGCCTATGGCGGATGTTGGCGCCGGCAACACATGGGCTGCAGGCGCCTGCAAGGCACTGGGCATGAGGTCCTGTGGCCAGCGTCTAGGCTCCGTCGCTTCCGTTTTGCACAGGCACACTGCAGGCCTGGTCTACCAGCGCACTGGGCCTGTGCAGCTCAAAGCCCTCATCCAGCCAGCCGGTCACCCCGCCGGCCATCAGTTTCACGGGCCGACCCAGCCTTGCCAGACGCAGCGCCCCGCGTGCTGCGCCATTGCAATGCGGACCGGCGCAGTAGGTCACAAACAGCGTGTCCGCCGGCCAAGCGGTCAGCTTGCTGGCAACGATCTTGCCGTGTGGCAGGTTGATGGCACCTGGCACATGGCCCTGGGCGAACAACTGCGGCGAGCGCACGTCGAGCAGCACGAAATCCGGCCCCTTGGAGAGCCCATCATGCACATCCCAACAATCCGTTTCGAAACGGAATGCAGCGGCAAAATGCGCCTCGGCGTCGGCAGCGGGTGCGGCAGGAATCGCGGTCACATGGGTGCAAGGGGAAGTCATGGCAATTCAGATGGTGTGGTGGGGAATGCCGCTGATCTTGTCGGTGCTTGCTCTGCCTCACAATTGGCACCAATGACATCCATCGAACAAATTACGCCAATCCCTTCCACCACCTCCGGTCCCCTGGTGGTGGCGCCGATCTACGATGGCCTGTGTACCTTTGAGTTCTCCATCGTGGCCGAGATTTTTGGCCTGTCGCGACCGGAAATGGGCCCCCACTGGTACCGCTTTGCCAGTGCCGCGGTGGAACCCGGCTGGCTGCGCGCCCATGGTGGCCTGCGCGTCATGGCCGATGGTCCCGCCGATTTGCTGGAGCAGGCCGATCTGATTGTGGTGGCCGGCTGGAAAGGTGCGCATGTACCGGTCCCCGAGGCACTGGCGCAACGCCTGCGCCAGGCCTGGGAGCGCGGCGCCCGCCTCGCGTCGATCTGCTCCGGGGCCTTCGTGCTGGCTGCCACAGGGCTGCTGGACGGGCGGCGTGCCGCCACGCACTGGCGATACGCTGAGGTGCTTCGCCAGCGGCATCCGGCGATCCAGGTCGATGCCGATGTGCTGTATGCCGAGGAAGACCGCATCCTGACATCCGCTGGCAGCGCTGCCGGCATCGACCTGATGCTGCACCTGGTGCGCAAGGATTTTGGCGTCAAGGCCGCGAACAGCGTGGCCCGGCGCTTGGTGATGCCGCCCCATCGCAGCGGTGGCCAGGCCCAGTTCATCGAGCGGCCAGTGCAGCCGGACCGCCTGCATCGGCTCTCGGACGTACTGGAGCGCATGCGGGCGGAGCTGCACAATGACTGGACGGTGGAGCGCATGGCCCAGAGCGTGCTCATGAGCCCCCGGACCTTTCTGCGTCGCTTCATCGAGGCCACGGGTGTCCCGCCGGGGCAATGGCTGATCGCCGAGCGGGTCGCAGAGGCCCAGCGCCTGCTCGAGAGCAGCGCAATGCCGGTCGAGGACATCGCCGCCCGGGTGGGATTTGGCAGCGTGCAGGTCCTGCGGCATCACTTTCGCGCCAGACTGGGACTGGCGCCAAGGGACTATCGCAGCATGTTCTCCGCCGCCCCCATGCGCTCTGGCAAGGCTGCAGTTCAGCCGAAGACATGATGTTGATGGAGACCGCCCACAAACCATGGTGGGCAGCGGGCGGCCAGCGTCGAAATTGCTGCTGAACGCAGCCAGCGCCGGTTCAGGCTGGACTGGGTGGAGTCCCCAAGCCCTGCGCGTTGATGTCCATCTTGCAGTGGCACACCACCTGCGGGCCGTGCGCCCCCCAAGACCGATCCTCAACCAGTCAGGCGAACAGGCTCAGGGGCAGATAGTCAGCTGCCCACAGCGTCTTTGACGCATTTCTTGGTGAAGCTGGACTTGGCAGCGCCAGCCAGCTTCTTGTCGGCGGCAGTCACCTCACAGGTCGCTTTGGCATCCTTCTCACACTTTTTGAGGAAAGCGGTCTTTGCGGCACCGGCAAGCTTTTTCTCCGTGGCGGCCGCGGAGCAGGACTGATCGGACGAAGCCCAAGTGATGCCAGAGAACAAAGTGGCAAGGGCAAACACAAGGACAGAGGCTTTGCGCATAAGGTGCTCCTGATTCAATGGGGGGATGGCTACAGGATTGGGGCTGCAGCCATTACAGCTTATACGCGGAAGCATGGCGGTGATGTGAAGGCGACAGTTTTTAAAATGCCCAGCGATCGCCAAAGGCTTGCGGTACTGGACTTGGATAGCTAAGGGAGCATCTCTGCCCATCCTTGGCTGCGACAGATAGGTCGATATAACAACATAAACAACAACCAATGCGGCTCTGCAGACACAGGGGTTCAACACACGATGAACGTTATTTGATGGTAGATAGGACTGGGTAGCTGGTAGCTACCGGCCAAGAAGCAGTCGTTGACCTCAAAGCACAGTGAACGCTCAATGCAAAGATGACCTGCACCTTGAACGTCTCCTAGTCGAAAGTTTTGATATGCGGCATTGCGATGCGCTTAGGGCCTTGCGTTCCACTAGAAGAGTGGCTTGCTGATCGAGGGTGTGCAGAATTTTGTGTAAACGGACAATCCACCGCAGGCGCAAGTCTGCATGTCCGTAAGCACAATGACAGCCAAGAAACACGAAGTCCCTGAA
>NZ_VSWF01000034.1:0-37827 GCF_009668305.1 Comamonas sp. CAH-2
CCACCGACCGCCCGGACGGCAGCGATGCCGCGCCCCCCAGCCCGCCCCAACCCCTGGTGTTCGACGCCTCCGCGATCGACGCCCTGGCACAGCTGTTCAATCCCGACAAGCTGCAGCAGCTCGTAACCCAATTTGCCAACGACAGCCTGCAGCGGGCGCGCAGCCTGCCCGCCCTGGCTGCCCAGCACGACTGGCTGACCATGCGTGCCGAAGCGCACAAGCTGTCCGGGACGGCGGCCACCTTCGGGCTGATGCGCCTGGGCTTCCTGTCGTCCGCCCTGTCGACCGCGCTCAAGGCCGCCGACGCCGCCCAAACAACCACACTGGCACAACAAATTGCAGATTGCGCGGAAGATGGCGTGGCACAGTTGCGCGCCTATTGCCCAGCGTGTTTTTCCCAAGCCTGAGCCCCGCCATGTCCCACGCAAGTCTGCAGCCCATTCACCCTCACTTGCTGGCGACCACCCACGCACAGAAGGTGCTGGTGATTGACGATGTGGAGATGAATGCCACGCTGATCGCCAGCGTGATCAGCACCTTGTGCGAGGTGCAGACCGCCACCTCGGGCACTGAGGGCCTGCAACTGGCCCTGCAGTACAACCCCGACCTGATCCTGCTGGACGTGCTGATGCCCGGCATGGATGGCTTCGAGCTGTTCCGCCGTCTCAAGAGCGAGCCACGCACCGCCCACATCCCGGTGATTTTCCTGACGGCCATCTCGGACATGAGCGCCGAGGAAGTCGGCCTGAACATGGGGGCCGCAGACTTCATTGCCAAACCTTTCCGCACCGCCGTGCTGCTGGCCCGCGTGCGCAACCACCTGGAGCTGGTGCGCCAGCGGCATCTGCTGGAGCGCCTGTCCCACAGCGATGGGCTGACCGGGATTGCCAACCGCCGCTACTTCAACACCATGCTGTCGCGCGAATTCAGCCGCATGCAGCGCCAGAACCAGCCCCTGGCCCTGGTGATGATCGATGTGGATGATTTCAAGGCCTTCAACGACCACTACGGCCACCTGCGCGGCGACGAATGCCTGCAGCTGGTGGCCCAGGCCATCGCCCAGTGCCTGCAGCGCCCCGGCGACATGGTGGCGCGCTACGGCGGTGAAGAATTCGTCTGCCTGCTGCCCAACACCCCGGTCTCCGGCGCCCTGAAGCTGGCCCACGACATCCAGACCGCGATTGCCGGCCTGCAGATGCCCCATGTGCAGGCCCAGGCCACGGATTTCGTCACGGTCAGCATGGGGGTGGCCGCGGCCACGCCGCAGGAAGTGCCCGGCAGCCACCAGTTGCTGGCCCTGGCCGATGCCCGCCTGTACCGCGCCAAGCGCGGCGGCCGCAACCGGATCATCAGCGAGGACTAGCCGGCGGCCGAGCGCCTAGCAGCGCCCACGCACGCGGCATTCGGGCACCACGTTGCCGTGGGCATCCCGCCACTGCAGCGGCGCCGTGGTGGCCTCGGGCGCGGCAGGTGCCGGCGCGGGGGCCGATGCGGTCGGGGCACTCTCAGCCCCGGGGGCGTGCAACACGGTGGACGTCCCCACCCCGGCGCCCACGTGCGCACCACCGCCGACCGGCACCGACGTACCCACGCCCGCATGCCCGGTCACCTGACCGCTGGAGCCCACACCAACGCCCACCCCCACGGGCCCGACACCCGTGCCTACCCCGGCCGACACACCGCCCGAGCCCACACCAACACCCACATTGAACGGCCCCACAGGCACACCCACCCCCACGTACGGGGAACAGGCGGTCAGGGCCAGCACGCCCAGCAGGCCCAGCCGGCGCAAAGAAACGGTGTGTGTATGCATGCCCCGATTGTGCGCGGCCCACGAAACCCTGCCAAACGCCGGTGTTCCAAGACTGGTGGCGCTACCGATGCCGACCACCGGACCCGGCACACCACGGTGATTGGCAAATTACATAGCACCATGCGCTTGATGGATAAGGGTCAATCCGCTTTTCAAGCATAAAAAAAAGCTCCAGCAGCCGGGGCTGCTGGAGCGGACGTGGTGGGACCGCGCAGCGGGCGGCTTACACCAGCAGGGCGTTCACGCGCTTGACGTAGGCGGCCGGGTCTTCGGGGATACCGCCTTCGGCCAGCAGGGCCTGGTCGAACAGGATGTGCGCCAGATCGTGGAAGTGCACGCTGCCGTCCAGCTTCTTGACCAGGGCATGCTCGGGGTTCACTTCCAGCACGGGCTTGCTGGTGGGCACGGCCTGGCCGGCCTGCTTGAGCATGCGCGCCAGCTGCTGGCTCATGCCGTCATCGGTCACCACCAGGCAGGCCGGCGAGTCCACCAGGCGCGTGGTCACACGCACGTCCTCGGCCTTGTCTTTCAGCGCTTCTTTGAGCTTGGCCAGTACCGGCTTGAAGGCTTCGGCGGCTTCCTCGGCGGCCTTTTTCTCGGCCTCGTCCTGCAGCTTGCCCAGGTCCACGGCGCCCTTGGCCACGGACTGCAGCGGGGTGCCGTCAAAGTGCGTCAGGTAGTTCAGCGCCCACTCGTCCACACGGTCGGTCATCAGCAGGACTTCAATGCCCTTTTTCTTGAAGACTTCCAGCTGCGGGCTGTTCTTCGCAGCGGCCAGCGTTTCGGCGGTGATGTAGTAGATGGCTTCCTGGCCGTCCTTCATGCGCGCCTTGTAGTCGGCCAGCGAGACCGTCACCCCGTCCGAGGTGGTCGAGGCAAAGCGCAGCAGCTTGGCAATGCGCTCCTTGTTGGCGAAGTCCTCACCCAGACCTTCCTTGAGCACCGCGCCAAACTCGGCGTAGAACTGGCTGTACTTGCCTTCCTTGGCCTTGTCCTCTTCGCTGACCACATCGGTCACGCCATCGGCCTCGGTCGACACTTCATGCTTGTCGTGCTTGGCCAGGTCTTCCAGCATGCCCAGCACGCGCTTGACCGAGCCGTCGCGGATCAGCTTCACGTCGCGGCTTTCCTGCAGCAGCTCGCGGCTGACGTTCAGCGGCAGGTCGGCCGAGTCGATCACCCCCTTCACAAAGCGCAGGTAGCCGGGCAGCAGCGCTTCGGCGTCGTCCATGATGAAGACGCGCTTGACGTACAGTTTCACGCCCGCCTTCTTCTCACGGTGGTACAGGTCGAACGGTGCCTTGCCGGGGATGTACAGCAGCTGCGTGTACTCGGTGTTGCCCTCGACGCGGTTGTGGCTCCAGGTCAGCGGATCGGCGTAGTCGTTGCTGATGGCCTTGTAGAACTCCTGGTACTGCTCTTCGGTCACGTCCTTCTTGGCACGGGTCCACAGGGCACTGGCCTTGTTCACGGTTTCCCACTCGCCGGTCTTGACCATGGCGCCGGGCTGATCGTTCTCGCCGTCCTTCCACTCTTCCTTTTCCATCAGGATGGGCAGGCTGATGTGGTCGGAGTACTTGGTGATCAGCTGCTTGAGCTTCCAGCCATTCAGGAATTCGCTGGCGTCGTCGCGCAGGTGCAGGATCACGCTGGTGCCGCGCGCCTCGCGGGTGATGGTTTCCACCTCGAAGTCGCCCGTGCCGCCGCTGGTCCAGCGCACGGCCTCGCTGGCGGGCAGACCGGCACGGCGCGACTCCACGCTGATCTTGTCGGCCACGATGAAGCCGGAGTAAAAGCCCACGCCGAACTGGCCGATCAGCTGCGAATCCTGCTTCTGGTCGCCCGACAGCTGCTCGACGAAGGCCTTGGTACCGCTCTTGGCAATCGTGCCCAGGTGCTCGATGGCCTCGGCCTGGCTCATGCCGATGCCGGTGTCGGTGATGGTGATGGTCTTGGCCTGCTCGTCAAAGGCGATGCGCACTTCCAGGTTCGGCTGGTCGCCATACAGGCTGGCGTCGTTCAGCGCCTGGAAACGCAGCTTGTCGCAGGCATCCGAAGCGTTGGACACCAGCTCGCGCATAAAAATCTCGGGGTTGGAGTACAGCGAATGCGTCACCAAGTGCAGCAGTTGCGCGACTTCGGCCTGGAAGGAATGGGTTTGCTTGCTCATGTTTTTCTATCGAGTTGCGTCTTCTGTTTCGATCCGTCACACCACGCCGGAAACCCGGCTCGCACCCCATATGCAGGCACTTGGTGGCAATTCAAGTCCCCCATAGCGCCCGCAGCTGTTGCCCCCAGGCAACGCTGACCCAGATCAACAAGAAAGTAAAAAAGAATTGTTATCAATCACGCTTAGAATTCGCGCCACCCCCTGCCCAGGGGCTTTTTTCATCGCGAAATTCCCATGTCCAACGCCACAAAACCATACAACAAGGCCGGACTGCACTGCGAACTCACCCAGCTGGCCTTGGCCACGGGTTTGTGCGTCGTCGGTGCATCCGCTTTTGCCCAAGACGCCACCCTGTCCACCGTCACGGTGCAGGAAAGCGCCACGCCGTCCCTCAAGGTCGACACCGCCCCTTCGGCCAAGTTCACGGCCCCGCTGCTCGACACCCCCAAGACGGTCCAGGTGATCAATGAAGAGTTGATCAAGCAAAGCGGCGCCACCAGCCTGCAGGAAGCGCTGAAGGCCACCCCCGGCATCACCTTCGGCAATGGCGAAGGCGGCAGCCCCACGGGCGACCAGCCCTTCATCCGCGGCGCCGACGCCCAGTCCAGCACCTTCGTCGATGGCCTGCGCGACATCGCCGCCGGCACCCGCGAGGTGTTCAACCTGGAATCGGTGGAAGTCATCAAGGGCGCCGACTCGGCCTACGCCGGCCGTGGCGGCGCGGGCGGCTCCATCAACCTGACGACCAAGAAGGCCAAGGCCGACAACTTCATCAGCGGCGACGTGGGCCTGGGCACCGACAACTACAAGCGCGCCACGCTGGACCTGAACCGCAAGCTGGGCGAGACCATCGGCTTCCGTCTGAACGCCATGGCGCACGACGCCGACGTGCCCGGCCGCAACGGCCCCGAGAACCAGCGCTGGGGCATTGCGCCGACCGTGACCTTCGGCATGGGCACGCCCACGGAAGTGACCCTGTCGTGGCAGCACCTGCAGACCGACAATGTGCCCGACGGCGGTGTCCCCTACCAATACACGAGCAGCCTAGTTACTGGTAAAGCCAGCAGCTGGGCCGGCAACCTGCCCGGCGGCAGCACCGTGCGCCCCGCCTACGGCAACAGCCGCGAAAACTGGTACGGTCTGACCAACCGTGACTACGAAAAGGAAAAGAGCGACCTGTTCACCGCCTCGGTCGAGCACAAGTTCACGGACGCCAACAAGCTGCGCAACACGCTGCGCTACAGCAAATCCAAGCAGGACTACGTCTGGACCCAACCTGACGACAGCAAGGGCAATGTCATCAACGGCTACGTCTGGCGCCGTGGCAATGCCCGCGTTTCGGAGACCACGACGCTGCAAAACGTGACCGAGTTCACCGGAAAGGAACAGACTGGCTCAGTCGGGCACAGCTATGCCTTCGGTCTGGAGTTGTCCAAGGAAAAGGCTGAAGTACGCTCTGCCGCCATCCAAAGCTCCAGCAGCTCCTGTACAGCGGTCAGCGATCCCTGGTGCACCACCTTGAGCAACCCCGGCGGTGCCAACGCGGCCTGGAACTTTGCCTGGACGCTGCCCGCGCAGCCCACGCTCAACCAGATCGACACCACGGCCCTGTACGGCTTCGACACCCTGAAGTTCAACGACCAGTGGCTGCTGAATGCTGGCCTGCGCGTGGACCACTACCGCCTGAGCGCCTCCGGCCCTGCGGGCGGACGCGGCGCCACGGCCTACCCGGCCTATGACCTCAAGCGCTCGGACACGCTGTACAACTACCAGCTGGGCCTGGTCTACAAGCCCGCCACCAACGGCAGCATCTACGCCAGCTTCGGCACCTCGTCGCGCCCCGGCGGCTCCACGCTGGGCAACGGCAACGAAGACCTGAGCACCACCACCAACGCCCTGGCCGACCTGAAGCCCGAGAAGACGCGCTCCATGGAACTGGGCACCAAGTGGGACCTGCTGGAGAAGAAGCTGGGGCTGACTGCCGCTTTGTTCCGCAATGAAGTCACCAATGTCCGCATCACCGAGAACGGCGTCACCTACATGGGTGGCAACAAGGTGGTCAATGGTGTGGAGTTGGGCTTCAACGGTCAGATCCTGCGCAACCTGAACGTCTTCGGTGGCTACACCTACATGGACAGTGAGCAAAAGGACCTGGGCCTGAACAACGTCGGTAACGGCCTGCCCTTCCCCAACACGCCCAAGCACAGCTTCAGCCTGTGGGCAAGCTACAAGCCCATGGCCAAGCTGACACTGGGTCTGGGTCTGTACGCCCAAAGCGATGTCGCCCAGGGCTATGTGCGCTCCAGCGTCGATGACGGCATCGTGACCAAGGGCGTGGCCGGCTACAGCCGCTACGACGCCATGGCCAGCTACCAGTTCAACCCCAACCTGGCGCTGCAGCTGAATGTGTACAACCTGACCGACAAGGTGTACTACACCGGCGTGCGTTCGCCACACTACGCCAACATCGGGGCCGGCCGCTCGGCGGTCGCCTCCCTGAAGTTCACGTACTAAGCCGGCACAACACCGCCTGCGCCCGGGTTGCATCCGGCGCAGGCGGCCGACCTTCCAGCCCCGCCAGCACCGGCTGCTGCGGGGCTTTGCCATAGATACTGCCCCTCCGCCACCGCGCCGAGGGCGGATTTTCTGAAAGGCTGCTGACCCCATGATGCTGCGCATCCCTTCCCTGCTGACCCCGGACGAAGTCCGCGACTGCCGCCAGGCCCTGGAACAGGCCACCTGGCAGGATGGCCGCACCACGGCGGGCAGCCTGGCCGTCAAGGTCAAGAGCAATCTGCAACTGCCCATCGACAGCCCCATCGCCGCCCAGCTGGGCCACCTGATCCTGGACCGCCTGGGCCGCAACCCTCTGTTCCTGTCGGCCGCGCTGCCGCTGCGCGTGCTGCCCCCGCGCTTCAACCGCTATGAGGGCGGCGGCACCTACGGCAACCACATCGACAACGCCCTGTTCGTCATCCCCGGCACCGCCATCAAGGTGCGCACCGACGTGTCCACCACCGTGTTCTTCAGCGACCCCGAGGAGTACGAGGGCGGCGAGCTGATCGTCGAGGACACCTACGGCCACCAGAGCGTCAAGCTGGCGGCGGGCGATGCCATCGTCTACCCCGGCACCAGCCTGCACCGCGTCAACCCCGTCACCCGCGGCACGCGCTATGCCTCGTTCTTCTGGACGCAAAGCCTGGTCAAGTCCGACGAACAGCGCCGCCTGCTGTTCGATCTGGACCAGTCCATCCAGCAGCTGACCGTGGACCACCCGGACCACGCCAAGCTGTCCGCGCTGTCCGGCACCTACCACAACCTGTTGCGCATGTGGTCCGAGGCCTGACACCCATGGCCGCCCTCAACGCCCTGGGCGCCACTGTGCGCCCCGCCTACGCACAGATCCCGCCAGACATCGCCCATGCCGCCGATTACGAGCGGCATGCCATCCACCATGTGGAGGCCCAGGCCTGGCAGCACATCCAGGGGGGCACGGACCAGGGCCTGACCCTGGCGCACAACCGCGCCGCCTTCGACCAGTGGCGCCTGCTGCCCCAGCCGCTGGCGCAACTGCAGCAGGCCCACACCCGCTGCACGCTGCTGGGCCAGCCGCTGCACTGCCCGCTGCTGCTGGCGCCCGTGGCCTACCAGCAGCTGGTGCACCCGGCGGGCGAGCTGGCCACCATCCAGGCCGCCATGGCGCTGCAGACCGGCATGGTGGTCAGCACCCTGTCCAGCCACACGCTGGAAGCCATTGCCGCCACCGCCGACCAGGCCACGCAGGAGCTGGGCCAGGGCGCACCGCGCTGGTTCCAGCTCTACCTGCAGCCCGACCGCCAGCACAGCCTGCAGTTGGTGCGCCGCGCCGAAGCCGCCGGCTACACCGCCCTGGTCTGGACGGTGGACGCCAGCATCAAGCGCTCGGGCTTCCCCCTGCCGCCCGGGGTGGAGGCCGCCAACCTGCGCGGCATGCCCAGCACCCAGCACACCAGCGCACTGCAAGGCCCCATCCTGTTCGGCACGCCGCTGACCCAGCAGGCCCCCACCTGGGACGACCTGCGCTGGCTGCGCGACCAGACCCGCCTGCCCCTGGTGGTCAAGGGCATCCTGTCCGCGGCGCAGGCCCAGCAGGCCGTCGCCCTGGGGGCCGATGCGCTGATCGTCTCCAACCACGGCGGCCGCGTGCTGGACGGCGTGGTCAGCCCGCTGGAGGTGCTGCCCGCCATCGCCCAGGCCGTCGGCCCCACCGTGCCGCTGCTGCTGGACAGCGGCGTGCGCCACGGCACGGACGTGGTCAAGGCCCTGGCCCTGGGTGCGCACGTCGTGCTGATCGGCAGGCCCCAGCTGCACGCCCTGGCCACGGCCGGCATGCTGGGCGTGGCCCACCTGCTGCACCTGCTGCGGGCCGAGCTGGAACTGGCCATGGCCCAGTTGGGCTGCGCCAGCGTGGAAACCATCACGCCCCAGGTGCTCTGGCAGCCGGCAGCGTCCAAGCAATAAAAAAGGGAGCTGCTTGCGCGCTCCCTTTCTTGATTTCAAAGCCTTTCGGCCTTGAACGGCTTGAAACACCAGCGCCAGGCGCTATGTTTTCAGCCGGTCTTACTGGTCGTCCTCTTCACGGCGGATCACCTTGACCGGGGCGGCCTTGCCCTTCAGGGATGCAGGCGCACGGTAGGTGCGGATGCCGCCCAGCGAACGGCGCTCTTCGCCCTCGCGGGGCTGGAAGGAGCGATCGCCCTGCGACTCGCGGCCACCACGGTCGCCGCCGTCCTTGCGCGGGCCCTTGCCAAAGCCGGGCTTGCGGTCGCCAAAGCTGCGCTCGGGACGGGGACCACGGTCCTGGTTGAAGCTGGGGCGATCCGAACGACCGGCGCCGCCGTCCTCACGGCGGGGACGATCGCCGAAGCTGCGTTCGGGACGGGGGCCACGGTCGTTGCGGTCGTTGAAGCGGGGGCGGTCCGAGCGGCCAAAACCGCCCTCTTCGCGGCGCGCAGGACGGTCGCCGAAGCTGCGCTCGGGACGTGGGCCGCGCTCGTCGTTGTTGAAGCGCGGGCGGTCCGAACGGCCAAAGCCACCTTCCTCGCGGCGTGGCGGGCGGTCGCCGAAGCTGCGCTCGGGACGTGGGCCACGCTCGTTGCGGTCGTTGAAGCGGGGGCGGTCGCCGCCGCCAAAACCGCCACTTTCACGGCGCGGGCCGCGCTCGTCGCTGTTGAAACGCGGGCGGTCCGAGCGGCCAAAGCCACCCTCTTCGCGGCGCGGAGGACGGTCACCGAAGCTGCGCTCGGGACGGGGGCCACGCTCGTTGCGGTCGTTGAAGCGGGGGCGGTCACCGCCGCCAAAACCGCCGCCTTCACGGCGTGGTCCGCGCTCGTCGCTGTTGAAACGCGGGCGGTCCGAACGGCCAAAGCCGCCTTCCTCGCGGCGCGCAGGACGGTCGCCGAAGCTGCGCTCGGGACGGGGGCCACGCTCGTTGCGGTCGTTGAAGCGGGGGCGGTCGCCACCGGCAAAACCGCCGCCTTCACGGCGTGGTCCGCGCTCGTCGCTGTTGAAGCGTGGGCGGTCCGAGCGGCCAAAGCCACCTTCTTCGCGGCGGGGGCGGTCGCCAAAGCTGCGTTCGGGACGGGGGCCGCGGTCGTTGCGGTCGTTGAAGCGGGGGCGGTCACCGCCGCCAAAGCTGCCTTCACGGCGGGGCGCACGTTCGTCGCGTGCACCACCACGGGGGCGGTCCTCGCCATCGCGGCGCGCACCGGCGGGCTTGGCGGAACGGGGGGCACCTGGCTTGGAGGGGCCCCGGGAATGGGGTTGGTCTTTGAAAGACATGTTGGCTCTTGGAGTTGGTCCGCTATTGTCCCCCCGCTGGCCCAGTTGTGCTCGGCAGGCCGCCGATGCCCACGCGTTTTACCCGACCGCCAGCGCCACCCGCTTGCCAGGGGCGAAGCGCCCGTCGCGCAGAGCCTGCAGGTCCATGACGCGCAGGCCGCCGTATTCCACGTGGATGGCACCATGCGCCTCCAGTGTGGCCAGGGCCTCGTTCACGCGCTGGCGCGACAGCCCCACCAGGTAGGCCAGCTCCTGCTGGGTGATGCGCAGCACCGAGCCACCACCGGGGTAGAGCACCGGGTTGAACAGCGCCGCCAGACTGCGGGCCACGCGCACATCGGGGTTGCTGATGCGGTCGATCTCGCGCGCGGCGATGAACTGCCCCAGGCGCTCATTGAGCTGGTTCATGATGAAGCGGTTGAAGCCCAGCGAGTTGTCCAGCAGCCACTGGAAGGTGTCGATGGGAATGCCGGCAATCACGCTCTTGCGCAGGGCCTGGATGTTGTAGCGGTAGGGCTCGCGCTTGATGCACGTGCCCTCGCCGAACCAGCCGCCCGGCGGCACGCCGGTGAAGGTCATGGTCATGCCGTCCACATTGTCGGCACTCATCTTCAGCAGACCGTCGATCAGCCCGAACCAGTAGCTCACGGGACGCCCCGCATGGCACACGAACTCGCCCACGCAGGCCTCGGTCACCTGCAGGCCGACCACTGCGCGCTCGCGCTCGTGCGGCTGCAGCAACTGCATCCAGGGAATGCCTGCAATCTCTTCCGGGGTGGCCAGGCGACGGCGTTGGTACAAGGTCGTGCGTGAAGTCATACACCCGAGCATGTGCGCAGACCCCGGCGCAATGCCATTCGGGTTTGCCACGACCAGTGGCACCGCCCTTGTCCGCAGTTCGTGATGCAGGTCAAAAACAGCGAACGCACGCAGAAAAAACGCCAAAACCCGCGTAATTACCCGATTAGGTCTTTCCCCTGAATGTCGTTGTAAAGACAAGAAAACGTCAAACCCCTGCCTACTATCGCCTCCATTGACTGGGTCGTCGCCTTCACGACGCACTCCATCGCCGAGTTCGAGATTGACAAGCTGTAAGGATTTGCAATGGTGACCACGTTTCCGCACCTGCTGCTCAAGCATGCCGCCGAGAGGCCCGACGCTGCTGCCCTGCGCGAAAAAGAATACGGCATCTGGCAGACGTGGACCTGGGCCGATGTGGCCCGGGATGCGCGCCACATGGCCTGCGGCCTGGCGGCCCTCGGACTGGCCAAGGGACAGAACCTGGCCTTCATCAGCGACAACCGCCCCCACGTCTACATCGGTTTTGTCGCCGTGCAGAGCCTGGGCGCCGTGCCGATTCCGCTGTACCAGGACGCCGTGGCCCAGGAGATGGGCTTTGTGATGCAGGACGCAGACATTGCCTTCGCCTTCGCGGAAAACCAGGAGCAGGTCGACAAGCTGCTGGAAGTGCGCGAATCGCACCCCGGCATCCAGCACATCATCTATGACGATCCGCGTGGCCTGCGCAACTACAACCAGCCCGGCCTGATCAGCACCGAGCAGCTCAAGCAACTGGGCGCCGAGTGGGACCGCAGCCACCCCGGCGTGTGGGACTCCATGGCCAAGGCTGTGCAGCCCGAGGACGTGTCCGTCATCCTCTACACCTCGGGCACCACCGGCAAGCCCAAGGGCGTGTGCCAGACCCACGCCAGCTTCATCGGCTCAGCCCAGGGCGGTGTCGAGGTCGATGGACTGACCCCGGCCGACAACATCATTTCCTACCTGCCCCCAGCCTGGGTGGGCGACCACCTGTTCTCGCTGGCGCAGTGGATGGTGGCGGGCTTCACCATCAACTGCCCGGAATCGGCCAGCACCGTCAACATCGACCTGCGCGAAATCGGCCCCACCTACTACTTCGCCCCACCCCGGGTGTTCGAAGGCATGCTGACCTCGGTCTCCATCCGCATGGAAGATGCCGCCCCGGCCAAGCAGTGGCTGTATGAAAAGTGCATGCAACTGGCCAAGCGGGTCGGCGCCGACATCCTGGACGGCAAGCCCGTCAGTGCGCTGGACCGCTTCAAGTACCAGCTGGGCGACCTGCTGATCTACGGGCCACTGCGCAACGTGATGGGCCTGTCGCGCATCCGCGTGGCCTACACCGCCGGCGCGGCCATTGGCCCCGACCTGTTCAAGTTCTTCCGCTCCATCGGCATCAACCTCAAGCAGCTCTATGGCCAGACCGAGACCTGCGCCTATGTCTGCATCCAGAAGAACGGCCACGTCAAACTCAACACCGTCGGCCAGGCGGCCCCCGGCATCGAGTTGAAGATTGCCGACAACGGCGAGGTGCTGGTCAAGGGCGTGTCGGTGCTCAAGGAGTACTACAAGCGCCCCGACGCCACGGCCGAAGTCATCGACGAGCAAGGCTACTTCCACACCGGCGATGCCGGCGTGCTGGACGAGGACGGCCACCTGCGCATCATCGACCGTGCCAAGGACGTGGGCAAGATGAACACCGGCGCCATGTTCGCGCCCAACTACATCGAGAACAAGCTCAAGTTCTTCCCGCAGATCAAGGAGGCCGTGTGCTTCGGCAACCTGCGCGACCAGGTCTGCACCTTCATCAACATCGACTACGAAGCCGTGGGCAACTGGGCCGAGCGCCAGGGCATCCCCTACGGCGGCTATGTGGACCTGGCCTCCAAGCCCCAGGTGCTGGAGCTGATCAGCGAATGCCTGGCCCAGGTGAATGCCGACCTGGCCACCGAAGCCGGCATGGCCGACACCCAGATCGCCCGCTTCCTGGTGCTGCACAAGGAGCTGGACCCCGACGACGACGAGCTGACCCGCACCCGCAAGGTGCGCCGCAACTTCATTGCCGACAAGTACGCGGTCCTGATCGATGCGCTCTACAGCGACAAGACCCAGCAATTCATTGAAACCCAGGTCAAGTTCGAAGACGGGCGCACGGGCAGCGTGAGCGCCACGCTGCAGATCCTCAACGCCAAGACCTATCCCGCATCCCGCGTCGCCGCCTGAGCCGCACCCAGAAAGCAGCAGCCATGACAGACAAGAAGATTGGGGATGTCATCCTGGACATCCAGAACATCAGCCTGCGCTTCGGTGGCGTGAAGGCGCTGACCGACATCTCGTTCAATGTGCGCGAGCATGAGATCCGTTCCATCATCGGCCCCAACGGCGCCGGCAAGAGCTCCATGCTCAACTGCATCAACGGCGTCTACACGCCCAGCGAAGGCTCCATCACCTTCCGCGGCCAGACCTTCTCGCACATGAACAGCCGCCAGGTGGCCGAAATGGGCGTGGCCCGCACCTTCCAGAACCTGGCGCTGTTCAAGGGCATGAGCGTGATCGACAACATCATGACCGGCCGCAACCTGAAGATAAAAAGCAACCTCCTGATGCAGGCGTTGCGCCTGGGGCCTGCAGAGAAGGAAGAGATCGCGCACCGCGAATTCGTCGAGCACATCATCGACTTCCTGGAAATCCAGGCCTTCCGCAAGACGCCCGTGGGCCAGCTGCCCTACGGCCTGCAAAAGCGCGTGGACCTGGGCCGTGCCCTGGCCATGGAGCCGCAGGTGCTGTTGCTGGACGAGCCCATGGCCGGCATGAACGTCGAGGAAAAGCAGGACATGTGCCGCTTCATCCTGGACGTGAACGACGAATTCGGCACCACCATCGTGCTGATCGAGCACGACATGGGCGTGGTGATGGACATCTCGGACCGCGTGGTCGTGCTGGACTACGGCAAGAAGATCGGCGACGGCGCCCCCGACGAAGTGCGCAACAACGAAGACGTGATCCGTGCCTATCTGGGCACCAGCCACTGACCCACCACGGAACACGGGAGACTCGCAATGGCATTCTTTCTGGAAACCCTGTTTGGCGGCCTGATGGCCGGCATGCTGTATGCCCTGGTGGCCCTCGGCTTCGTGCTGATCTTCAAGGCCTCGGGTGTCTTCAACTTCGCCCAAGGCGCCATGGTGCTGTTCGCGGCCCTGGCGATGGCGCGCTTTGCGGAGTGGATTCCGCAGTGGACCGGCCTGGAAAGCAAGCTGGTGGCCAACGTCGCGGCCTTTGTGATCGCCGCCGCCATCATGTTCGTCTGCGCCTGGGTCATCGAACGCCTGGTGCTGCGCCACCTGGTGAACCAGGATGCCGCCACGCTGCTGATGGCGACGCTGGGCATCACCTACTTCATGGAAGGCGTGGGCCAGACGCTGTTCGGCAGCGAGATCTACAAGATCGACATCGGCATGCCCAAGGACCCGGTGTTCGTGCTGGACTCGGTGTTTGACGGCGGCGTGATGATCAACCAGGAAGACGTGATCGCGGCCGTGATCGCCGCCTGCCTGGTGGCCGCCCTGTCCATCTTCTTCCAGAAGACCGGCACCGGCCGCGCACTGCGTGCCGTGGCCGACGACCACCAGGCCGCCCAGTCCATCGGCATTCCGCTGAACCGCATCTGGGTCATCGTCTGGTGCGTGGCCGGCATCGTGGCCCTGGTGGCCGGGATGATCTGGGGCTCCAAGCTGGGCGTGCAGTTCACTCTCACAACCGTAGCACTCCGCGCTCTCCCAGTGGTCATTTTGGGCGGTTTGACCTCAGTACCCGGCGCCATCATCGGTGGCCTGATCATCGGTGTGGGCGAGAAGCTGTCCGAGGTCTACCTGGGCCCCTATGTGGGCGGCGGCATCGAGATCTGGTTCGCCTACGTGCTGGCCCTGGTGTTCCTGCTGTTCCGTCCGCAAGGGCTGTTTGGCGAAAAGATCATCGACCGCGTCTGACCGGTCCACCCCCAGAACAATTAGGAGACACACATGTTCTATCGTGAGAACGGTCAGTTCAAAACCAGCTACCGGGCCGACCAGCAGATCTTCACCATCCGCCAGGACAAGATCGCCATCCTGGTGCTGATCGCCGCCGCCTTCCTGGTGGTGCCGATGTTTGCCTCGGACTACTTCTACCGCGCCATCCTGATCCCCCTGGTCATCATGTCGCTGGCCGCGCTGGGCGTGAACATCCTGGTGGGCTACTGCGGCCAGATCTCGCTGGGCTCGGGGGCCTTCATGGCCGTGGGGGCCTACGGCGCCTACAACGTCATCGTGCGTATCCCCGGCATGCCGCTGATTCCTGCCCTCATTCTGGGCGGCCTGTGCGCCACCTTCTTCGGCATCCTGTTCGGCCTGCCCAGCCTGCGCGTCAAGGGCCTGTACCTGGCCGTGGCCACGCTGGCCGCGCAGTTCTTCAGCGACTGGATGTTCCTGCGCATCAAGTGGTTCACCAACAACTCGCCCTCGGGCTCGGTGTCGGTCTCGGACCTGCAGGTCTTCGGCATGGCCATCGACTCGGCCCAGTCCAAGTACCTGTTCTGCCTGAGTGTGCTGGTGGTGCTGGCCCTGCTGGCCAAGAACCTGGTGCGCGGCGCCATCGGCCGCGAGTGGATGGCCATCCGCGACATGGACGTGGCCGCCAGCGTGATCGGCATCCGGCCGATGTACGCCAAGCTCAGCGCGTTTGCCGTCAGCTCCTTCATCGTCGGCGTGGCCGGCGCCCTGTGGGCCTTTGTGCACCTGAGCGCCTGGGAGCCGGCCGCCTTCTCGGTGGACATCTCCTTCAAGCTGCTGTTCATGGTGATCATCGGCGGCCTGGGCTCCATCATGGGCAGCTTCTTCGGCGCGGCCTTCATCGTGGTGCTGCCCATCTTCCTGAGCCTGCTGCTGCCCGCCCTGGCCAACCTGTTCGGCTTCGAGATTTCCACGGCCGGCGTGTCGCACGCGGAATTCATCATCTTCGGCGGCCTGATCGTCTGGTTCCTGATCGTCGAGCCCCATGGACTGGCCAAGCTGTGGTCCATCGGCAAGCAGAAGATGCGCGTCTGGCCTTTCCCGCATTGATCGAGTTTCAAGGTGTGTGTGCGCGTGTTGCGCGTTTTCGGTGACGTTAGAGATCCATCCCAACAAGGAGACAAACCATGAAGTTCACCCGTCTGGCCCTGGCGGCCACCCTGGTTGCCGCCGGTGCCGGCTTTGCTGGCAGCGCAGCGGCACAAGCCAACGAGCAATTCATCCCCCTGCTGTCCTACCGCACCGGCGCCTATGCCCCCAACGGCATTCCATGGGCCAACGGCAAGCAGGACTACCTGAAGCTGATCAACGAGCGCGACGGTGGCATCAACGGCGTCAAGATTGCCTATGAAGAGTGCGAAACCGGCTACGCCACCGACCGCGGCGTGGAGTGCTACGAGCGCCTGAAGAGCAAGCCTTTCGTGGCCGCGATCGACCCCCAGGCCACCGGCATCACCTTCGCGCTGACCGAAAAGGCGCCCGTGGACAAGATCCCGCTGATCACGCTGGGCTACGGTCTGTCGATCGCCAAGGACGGCAATGCCTTCCAGTGGAACTTCCCCTTCATGGGCAGCTACTGGACCGGCGCGGACATCCTGATCCAGCACATCGGCAAGAAGGCCGGCGGCCTGGACAAGCTCAAGGGCAAGAAGATTGCGCTGATCTACCACGACAGCCCCTTCGGCAAGGAACCCATCCCGGTGCTGCAAGAGCGCGCCAAGATGCACGGCTTCGAGCTGCAACTGCTGCCCGTGACCGCGCCCGGCGTGGAGCAGAAGGCCACCTGGCTGCAGCTGCGCCAGAGCCGTCCCGACTTTGCCCTGCTGTGGGGCTGGGGCGTGATGAACTCCACCGCACTGAAGGAAGCCCAGGCCACCGGCTTCCCGCGTGACAAGCTGTATGGCGTGTGGTGGGCCGGTGCCGAACCCGACGTCCGCGACGTGGGCGAAGGCGCCAAGGGCTACCAGACCCTGGCACTGAACGGCTATGGACAGAACACCAAGGTGGCGCAGGACGTGCTCAAGCACGTGCACGACAAGAAGGCCGGCACCGGTCCGCGTGACGAAGTCGGCTCCGTGCTCTACACCCGCGGCATGATCATCTCCATGCTGACCGTGGAAGCCATCCGCACCGCGCAGGAGAAGTTCGGCAAGGGCAAGCCCATGACCGGTGAGCAGGTGCGCTGGGGCTACGAAAACCTGAACCTGACGGACGCGCGCCTGAAGGAGCTGGGCTTCGAGGAAATCATGCGTCCGCTCAAGACCAGCTGCGGCGACCACATGGGTTCCACCTGGGCCCGCATCCACACCTGGGACGGCAAGAAGTGGAACATGGGCAGCGACTGGTACCAGTCGGATGACAAGGTGATCGAGCCGCTGATCAAGGAACAGGGCGACAAGTACCTGGCCGACAAGAAGCACACCCGCCGCGCCGCTGCGGACTGCAAGTAATGCAGCACGGGCTGGCTCTCCGGTGCCAGCCCGGCTCCAGCACTTGTGCAACGGCACTGCCCGCTTCGGCGCAGTGCCCAGCCGACAGTCCTGCCACCCATGCGCAGGCCTGTCGATTGGTTGAAAGGCACGACTATGCAAGCACAGAACATCGTCCTCAGCGTCAACGGCATTGAGGTCATCTACAACCACGTCATCCTGGTGCTCAAGGGCGTCTCGCTGCAGTTGCCCGAAAAGGGCATCGTGGCCCTGCTCGGCGGCAACGGCGCCGGCAAGACCACCACCTTGCGCGCCATCTCCAACCTGCTCAAGGGCGAGCGTGGCGAGGTGACCAAGGGCAGCATCGAGCTGCGCGGCGAACAGATCCAGAACCTGTCGCCTGCGGACCTCGTCAAACGGGGCGTGGTGCAGGTCATGGAGGGGCGGCACTGCTTTGCCCACCTGACCATCGAGGAAAACCTGATGACCGGCAGCTACACCCGCAGCGACAAGGGCGAGATCGCAGCCAACCTGGAGAAGGTCTACAACTACTTCCCGCGCCTAAAGACGCGCCGCACCAGCCAGGCGGCCTACACCTCGGGCGGCGAGCAGCAGATGTGCGCCATCGGCCGCGCCATCATGAGCAACCCCAACATCGTGCTGCTGGACGAACCCTCGATGGGCCTGGCGCCGCAGATCGTGGAAGAGGTGTTCAACATCGTCAAGGACCTGAACGCCAAGGAAGGCACGACCTTCCTGCTGGCCGAGCAGAACACCAACATGGCGCTGAAGTACGCCGACTACGGCTACATCATGGAAAGCGGCCGCATCGTGATGGATGGCCCCGCAGCCGATCTGGCCTCCAACGAGGACGTCAAGGAGTTCTACCTGGGCGTGGGCGGTGGCGAGCGCAAGAGCTTCAAGGATGTCAAGAGCTACAAGCGCCGCAAGCGCTGGCTGGCATGAAGACCACAAATCCATAGCTGCTTGCGCCCGCCAGCAGGGCGCAAACGGCATATTTCACCCTCAAATCTCATTCCAAGTTTTGGAGCACCCGCATGAGCCAGCATTACGACGATCTGGAGACCCGCGCCCCGGCCACGCGCGAAGCCGCGCTGATGGCGGCGCTGCCGGCCCAGGTGGCCCATGCGCAGCAGCACGCGCCCGCCTTTGCCCGCATCCTGGCAGGCGTGCAGGCCGGCGACATCGATTCGCGCGCCGCACTGGCCCAGTTGCCGGTGACCCGCAAGTACGAACTGCTGGCCACCCAGCAGGCCCACCGCGCCAGCAGCCCCTTCGGCGGTTTTGCCACCCAGGCCTTCGGTGCGCGCATGCCCCGCGTCTTCGCCAGCCCCGGCACCATCTATGAGCCCGAAGGCACGCGCCCGGACTACTGGCGCATGGCCCGCGCCATCTATGCGGCGGGCTTTCGCCCCGGCGAGCTGATCCACAACTGCTTCAGCTACCACTTCGTGCCCGCCGGCTCGATGATGGAAACCGGGGCCCACGCCCTGGGCTGCACCGTGTTCCCCGGCGGCACCGGTCAGACCGAACAGCAGGTGCAGGCGATGGCCGAGCTGCAGGCGGCCGGCTACATCGGCACCCCCAGCTTCCTCAAGCTCATCCTGGAAAAGGCCGAGCAACTGGGCGTGGCCCTGCCCCAGATGCACAAGGCCCTGGTCAGTGGCGAAGCCTTCCCGCCCTCGCTGCGCGACTGGCTGCAGGCGCGTGGCGTGACGGCCTACCAGTGCTACGCCACGGCCGACCTGGGCCTGATCGCCTATGAAACCTCGGCCCGCGAAGGCCTGGTCCTGGACGAGGGGGTGATCGTCGAGATCGTGCGCCCCGGTACCGGCGACCCCGTGCCCGAGGGCGAGGTGGGTGAACTGGTGATCACCACCCTGAACCCCGACTACCCGCTGATCCGCTTCGGCACCGGCGACCTGTCGGCCGTGCTGCCCGGCACCTGCCCCACGGGGCGTACCAATGCGCGCATCAAGGGCTGGATGGGCCGTGCCGACCAGACCACCAAGGTGCGCGGCATGTTCGTGCACCCCGGCCAGGTCTCGGAAGTGGTCAAGCGCTTCCCCCAGGCCGGCAAGGCCCGGCTGGTGGTCAGTGGCGAGATGGCCAACGACCAGATGACGATGCTGGTCGAGAGCACCGAGACCGCGCCCGGCCTGGCGCAGCTGATGGCCGAGGCCGTGCGCGAAGTCACCAAGCTGCGCGCCGAGGTGCAGTTGGTGGCACCCGGCAGCCTGCCCAACGACGGCAAGGTGATTGAAGACGCCCGCAGCTACGCCTAAATTCCCACATTGCAAAAATCAGAACGCATGATGCAAAAAAAGCACAGATGACCCTTGGGTGGGCGGGCCACACCGGCCGCCCATCGAAGCTTCACACACACCCTTCACAGGCCCTCCGGGCCTGTTTTGTTTGGTGAACAAGTCAAAAAATGCGCGCATTTACTCGAAATTTCACGAATTTAAAGTCACCTTGGCAACACCACTGCCGCACGCCGTTGATTGATTTCGCGCAAGCATTTTCCGTTCTTAGAATTTTTTCCGGACAACCTAGGGAATGTGCGGAGATGGCATCCCACCACATATTCATAGCATTCCCCCCTTACAAGCGTTAGGAGATACACACAATGGCCCAGACATTCCGCATTGCCGCCATCGCCTTGGCAGCCGCCGCCACTTCGTTCGGTGTGGCAGCCCAAGATTTCCCTGGCAGCAAGAACATCACCGTCGTCGTTCCCTTCACCGCCGGCGGCCCCACCGATCGTGTGGCCCGCGATCTGGCAGAAGCCCTGCGCAAGCCCCTGGGTGGCGCCACCGTAGTGATCGAAAACGTGGCCGGTGCCGGCAGCTCCATCGGCGCCGCCAAGGTGGCCCGCGCCAATCCCGATGGCTACACCCTGCTGCTGAACCACATCGGCATGTCGACCATGCCTTCGCTGTACCGCAAGCTGCCGTTCGACGTGCTCAACGACTTCGAATTCCTGGGCATCGTCAACGACGTGCCCATGACCGTGATTGGCCGTCCCACCCTGGAAGCCAAAAACTTCGCCGAACTGCGCGAGTACATCAACAAGAACAAGGAAAAGGTCAACATCGGTCACTCGGGCCTGGGTTCCGCCGGCCACCTGTGCGGCCTGATGTTCCAGAGCGCGATGGCCACGCAGATGACCACCGTGCCCTACAAGGGCGCCGCCCCTGCGATCACCGACCTGATGGGCGGCACCATCGACCTGATGTGCGACCAGACCACCAACACCTCGTCGCAGATCGAAGGCAAGAAGGTCAAGGCCTACGGCGTGACCACGCTGCAGCCGCTGAAGGCCCCCGCCCTGAAAGACATCCCCACCCTGGACTCTTCGGGCCTGAAGGGCTTCAACGTGACCGTCTGGCACGGCCTGTACGCCCCCAAGGGCACGCCAGCCGCAGTCCTGACCAAGCTGAACAACGCCCTGAAGCAGGCCGTGAAAGACCCTGAGTTCGTCCGCAAGCAGGAAGGCCTGGGCGCCGTGGTGGTGGCCGACAGCCGTGTCGAACCCGCCGAACACAAGAAGTTCGTGGCCAAGGAAATCGAAACCTGGGGCAAGGTCATCAAGGCCGCCGGCCAGTTCGCCGACTAAGGCCTTGGGCCCAGGGCATGGCACAGCGCCATGCCCACCAAAAAAATCGCCCGGGCGCACACGCACCCAGGCGATTTTTTTATGCAAGCGACCCGCGGCGCACCTTCGCGCAGCGGGCCCGGTCTGGCGTCAGAGGTGCCAGGTCACTGGCTTGCCCTCGGCCGCACTGCGGCGCAACATGTCGGCAAAGGGCACCACCCGCTGGCGCAGGCTGACGGAGCCCAGTTGCGCCGATGCGAGGGCCGCCTTGGCCACATCCTCGTGCGCCGAGGACTGCATTTCGATTTCGATTGCCTTGCGCTTGGCATCGTCCTCGGCCACGGCGCGCTCCAGTACATCCAAGGCATGCGGGATCTGCTCGACCGTCACAATGCCAGGCTCCCCCACCTGCTTGTCCAGCAGCTTCAGCAACTGCTCGGCGGTGGCTTTCAGCATGATCAAGTCGGCCGTAGCGCGTGATTGAAAGGTGTAGGCCATCTTGCTTATCCTTTTGGGTACATGTAGTCACGTTGGAACGCATAGTCAGATTGCGCGCCTCGCAAGGAGCCGGTCTGGATCTCACCGGACGGGCGTATCGCCAGCATTTGGTGCAGACCCATCCAGCCTTGCTCGAACCCCATCGCACAACCTGCCAGATACAAGCGATAGGCACGCAACGCGCGACCTGAGCGCTCAGTATCAGTTTGTACCGCCAAAATGCGCTGCGCAGCGTCCAGTTGCGCTTCCAATGCGTCAGACCACGTCCATAGTGTGCGCGCATAGTGCGGGCGCAGGTTCTCGGTGTCGACCATTTCCAACCCCGCTTCAGCCATGGTCTGAAGCACCGTGCTGACATGCACCAGCTCGCCGCCGGGGAAGATGTAGCGGTCGATGAAGTCCCCCATGCCGGCGCCCAGCTGCCGGTTGCGCGTACCGCCTGCGGTGATGCCGTGGATCAGGGCCAGGGCCCCGGGGCGCAGCAGCCGGTACACGGTCTGGAAGTACTCCGGCAGGTTGGCCTGCCCCACATGCTCGAACATGCCGACCGAGGCCAGCTTGTCGTAGGGCGCATCGCTCAGTTGGCGGTAGTCACACAGCTCCACCTGCACGCGCCCCTGCAGCCCCAGGGTCTCGATCAGGTGGCGCACATGGTTGAACTGGTTGCGCGACAGCGTGATGCCCTTGGCCTGCACGCCGTGGTGCTGGGCCGCCCAGATGATCAGCCCGCCCCAGCCACAGCCCACGTCCAGCAAGCGCTCGCCCGGGTGCAGGTCCAGCTTGCGGCAGATGTGTTCCAGCTTGGCCTCCTGGGCCTGGGCCAGGCTCATCTGGGGCTCGCGGTAGTAGGCGCAGGAGTAGACCCGGCGCGGGTCCAGCCACAGGGCATAGAAATCGTCGGACAGGTCGTAGTGAAACTGCACCTGCTGCGCGTCGCGCTCCAGCGTATGCAAGGCCATGGACCGCGCGCGCGCCATGACCTGGGACCACCAACTGGCCGTGCCCCGCACGGGATCGGTCTGCAGCAACCCCAGGGCTGCGGCCATCACATCGCGCATGCTGCCATGCACCTCGACCCAGCCTTCGACGATGGCAGCCCCCAGCGAGCCTATCTGCCCCTGGACCAGCGCCAGGTAAGCCTCGGGCGCGCGCAGCACCACCAGCACCTGCCAGGACGCAGGGCCGATGCGCTGCCCCGATGGCAGCTCCACCGCCATCGGGACTGGCAGCGCCGCCAGCCGGGCTTCCAAGGCAGCCAGCATGTGTTTCATGCGTCCAATTGTTGGAGCCCGGATCGCCGTGCGTCAATGCGCGCCACGCCGTGGCGTTGACAGACTTTTTCCCGTTTTACCGGCGTTGTCGCTTTTTCACGGCGAACGAAAGCTGACGCTCAGACCGTGCCGACCAGCTTCTTGTACGCAGCCAGCGTGTTGCGCGACACGGACTGCAGCACCTGTTCGTACGTGGTCTTCTGGCGCGCCATCAGGCGCATGGAGGCGATGGTGCGCGTCTTGCAGAACCAGTGGCAGGTGTGCTGCAGCAGCAGCAGCTCGGCCGTCATGGTGAAGGCCATGCGCTTGCGCGTGGCCGGGTCCACCCCGTCCGGGGCGCAGGCGTCGCGCACGGCCCGCGCATGCAGCTGCAGGGCCTCGCGCATGTCGAAGGTGTGAGCAGGCATCAGGCGGTCGAAGTACGGCAGCGCCAGGGGCAAGGTGCTGACCCGGGTGTCCTGGGCGTTTTCCTGGGCAAAGCTGTCGGCCAGTCGCTGCAGCTGGTCGGCCAGCGTCTTTTCGCTGTTGTCCAGGATGGCCCAGACCTGCTGGCGCCGCTCGGGCTCCTTCTCATCCAGGGCGCGCATATAGCCCTCGATCAAGCCCCCCATGAGCTTTTCCACCTGGGTCGGCGCCAAGTGCGCCCCCAGCAGGCGCACACGGCGGCGGTGCTCCATGCCTTGCAGCACATAGATGCCGATCGAGCCCACGATAATCCACGTCAAAAAATCCATAGTGCGAAGTCCGCCTGCCTGCAACAATCCAGCCCCCAGTGTATTCAGCCCAGGCGCGCCCTGGGTACCGCTGGACTTTTATGATCCGCCGTTTTGGCCCTTGCCTGATTGCTCCGTCCCGTGTCCCAGATCCTGATTGAACGCTCCCATACCCTCGGCCTGGAGGCCGCCCGCCAGCACGCCCGGCACTGGGCCGCACAGGCCACCGCCAAGTTCGGCGTGCAATGCCGCTATGAGGCCGGCAGCACGCAGGACGTGCTGCACTTCGACGGCAGCGGCATGCAGGGCCAGTTGCAGGTCAGCGCCGAGCAGCTGCGCCTGGAGGCCGAGCTGGGCTTTCTGGCCGCGATGTTCCAGGAGAAGATCGAGGCCAAGCTGCACGCGCAGTTCGACGCCATGCTGGCATCCTGAAAAGATAGCTGGTTGCGCTTGTCTTACCTGGAATTCATTACAAAAAGCCTATGAAAACCATGTATCAAGCGCGCTGACAGCTCCTTTTTTTTCACAGCATCCGACAGCAAAAAAGGCAGCCTGGGCTGCCTTTGCTTTTTTTAGTAACGAACCGGATGGCGCTCAGCGCAGCGACTCGATCAGGTCGATGTACTGCTGCTTGGCGTCGTCCGGGGACATGTCCTTGAGCTTTTCCCAGGCATCCCACTTGGCGCGGCCCACCATGTCGGTGAAGCTGGGCTTCTTGGCCTCGTTGTCGCCTTCGGTGGCCTGCTTGTACAGGGCATAGATCTTCAGCAACGTGGCGTTGTCGGGGCGCTCGCTGAGCGATGTGGAATTCTTCACGGCGGCGTCGAACGCGGCTTGCAGATCGGACATGGACGGGTCTCCTGTGGTGTAGTAATCAGGCTCAGTGTAGCCAAAATCGCGTCAAAAAGCACGATCGTGCGAAAGCAAAAAATAGGCGTGCAGGCACGCCTGCACGCCAACCACCTCGGAGTTCGCGGCACCCGCAGGCGCCGCCGCCTTGTTGTTAGAACTTGTGGATCACGCCCACGGCCATGGTGTTGTCGCGGGCCAGGCTGAACGCGGTCTCGGCCTTGCTGTTCACGCTGCCGTAGGCGGCATACAGCGCCGTGCGCTTGGACAGGCTGTAGTTGGCGAACAGTTCGAAGGCGTTGGCGCCTTCCTTGGCCGACTTGGTGCCATCGGCATTCTTCACATTTGTCAGGCGAGCGAACTGCGCCCCCACCTTCCAGGCGCCGATGGGCGCGGCGATACCGATGCCGAAGCCGTCGCCTTCGGTGCGCTTTTCGTTGCGGGTGTAGATCACGCTGGCTTCGGCCACGCCGAAGTTGTACTTGGCGCCCAGCGCATAGCCGTTGCGGTTGTCGGTGGCGCCCACGGCGGCCTGGGTCGACATGCTCTTGGGCTGGAAGGCGGCGCCCAGGGTCAGGCCCCCGGTCTGGTAGCTGGCGGCCAGCTGCAGGAAGTCCTTCTTGTCGCCGGCCGTGCCGCTGACGGTTTCGGAGAAACCGTAGGCCACGCGCGCCTGGAAGCCGCCCAGCTTGGGCGTGGCGTACTGAATCTGGTTGGACTGGCGCGAGCTCATGAACGCGCCATTGGCAGCGATACCAAGCACCTTCATGGCGCTGGAGCCATCGGCCGTGCCATTCAGGTCAAACGTGCCCATCAGGCGGTTCTGGGGGGTGGTGGTGCGGCCCAGCATCACTTCGCCAAAGCCACCCGACAGACCCACCCACGACTGGCGCTTGAAACCTTCGGTCCAGGCCCCGGTGTCGCTGCCGATCTCGCCCTCCAGCTGGAAGTTCGCCTTCAGGCCATTGCCCAGGTCTTCCGAGCCGCGAAAGCCCAGCTTCGAGGTGTCGGTATAGCCGCTCATCATTTCGACACTGGCATCGCTCTTGTAGCCGCGGCCCACGCTGGTATCGATCACGCCTTACACCGTCACGTTCGACTGTGCGGCCACGCTGCCGGCGGCAGCGGCCAAGACCATGGCCAGCGCCACGTGCATTTGCTTGTTCATGTTCCGTTCCCTTGGGTTGTGAATCACGCCGGGGGCATCGCCCGGCGCTGGCTGCGATTGGAAATTTCGGAGATGACAAGGCCGCGTCGGGCAGATGACGATTTGGTTGCGCACCACAGGCACCCGCTGCAAGGCCAAAGGCCGTGGCGCCCGGCACGTGCCCAGGGCCCGTGCGCCCCAGTGGAACCAGGTGCCGCCAAGGGCCGCGCGGCGGATCAGTGGCCGGGGCGTGGCGCCAGGCGTACGGCCAGCAGCACCAGCAGGGCCGTCAGGCCGATGGCGATCAGGCTCATGGCCATGCCCTCGCCGACCGAGCCCTGCTCGAACTGGCGCCAGACGTAGACCGACACCGTCTGCACCCCGGTCGGCGCCAGCAGCAGCGAGGCCACCAGCTCGCGCGAGGCGATGGCAAACACCAGCAGCATGGCCGCCGCCACGCTGGGCGCCAGCAGCGGCGCCACCACCCGCGCCAGCATCTGCCACAGGCTGGCCCCGTGCACGTGCGCAGCCGATTCCAGTTGCACGCTCACCTGCTGCAAGGCGGCGTTGGCATAGCGGATGGGATAGGGCAAGAGCAGGCAGGCATAGGCCAGCAGCAGGATCAGCCAGGTGTTGTAGGGCGTGACCGGCAGCCACGGCTGGTTCCAGGCCAGGATCAGGCCCACGGCCACCACAATGCCCGGCATGGCATTCGGCAGCACCGACAGCACGTCCAGCGCCAGGGCCGTGCGGGTGCGCAGGCGCACGCTGCAGTAGGCCACCAGGGCCCCAAACACGCCCACCAGCAGCGCGGCCGCCAGCGCCAGCGCAAAGCTGGTGCCCAGGGCCTGCAGCGCTTCGGAGCCCGCACCCAAGATGGACCGGAAGTGGCGCAGCGTCCAATTGTCCCAGGCCAGCCCGCCCGACAGCGTGCCCGTGAACGCTGTGGCCGTGATCGCCAGCAAGGGCAGCAGCGTGGCACACACGGCCACGGCCGCAAACAGCAGCAGCACCGGCAGGCGCCAAGCGCCCAGGGCCGCGCGGTGCAGGGCCTGCGGCTTGCCGTCGGTGGCCTCATAGCCACGGCCGGCCATCAGCCGCCGCTGGCCCACATACGCCAGCACGGCCAGCAGCATCAGCACCAGCGACAGCAGGGCCGCGCCCGGCAGGTCGATGGGCCAGTCGGACAGGCGCTGCTCGATGGCCGTCACCAGCACCGCAAAGCCCACGTGGGAGGCCAGCACCGCCGGCGTGCCGTATTCCTCGATCGTCATGGCAAACACCAGCAGCCCGCTGGCCGCCAGGGCCGGCAGCGTCAGGGGCAGGGTGACGCGCCACAGCGCCTGCCAGGGGCTGGCCCCGCAGACCCGCGCCACCACCGCCAGGCGGCCACCGGCCGCCGCGGCCGCCCGCGACACGGCGAAGTACACCACCGGAAACAGGTTCAACACCATGACCAGCACCACACCGGGCACCGAAAACAGCAGCCCCGCCGCGTGCTGGCCCGTGGCCTGCTGCAGGTAGCCGGCGGGCTGCAGCAACAGGATCCAACCCATGGCCGCGATGTAGGGCGGCACCATGAAGGGCACCAGAAAGCACAGATCCCACAGGGCGCTGCCCGGCAGGCGCCCCAGCCCGCGCAGCAGGCCCAGGGGCAGGCCCAGCAGCAGGCAACCCAGCACCACCCACAGGCCCAAGGACACGGTGTTGCCCAGCAGTTCGGACATGGCCGTGTCCTGCCAGACCTGCCGCCAGTGCGCCAGCGGCTGCGCCCAATCGGCCTGCGCCGCACCAGGAAACACCGCCTGCAAGACCACAAAGGCCACCGGCACCACCACCAGCACGCCCATGCCCAGCATGGCGGTCCCGGGCAGCAGCGTGCCCCTTGGTTTCCACGGCATCATCGATCCCATTCCTTGCGCGTGCCCGGTGGGCACACGCGGCGCACACCACCGCAACGCATCACTTGCGCACGAACAGTTCGTCAAAGCGCTGCAGCAGCGCCGCACGGCCGGCGCGCTGGGCATCGGATTCCTGGGCGAAGGCCTGGAAGCTGCTCAGCGCTGGGCGTTGGGCCGGCACGTCCGCACGCGCCGGCAGCAGGAAGGACTTGGCGACGATGCGCTGGCCCTCGTCCGACAGCACGTAGTCCACAAAACGCTTGGCCTGCTCGGCCTTGGCGCTGCGCTTGAAGATCATCATGGGCCGCGCCGCCACCACCGTGCCGCTGCGCGGGAAGATGATCTCGACCTTCTCGCCCTTGGCCTGGGCCGCATAGGTCACATAGTCGACCGCGCCGAACACCGCCGCCTTGGCCCCCTGCAGCACCGGGTTCAGGGCCTGGGCGTTGGCGCCGGCAATGTGCATGCCGTTGGCGCGCAGCTCGCCGAACAGCTTCCAGGCCTGGGCGCCGTGCTGCGACTGCAGGCCGGAGATCAGCTCCAGCGCCGTGCCCGACTTGCTCGGGTCGGGCATGTTGACCTTGCCCTGGAAGGCCGGCTCCGCCAGGTCCTTCCAGTCGCTGGGGCGCGGCGTGCCGCTGGACGGGTTCCAGGCAATCGCCAGCGCCGACAGGCCCTGGGCCACGTAGGAAGGGCCTTGGTAGGCCGCCGGTACGGTCTTGGCGTTCGGGCTGCGGTAGTTCAGCAGCCAGCCGCGCTGGTGCAGGTCCAACGCGCTGTCCCACGAGGCCGAGATCAGCACATCGACGCGGGGATTGCCGGCCTCGGACTCCACGCGCGCCATGACCTTGCCCGAGTCGGCCTGGAAGACCTCGACCTTCTCGCCGCCCTGCTGCTCGAAGCCCTGGGCCAGCTCCTTGATCAGGCCGGCCGGGCCGGCGGTATAGACCGTCAGCGCCTGGGCCACCGGCTGCAGGGCCACCAACACCAGGGCGCCGACCACACCGGGGCGCAGCACACGAAACCAGGGGCGTGAATGCATGTTCATCGTTCCATCCAAACAGTGAGAAAACAGAAGGCGGGCGCGGCCTCAGTCCACCGCGGCAAACCAGTGCAGGCGCTGCATGTCCAGGCGCAGCGGCACGCGGGCGCCGGCAGGCAGGCGTTCGCTGCTGTGCACGCGCACCGGCTGGCCCCAGTCGGCGTCGATCCAGGTGTCGAACTGGCCGCAGCGGTAGTGCTGCGACAGCACGCGGCCCTGCACGGGCAGGTGGTCGTCCTGCTGTGCCGTGCCCAGCGCCAACGCCCCATGGGGCAGCAGCAACTGTCCCTGGGCCGCGGTGCTTGGTTCCACCGGCGGCACCAGGCAACGCCACTGCGCGCCCGCCACCTGCCAGTGGCTGCCCTGCCACTGCGCATCCAGCAGGGTGCCCAGCTTCAGGAACTGCGCCACCTGGCGCGTGCGCGGTGCGGACCACAGGGCCTGCGGCGCATCCAGCTGGTGAAAGCGCCCATCCATGACCACGGCCACACGGTCCGCCAGGGCGCAGGCTTCCTCGTGGTCGTGCGTGACGTAGACGGCGGTGCAGCCCAGCTCGCGCAGCAGGCTGCCCATTTCGGCGCACAGGCTCTCGCGCAGGTCGCGGTCCAGGTTGGACAGGGGTTCGTCAAACAGCACCAGCTGCGGGCGCGCCACGATGGCCCGCGCCAGCGCCACGCGCTGCTGCTGGCCGCCGGACAGGCTGGACGGCGCACGCGCCCCCAGGCCCTGCAGGCCCACCAGGGCCAGCACCTCGTCCACGCGGCGCGCGGCCTCCTGGCGCGGCACGCCGCGCATGCGCAGCGGAAAACCGACATTGCCCTGCACGCTGAGGTGCGGCCACAGGGCGTAATCCTGGAACACCATACCCAGGCCGCGCTGCTCGGGTGGCACGCTGTGCCCGGCCGTGGCCACGCAGGTGTCGCCCATCCAGACTTCGCCGGCGCTGGGCTGCTCCAGCCCGGCCAGGATTTTCAGCAAGGTGGTCTTGCCGCAGCCCGAGGGGCCCAGCAGGGCGATGGTTTCGCCGGGGGCGATGTCCAGGTCCAGGCCGTCCAGCACGGCGCGGTCGCCGTAGACGCGGCGCAGCCCCTGCACCCGCACGGCGGCCCCTGGCATCTTGGTGTGGTGGGTCATATGCACGATGGCGGCATGCTAGGCCGCAGGCATGACAAATCCGTGTCAGCCGCATGCGCCAGGGCGGCGCGCCATGCTTAAATCAGCACCCCCACCCTGGAACTGCCCTGCCTGCCATGTCTGTGACCCACATCCTCGGCGCCTGCCCCCACGACTGCCCCGACACCTGCTCGCTCACCACCACGGTCATCGACGGCGTGGCCACCAAGGTGCAAGGCAATCCCGACCACCCCATGACCGGCGGCGTGCTGTGCGCCAAGGTCAGCAAGTACACGCAGCGCACCTACCACGCCGATCGCGTGCTGCAGCCCCTCCAACGCAGCGGCCCCAAGGGCAGCGGCCAGTTCACCCCGGTCAGCTGGGACGAGGCGCTGCGCGACATCGCCCAGCGCCTGCACACGATTGCGCAGCGCCAGCCCGAGGCCATCCTGCCCTACAGCTATGCCGGCACCATGGGCCAGGTGCAGGGCGAGAGCATGGACCGGCGCTTCTTCCACCAACTGGGCGCCAGCCTGCTGGACCGCACCATCTGCGCCAGCGCCGGCAGCGAGGCCCTGGCCGCCACCTATGGCGGCAAGCTGGGCATGCGCATGGAGTTCTTTGCCGAGAGCCAGTTGATCCTGATCTGGGGCAGCAACAGCATTGCCAGCAACCTGCACTTCTGGCGCCTGGCCCAGGAGGCCAAGCGCCAGGGCGCCAAGCTGGTGTGCATCGACCCACGCAAGAGCGAGACCGCCGAGAAGTGCCACGAGCACCTGCAGCTGCTGCCCGGCACCGACGCCGCCCTGGCCCTGGCGCTGATGCACGAGCTGATCGTGCACGACTGGCTGGACCACGACTACATCGCCCAGCACACCCTGGGCTGGGAGGCCCTGCGCGCCCGGGCGCTGGAGTGGCCGCCCGAGCGCGCCGCCCAGGTCTGCGGCCTGCCCGTGGAACAGATCCGCCAGCTGGCGCGCGACTACGGCAGCACCCGGCCGGCCGCCATCCGCCTGAACTACGGCATGCAGCGCGTGCGCGGCGGCGGCAATGCCGTGCGCGCCATCGCCTGCCTGCCCGCCCTGATCGGCGCCTGGCGCCACCGTGCGGGCGGCCTGCTGCTGTCCAGCTCGGGCGTCTCGCCCTTCAACAAGGCGGCCCTGCAACTACCGCAGCTGCTGGGCGACCGCCGCCCGCGCACGCTGAACATGAGCACCATCGGCGACGTGCTGCTGCACCCGGGCGATGCGCAGTTCGGCCCGCAGGTCGAGGCCGTGGTGGTCTACAACAGCAACCCCGTGGCCGTGGCCCCGGAATCGGCCAAGGTGGCCGCCGGCTTTGCGCGCGAGGACCTGTTCACCGTGGTGCTGGAGCATTTCCTGACCGACACCGCCGACCACGCCGACTACGTGCTGCCCGCCACCACGCAGCTGGAGCACTGGGACATCCATGGCAGCTACGGCCACACCGATGTGCTGCTGAACCGCCCGGCCATCGCCCCCGAAGGCCAGTCGCGCAGCAACGCCCAGATCTTCCGCGACCTGGCCGCGCAGATGGCGCAGCTGGACCCGGCCTTTGCCGCCCCGCATTTTTCTGAGCCTGATGAGGCGCTGTGCCGCACGGCGCTTGCGGGAACAGCTATGGATTTCGAAAGCCTGCTGACCCAGGGCTTTGCCCACATCCCGGTGGCCGAGGCGCCGTTCGCCCAGGGCGGCTTTGCCACGCCGTCGGGCAAGTGCGAGTTCGACAACCCACGCCTGGCCGCGCTGGGCATCAACACCCTGCCCGACCACGTGCCCAATTACGAGCCGCCCACGGCCGCCCACCCGCTGGCCATGATCTCGCCGCCGGCGCGCAACTTCCTGAACAGCACCTTCGCCAATGTCGCCAGCCTGGCACGCATGGAAGAGCGCCCGCTGCTGGAGCTGCACCCCGAGGACGCCGCCGCGCGCGGCATTGCCGATGGCGACCGGCTGCGCGTCTTCAACGCGCGGGGCAGCCACGTCTGCCACGCCGCCGTCAACGGCCGGGCCCGGCCCGGGGTTGTGGTGGGCCTGGGCATCTGGTGGCGCAAGCAAGGGGCCAACGGCACCAACGTGAACGAGCTGACCCACCAGCAGCTGACCGACATCGGCCGCGCGCCCTGCTTCTACGACTGCGCGGTGCAGGTCGAGCGGCTGGCCTAGTTCCCGCCCCGGGCACGCCGGCGGCTGCGCACCACAGCGCCGCCGGGCCCACCTCAGTCCTCGGCCAAGGCCTGGAACTGCTGGACCAGAAAATCCAGCAGCGCCCGCACCGCGGGCAACTGCCCCCGGCGTGAGGCGTAGACGGCGTGGATCACCTCGACCCGCGGGGCCCAGCCCGGCAACACCTGCACCAGGCTGCCGTGCGCCAGTTCGGCGCGGATGAACATGCTGGGCAACTGCACCACGCCCACACCGGCCAGGGCCGCATCGCGCAGCGCCAGCATGGACGGGGTCACCAGGCGCGGCTGGTGACGCACCTCGGCCCGCTCCTGGTTCGGCCCCAGCAGCACCCAGCGGTGGCTGTCCTGGGGCTGGCCCATGTCCAGGCTGGGCCAGCGGGCCAGGTCCATGGGCCCCAGGGCCGGCCCCATGCGCGCCAGCAGCGCGGGGCTGGCCACCAGGCACTGGTGGCGCTCGGCCAGCTGGCGCAGCACCAGCTCGCTGTCCTGCAGCGGCGGTGGGCGCACGCGGATCGCCAGGTCCAGCCCCTCGGCCACCACGTCCACGCGGCGGTTGGTCTCGTCCACCTGCAGGCTCACCCGCGGGTGCTGGGCCATGAATGCCGCCAGCATCGGCCCCACGCGCGCCGCCAGCAGCGCCACCGGGCAGCTCAGGCGCACCACGCCGCAGGGCTCGCTGTGTGTCAGCGCCACGGATTCCTCGGCCGCGGCCGCCTCGGTCAGCATGGCGCGGCAGTGCTCGTAGTAGCGCTTGCCCAGTTCGGTCACGGCAAAGCTGCGCGTGGAGCGCAGCAGCAGTTGCGCGCCCAGGCGCTCTTCCAGCAGGGCGATGTGCCGGCTGAGCTTGGACTTGGGGATGCCCAGGGCCCGCCCCGCCGGGGCGAAACCGCCGTGCTCCACCACCAGCGCGAAGTAGTACAGGGGATTCAGGTCCGGGAGTTTCATCGTTTTAAAAATGGAACGCTGCATGCGATTTTTGCAGTCTACCCAAACAATCGTTCCAAATTCAAAATTCCTCCCATGTTCTACGCACGGTCTGCGGCCTTCCGCCGGAGCGTGCACCCACCAGGAGGAAGCCATGTTGAAAAAGATTCTGGGTGTCTATGAAGCCCCCCGCCCCCACTGGGTGGGCAACGGCTTTCCCGTGCGTTCGCTGTTCAGCTACGCCGACCACGGCCAGGCGCTGAGCCCGTTCCTGCTGCTGGACCATGCCGGTCCCCAGCACTTCCAGCCCACGCAGGGCCGGCGTGGCGTGGGCACGCACCCGCACCGCGGCTTCGAGACCGTGACCATCGTCTACGAGGGCGAGGTGGCCCACCGCGACTCCACCGGCGCGGGCGGCACCATCGGCCCCGGCGATGTGCAGTGGATGACGGCCGCCTCGGGCATCCTGCACGAGGAGTTCCACTCCGCAGCCTTCGCCCGCGCTGGCGGCCCGCTGGAGATGGTGCAGCTGTGGGTCAACCTGCCGGCCCGCGACAAGCTGTCCGCACCCGGTTACCAGACGCTGCTGAACGCCGACATTCCCCGCGTGGCGCTGCCCGACGGCGCCGGTTCGGTGCGCGTGATTGCCGGGGACTTTGCTGCCGCCCATGGCCCGGCCCGCACGTTCACGCCCATCAATGTGTGGGATGTGCGCCTGACCGCCGGTGCCAGCACCGAGCTGCAGGCCCAGCCCGGCCACACGCTGGCCCTGGTGGTGCTGCACGGCACGGTGATGGTCAACGGCCAGGAGGTGGTGCGCGCCGGCCAGCTGGTGCACCTGGACCGCGCCGCCGACAGCGTGCACCTGGAGGCCAACAACGAAGTCACGCTGCTGTGGTTGTCGGGCGAACCCATTGACGAGCCCGTGGTCGGCCATGGCCCGTTCGTGATGAACACCGCGGCCGAGATTGAACAGGCCCTGGACGACTTGCGCAGCGGTCGCTTCGGGCGCATACCGGTGGCCGAACGCAGCCCCGGCGCCACCCGGGCCCATTGACCATCCATTTTCCCTCCGGCGGGCCCGCCCGCCGGATTCTTCCCCCCGCTCCCAAGGAGACTCCCATGAGCAAGAAGCCTTACGTTCGCCTCGACAAAGACAATGCCGCCGTGCTGCTGGTGGACCACCAGACCGGCCTGCTGTCCCTGGTGCGCGACATCGACCCGGACAAGTTCAAGAACAATGTGCTGGCCCTGGCCGACATGGCCGAATACTTCCAGCTGCCCACCATCCTGACCACCAGCTTCGAGACCGGCCCCAACGGCCCGCTGGTGCCCGAGCTGAAAGCCCAATTCCCCGACGCGCCCTACATCGCCCGCCCCGGCCAGATCAACGCCTGGGACAACGAGGATTTCGTGCAGGCCGTGAAGGCGACCGGCAAGAAACAGCTGATCGTCGCCGGCGTGGTGACGGAAGTCTGCGTGGCCTTCCCCGTGCTGTCGGCCCTGGCGGAAGGCTTTGAGGTGTTTGTGATTGCCGATGCCTCGGGCACGTTCAACCCCATGACCCAGCAGGCCGCCTGGAGCCGCATGGAGCAGGCTGGCGCCCAGCTGATGACCTGGTTTGGCGCGGCCTGCGAGCTGCACCGCGACTGGCGCAATGACATCGAGGGCCTGGGGACGCTGTTTTCCAACCACATCCCCGACTACCGCAACCTGATCCACAGCTACACCACGCTGACCGCCGCCAAGTAAGCGCGGCGGCCTCGCACCCCCAGCCCGCCGGCGTGTGCCGCCTGCGGGCTTTGGGCTGTGGTGGATTGAAATGGATAGCTGCTTGCGCTGGAGGGACAAGCGCTCAAGCCTGTTTTTGCTGTAAGTCTGGCAGGCAGCTGGCGCCGTGCTGTTCTGCGTCGTGCAGCGGCTCGGCCGGGGCAAAGTTCTGGCTGTAGGCGATGCCCCAGTTGCGCATGGCAATCAGCACCGGCTGCAGGCTGCGGCCCAGTTCGGTCAGCGCATAGTCCACGCGCGGCGGCACCTCGGCATACACCGTGCGCGCCACAATGCCGGCGTCTTCCAGCTCGCGCAGCTGCAGCGTCAGCATGCGCTGGGTGATGCCGGGGATAGCACGGCCCAGCTCGCCAAAGCGCTTCTTGCCGTGCAGCAGCTGGAACAGGATGATGGGCTTCCAGGTGCCGCCCATCACCGACAGCGTCACCTCCACGGCGCAGCCGCTCTTGCTGTTCAAACGTTTCATGCGGCCTCCTGCGCCGGTGGTGGGTGGCCCGGGGGCCGGTGTATCCGATGCTGCCGCAAGGCCGCGCGGCCTGCATTGCTTATATTTTTAATACTACCCCACAAATATGTTGGTACTGGTCATGCCGCGCGGTAGCGCGCACCATGGAGGCCATCCTTCACTGCCCGCAAAGATCGCCATGAAAGCCTTGCAACTGGCCGCCCCCGGTGGCCTGGACCACCTGCACCTGACCACCCTGCCCGATGCCCCACCACCAGGGGCCGGCGAGATCCAGGTGCGCATCCACGCCACCTCGCTGAACTACCACGACCTGCTGGTCGTCAGCCGCCCCGGCGCCACCGCCGATGGCCGCATCCCCATGGCCGATGGGGCCGGCGTGGTCACCGCCGTGGGCGCCGGCGTGACCGAATTCGCCGTGGGCGATGCCGTGGTATCCACCTTCTTCCCGCAGTGGCTGTCGGGCCGCCGCGTGCCCTCGGACTTCAAACTGGTGCCCGGCGACGGCGTGGACGGCTTTGCCTGCGAGGCCGTGACCCGGCCGGCCACGGCCTTCACCCACGCGCCCCGCGGCTGGTCGCACGAGGAAGCGGCCACGCTGACCACGGCCGGCCTGACCGCCTGGCGTGCGCTGTTCGTCAACGGCCGCCTGCAGCCGGGCGACACCGTGCTGGTGCTGGGCACGGGCGGGGTCTCCATCTTTGCGCTGCAAATGGCCAAGGCCGCCGGCGCGCGCGTCATCGCCACCACCTCCAGCGCCGCCAAGGCCGAGCGCCTGCACGCCCTGGGGGCCGACGTGGTCATCAACTACCGCGACACGCCCGAGTGGGGCAACGCTGTGCTGGCCGCCACCGGCGGGCGCGGTGCCGACATCGTGGTCGAGGTTGGCGGCCCCAACACGCTGCCGCAGTCCATCCGCGCCGGCGCCGTGGGCGGCCACATCGCGCTGATCGGCGTGCTGACCGGCTTTGCCGGCAGCGTGCCCACGGCCGAGATGATGGCCAAGCAGCAGACGCTGCAGGGCCTGATCGTCGGCAGCCGCGAGCAACAGCAGGACATGGTGCGCGCGCTGGAGCAGTGGGGCTGGCAGCCGGTGATCGACCGCCACTACCCGCTGGAGCAGATGGCCCAGGCCTTTGCCCACCAGCAGTCGGGCCAGCACTTCGGCAAGATCGTGGTGCGTTACTGACCCTGAAAAAAGAGAGCGCGTTGCGCGCGGCAGGATTTGGTTTTCACGCCCAAACAGCGTGAAAAGCTTGCACGACCAGCGCCAGCCGCTCCTTTTTCCAAGAATGCCCGGCGCGGCACACCGGCTGGGCCCGGTGCCTGGGTTTATGCTTTGGGGCAGCCACCAGGAGATGCCCATGCTGCACACCGCCGTCGTCGCCGTCCGGGACCGCGCCCGCCTGCAAGAGATTGTGGGCACGCTGCTGCGTTTCGGTCTGGCCGACGTGGTGCACTCGCTGGGCCTGTCGCGCTGGTCGACTTGGCGCAGCACCGAGGCCGAGGCGGAGGCAGCCCACACCGCCCTCAGCCGCGCGGAACGCGTGCGCCTGGCCATCGAGGCGCTGGGCCCGAGCTTCGTCAAGCTGGGCCAGATCCTGGCCACGCGCTCCGACCTGCTGCCGCGCGAATGGACCCGCACCCTGGAAACCCTGCACACCCAGGCCACGCCCCAGCCCTGGTCGGTGATGCGGCCCCACATCGAGGCCCAGCTGGGCCGCCCGGTGCACGAGGCCTTCGCCCGGTTTGACCCCGAACCCATCGCCGCGGCCTCCATCGCCCAGGTCTACCGCGCCCAGCTGCGCCGCCCGGACGGCAGCCTGCGCGAGGTGGCGGTCAAGGTGCAGCGCCCCGACATCCGCGCCGGACTGGAGGCCGATGCCCGCCTGCTGCGCCATGTGGCCGCCCTGGTGGAAGAACGCTTTCCGCAGCTGGAACGCTACCGCCCCAGCGACGTGGCGCGCCAGGTCGGCGACGCCCTGCGCGAGGAGCTGGACTTCAGCATCGAAGGCCGCAGCACCGAACAGGTGGCCCAGGCCTTTGCCGGTGATCCGGACATCGCCATCCCGGGCGTTGTCTGGGCGCTGAGCACGCCCGAGCTGCTGGTCCAGGACTGGCTGGACGGCATTCCCGCCAACCGCGCGGCGGGCGACGCCCGGTTCGACGGCCGCCTGCTGGCCCAGCGCGGGGCCCATGCCTTCCTGCACATGGTGCTGCGCGACGGCCTGTTCCACGCCGACCCGCACCCTGGCAACCTCTTCGCCCTGCCGGGCAACCGCGTGGGCTTCATCGACTTCGGCCTGGTCGGCCACCTCTCGCCCCACCGGCGCGACCAGTTCCTGGTGCTGCTGCGCGCCCTGGTCGAAGGCGATGCCGACAGCCTGGTCATGGTGCTGCTGGAATGGACGTGCGACAGCCGGGTCAGCATCGGCCTGATGGAATCCGCCGTCGAGCGCTACATCGCCCGGCGCGGCAGCGGCCCGCTGCGCCTGGGCGACTCGATCAGCGAATTCATGGACCTGGCGCGCGAATCGCAGATCGCCATGCCGCCCGACATGGCCCTGCTGTTCAAGGCCCTGGTCACCGCCGACCGCGTGCTGCTGCAGCTGGACCCGGACTTCGACGTGATCCGCACCGCCGCGCCCCTGGTGCGCGAGCAGATGCGCGCCCGCTACACCCCGCGGCGCCTGCTGCGCGAGCAGCGCGCGGCCAGCCGGCAGATGTACGAGATGGCGGCCGATGTGCCCAAGACCCTGCGCCTGCTGATGTACCGCCTCAAGCAGGGGCGCCTGGGCGTGGACATGGAGGTGCGCCACCTGCACCGCCTGTCCACCGCCCTGGAGCGCGCCGCCACGCGCCTGTCCCTGGCCGTGGTCGCCGGTGCCTTCATCCTGGGCATCGGCCCAACGCTGCTGGCCTCGCAGGTGCACCTGTTCGGCATTCCCGTGTTTCCGGTGCTCGGCGGCCTGGGGGCGGTGATCAGCCTGGCCGTGCTGGGCCTGACCATGCGCCGCCAGCGCGCCCTGGACTGAGGCCGCATGCGACCCCGAAACATTGGCCTGATTGCGGCCGCCGTGCTGGGCGTGCACCTGCTGGTGCTGTGGGGGCCGGGCGACGCCTGGACCCAGGCCCAGCCCGACGTGCCGGCGGAGGTCGCGCGACTGGACACGGTGTGGATCAGCCCGCCCGTGGC
>NZ_VSWF01000035.1:0-37566 GCF_009668305.1 Comamonas sp. CAH-2
GTGGTGCGCCGGCCCTGGCGCCCACCGCCCGCCGCTGCGACCGTGCGGGCGCCCTCCATTCCTGAACACCCCCATGCCGCTGCTGACCCCCACCGCGACCGCCCGCCACCCCTTGCGCCGCTGGCGCACCACCGCCCTGTGGGCCGCCCTGGCCGCCATGGCCGGGCCGGCCCAGGCCGATCCCGCCCTGCGATGCCACACCGACCCCGAGCAGATCGCCACCGCCCCCGGCTGCAGCGCCACGCTGCTGGGCCCCGAGGTGTACCTGGACGCGCCGGCACAGCAGGTGCTGCTGTGGCAGCTGGACGGTGGCACCCATGCCCACCGCGTGCGCCTGTTCGGCCCCGACGGCCAGTTGCTGCGCCAGTGGCCGGCCGTGCACAACGGCCGCCAGGAGATCGGCTGGGTCACGCCCAGCGCCGGCCGCTACCACCTGCAGGCCGACAACCCCTTCTTCGACACCGCCCAGGCTGGCGTGGCCCCGGTGCAGTGGCGCCTGCAGGCCCACGGCACGGCCCAGCCCACGGCGCCCACCAGCGCGGACCACCCCGGTGGCGGGGCCCTGGCCTCTGCGCGCCTGCGTCAACTTCAGGAGCAGCTGGTGCTTGCCACACCTGGGCAAAAAGCCCAATTGATGGAAAACTTCTGGCAGCAGGTGCAGGCCCAGGGCAGCCCCTGGCTGGAAGCCCTGGAAGGCCAGCCCGAGGAAGCACTGACCACCTTCCTGTGGCGAGCCCCCGCAGGCACGGCCACGCAGCCCCACCATGTGCGGCTGGAATGGGCCATGCGCGCAGCCGATCCATTCATGCTGCAGGCGCTGCCCGGCACCGACCTCTGGTACCTCAGCCTGCCGCTGCCGCGTGGGCTGCGCACCAGCTACCAGCTGGTGGTCGACCCCGTGCGCTACCCGGCGGCCGCGGGCCAGCCCATCGGCCGCGTGCAGCGCATCCAGACCGAACAGCTGTCCGCCCAACGGGATGCGCTGAACCCCCACACCTGGCATGCGGGCAGCCCGTCGCTGCCCACGGACAGCGTGGCCGCCGCCCATGCCCAGCGCTCCGCCCTGCACATCAGCGCCAGCGGGCCACTGCGCAACCTGGCCGAGGCCAACGCCCTGCCCCCGCTGGCGGGCACGCTGCAGCACCTGCGCTTTGACAGCCGCCAGCTGGGCAACACCCGTAGCCTCAGCCTGTACCTGCCGCCGGGCCCGCAGCCCGCGCACCGCCTGCCCCTGCTGGTGCTCTTCGACCGCGAGGCCTACCTGGAGCGCGTACAGCTGCCGCAGTTGCTGGAGCAGGCCATGCGGCAAGGCCGCATCCCGCCCCTGGCCGTGCTGCTGGTGGGCCAGCCCACGCGCGAAGACCGTGCCCGGGAATTGCCACCCCTCAGCCCGGCCTTCGGCCAGATGCTGGCCACGGAGCTGATGCCCTGGCTGCGCGCCCGCACCCCGCAGCTGACGACCCAGCCCGCGCAGGTGGTGGTGGCCGGCTCCAGCTACGGCGGGCTGGCGGCGGGCTACCTGGGCTGGACCCACCCGGAGACCTTTGGCGCGGTGCTCAGCCTCTCCGGCTCCTACTGGTGGGCACCGCCCCCGGCCCCGGGCAGCACCGTCCACCGCTGGCGCGAGGGCGACTGGTTCATGCAGCAGGTGGCCCAGTCCCCAAAGCGCCCGGTGCGCTGGCACCTGGGCTACGGCCTGCTGGAGCGCGGCGTGCATGGCGAAGCCGGTCTGGTGGACAACAGCCGCCACCTGCGCAATGTGCTGCAGGCCAAGGGCTACGCGGTCAGCACCGACGAGTTCCCGGGCGGCCACGACTACTACGCCTGGGGCGAGGCCCTGGTCCAGGGCCTGCAGGTGCTGCTGCCGGCCCAGCCCCCGGGCAGCGGCCCATGAAAAAAGGACTGCCCCAAGGCAGTCCTTTTTAATTAAATAGCATTCAGCGCAGACTGGACAAGCGCTGGAGGCTATTTTGGCCTAGACCATCAACCTTCCGCTCAGTGGCGGATCAGGTGATCAAAGGCCGACAGCGCGGCCGTGGCACCGGCACCTGCGGCAATGATGATCTGCTTGTACGGCACATTCGTGCAGTCGCCGGCCGCGAACACGCCAGGCACATTGGTGTGGCCCTTGGCATCGATCTCGATCTCGCCAAAGCGCGTCAGGTGGACCGTGCCCTTGAGCCAGTCGGTGTTAGGCAGCAGGCCGATCTGCACGAAGATGCCTTCCAGCGCCAGTTGGTGCACCTGGTCGGTGGTGCGGTCCTTGTAGGTGATGCCGGTGACCTTCTTGCCATCGCCGTTCACTTCGGTGGTCTGGGCGTTCAGGATCACGGTCACGTTGGGCAGGCTGCGCAGCTTCTTTTGCAGCACGGCATCGGCCTTCAGCTCGCCGGCAAATTCCAGCACCGTCACGCTCTTGACCAGGCCGGCCAGGTCGATGGCCGCTTCCACGCCGGAGTTGCCACCGCCGATCACCGCCACGTCCTTGCCCTTGAACAGGGGGCCGTCGCAGTGCGGGCAGAAGGTCACACCCTTGGTGCGGTACTGCTCCTCGCCGGGCACGTTCATGTTGCGCCAGCGCGCGCCGGTCGACAGGATCACGGTCTTGGACTTGAGCACCGCACCCGAGGCGGTGTGCACTTCGATCAGGCCGCCTTCGGTGGCGGCAGGCACCAGCTTGGCACCGGTCTGCTGGTTCATCACGTCGACTTCGTAGTCACGGATGTGGGCCGCCATGGCCGCGGCCAGCTTGGGGCCGTCGGTCTTGCTGACCGAGATGAAGTTCTCGATGTCCACGGTGTCCAGCACCTGGCCGCCCAGGCGCTCGGCGGCAATCCCGGTGCGGATGCCCTTGCGGGCGGCGTAGATGGCCGCAGCGGCGCCGGCGGGGCCACCACCGACCACCAGCACGTCGAACGCCTCCTTGGCCGAGATCTTGGCGGCTTCGCGGGCGGCGGCACCGGTGTCCACCTTGGCGACGATTTCCGCCAGTTCCATGCGGCCTTGACCAAAACGCTCGCCGTTCACGAACACGGTGGGCACGCCCATGACTTCGCGGTCCTTGATCTCGTCCTGGAACAGGCCGCCGTCGATCGCGGTGTGCGTGATGTGGGGGTTCAGGGCCGACATCAGGTTCAGCGCCTGCACCACATCGGGGCAGTTGTGGCAGGACAGCGAGTAGTAGGTCTCGAAGTGCAGCGGCGTGTCGATGGCCTTGACCTGCTCCAGCAGATCGGCCGATTCCTTGGAGGGGTGGCCACCGACGTGCAGCAGCGCCAGCACCAGGGAGGTGAACTCATGGCCCAGGGGCACGCCGGCAAAGCGCACGCCGCTGTCCACGCCGGGGTTGGTGATCAGGAACGAGGGCTTGCGCACGTTCAAGTCGTTGGCTTCGACCACCGTGATCTTGTCGCTGAGCGCCGCGATGTCGGCCAGCAGGGACTTGACTTCGCCAGCCGCCTTGCTGTCGTCCAAAGTGGCCACGAGTTCGAGCGGCTTTTGCAGGCGTTCGAGGTAAGCTTTGAGTTGGGTCTTGAGGTTGGCGTCGAGCATAATAGTCAAATCCTAATAAAATTCTTTTTTTGATAGTCGATGATTGCTTGGTTGAAAAAAAGCCCGGGCCTCGCCCAGGCTTTTCACGGGCAATCGAATCAGATCTTGCCGACCAGGTCCAGCGAAGGAGCCAGGGTGGCTTCGCCTTCGTTCCACTTGGCAGGGCACACTTCACCGGGGTGGTTGCGCACGTACTGGGCAGCCTTCACCTTGCGCAGCAGGTCTTCGGCGTTGCGGCCGATGCCTTCGGCGGTGATTTCCACAGCCTGGATCACGCCATCGGGGTCCACGATGAAGGTGCCGCGGTCGGCCAGGCCCACGCCGGGACGCATCACTTCGAAGTTGTTGGTGATCACACCGCTGGGGTCGCCCAGCATGGTGTACTTGATCTTGCCGATGGTTTCGGAAGCATCGTGCCAGGCCTTGTGCACGAAGTGGGTGTCGGTGGACACGGAGTAGATTTCCACGCCCAGCTTCTGGAATTGGTCGTAGTGGTCAGCCACGTCGCCCAGTTCGGTGGGGCACACGAAGGTGAAGTCAGCGGGGTAGAAGAAGAACACGGCCCACTTGCCCAGCACGTCCTTTTCGGACACTTCGATGAACTTGCCGTCCTTGAATGCGGAGGCTTGGAAAGGCTTGATAACGGTATTGATAACGGACATGTAGTTTCCTTATGTGATGCGACTGAACACAGGCTGTAGTCTAAGCCCTGGGTAAAATAATTTCAATCAATTGACTTAATTGTTTTGATTGCCTAAAACTATTTATCAACGCAAACGCAACTCAGCATCAACCGCAGCCAATCCGCGCCAGTGGGGACTTGCCGTGCCAACGGCCGCGAATCCTTGACAATGGTCATCCATGCGTCACCCTCACACAAGGAGCCCCATATGAAAGGCGAACCGCAAGTCATTGCCGCTCTGCAAGCACAACTCAAGAACGAACTCACCGCCATCAACCAGTACTACATGCACTATCGCATGTACAAGCACTGGGGCTTTGAAGCCCTGGCCAAGGTGGAGTACAAGGAATCCATCGGCGAGATGAAGCACGCCGACGTGCTGATGGACCGCATCTTCATGCTGGACGGCCTGCCCAACCTGCAGGACCTGGGCAAGCTGCAGATCGGCGAGGATGTGCCCGAAGCGCTGCAGTGCGACATGAACCTGGAGTTGGCGGCCCAGGCCACCATCAAGGACGGCATCAAGACCGCCGAAGCCGCGCACGACTTTGTCTCGCGCGACCTGCTGCTCAAGATCCTCGACGACACCGAGGAACACATCGACTTCCTGGAAACCCAGCTGGACCTGATCGACAAGATCGGCCTGCAGAACTACCTGCAGACCCAGATGGGCGAGGCCGAAGGCCATTGAGCCCACCGTCGCCGCCCTGGTGGGTGGGGCACGCGCCTGAATAGGCTCCAGCCCTTATCCCACCTGCGCCGGCTGCTATGCAATTGAAAACGGAGCCCATGGGCTCCGTTTTTTTACGCGTTGCCAATATTCACAACTCCGGCACCAGGAAATCCCGGGTGATGAACTCGCCCAGCATGTTCACCCGGTCCAGGAACTGCGTCAGGTAGGCGTGCAGGCCGGTGTCAAGGATTTCATCGATGCGACCGTACTGCAGGTCGGCCAGCAGGCGCCCCGCCTTGCGCTGGCTTTCCTGCGAGCCCTCGTGGGCCACGGCCTTGAGGTTGTCCACCACCTCGCGCATGCAGGCGTGCAGCGAACGCGGCATGTCGGCACGCAGCACCAGCAGGTCTGCCACACGCTCGGGCGTGATCACGTCGCGGTAGACCTTGCGGTACACCTCGAACGCCGAGACGCTGCGCAGCAGCGCGCTCCAGTGGTAGAAGTCGAACTGCTGCGCGGTTTTGCGCTCGGATTCCATGCCGTGGTAGTCGCGCTGGATGGCATGGAAGCGCACGTCCAGCAAGCGCGCGGTGTTGTCCGCCCGCTCCAGGAAGGTGCCCAGGCGCAGGAAGTTGAAGGCCTCGTCCTGCAGCATGGTGCCCAGCACCACGCCGCGCGACAGGTGGGAGCGGTATTTCACCCACTCCGCCAGTTGCCCGGGGTCCTTGCCCAGGGAGCCTTCCTGCAAGTGCTTGCGCATCGCCAGCCAGGTCTGGTTCTGGGTCTCCCAGACCTCGGTGGACAAGGCCCCGCGCACGGCCCGCGCGTTCTCACGCGCGGCGTGCAGGCAGGACACGATGGATGCCGGGTTGCTTTCGTCGGCCACCATGAAGAACAGCACGTTGTCGCGCGTGATGTCCCGGTAGCGTGCCTGGTAGGCCGGGATGAGTTCGCTGATGGACAACACCCCCTGCCAGGTGCGCGCGGCATCGTCCGGGCGCATGGGCAGCATCGAGGTGTCGTAGCTCACGCTCAGCATGCGGGCGGTGTTTTCTGCCCGCTCGGTGTAGCGTGACATCCAGAACAGGTGGTCGGCGGTGCGGCTCAGCATGATTCCTCCCCGGGCAGAAAACCCCGCGCCTGCTGCGCAGTCGGGCGCTGTGGTGTGGCAAGCGCACAGCGCTTGTCGGCCCGCTCGGTGTCGCACGACATCCCGAGCCGGTGATCGGCGGTGCGGCTCAGCATGCGTTCTCCTCACAGATTGGGATGGCCAGCGCCAGGCGCCGGGCGGTGCGGCCGGTGCCAGGCAGCACGTGGACCTGCAAGAAGTGGGCATTCATCGGTGTCATACGCCCCCCACCAGCGAGGCTTGTGGGCTCCAGGCGCCGGCGGACTGCGGCAGCCCTGCGGCCAGGCTGGCTGCCAGCACTTCGCTGCCATCGCCCAGGACCCAGGTGTCCTTGGTGCCACCGCCCTGGGAAGAGTTCACGACCAGCGATCCCTCCTTGAGCGCCACGCGCGTCAGGCCGCCGGCGACCATGCGCACGCCCTCCTGGCTGCTGAGCACAAAGGGGCGCAAATCGATGTGCCGCGGGGCAATGCCCGCCTCCACCATGGTTGGGCAGCTGGACAGGCTCAGCGTGGGCTGGGCAATATAGCCCGCTGGATTGGCCAGCAGCGCCTGGCGGAAGCTCGCGATCTCCGCCTGGGTGGCGGCCGGCCCGATCAGCATGCCATAGCCGCCCGCGCCGTGGACTTCCTTGACCACCAGCTCATGCAGGTGGTCCAGCACGTAGCGCAGGTCGTCGGGCTTGCGGCACAACCAGGTGGGCACGTTGCTGAGGATGGGCTCCTCCCCCAGGTAGAAGCGGATCATGTCCGGCACATACGGGTAGACCGACTTGTCGTCGGCAATCCCGGTGCCCACCGCGTTGCAGATGGTGACGTTGCCGGCGCGGTAGGCGTCCATCAGGCCCGCACAGCCCAGCGACGAATCGGGGCGGAACACCTGGGGGTCCAGGAAGTCGTCGTCCACGCGGCGATAGATCACGTCCACGCGCTGCAATCCGCGCGTGGTGCGCATGTACACCACCCGGTCGCGCACCACCAGGTCCTGGCCCTCGACCAACTCCACCCCCATCTGCTGCGCCAGGAAGGCGTGCTCGAAATAGGCGCTGTTGTACATGCCCGGCGTCAGCACCACCACCGTGGCCGAGGCGGCCCCGGCCGAACCCGGCGCGCTGGCGCGCAGCGTGTCCAGCAGCAGATCGGGGTAGTGCGCCACTGGCTCCACGGCGTGGGTGCTGAACAGCTCGGGGAACAGCCGCATCATCATCTTGCGGTTTTCCAGCATGTACGACACGCCGGATGGCACGCGCAGGTTGTCCTCCAGCACGTAGTACTCGCCCTCGCCCTGGGCGTTGCGGGCCCGCACGATGTCGATGCCGGCAATGTGGGCGTAGACCCCGCCGGGCACCAGCACGCCCTGCATCTGCGGGCGGAACTGGGCGTTGCCATCGATAAGGTCGCGCGGCACGATGCCGGCGTGCAGGATGGCCTGGCCATGGTAGATGTCCTCGATGAAGCGATTCAGCGCCGTGACCCGCTGCACCAGCCCCTGCTGCATGCGCGCCCACTCGCCGGCGGGGATGATGCGCGGGATCAGGTCGAAGGGAATCAGGCGCTCCGTGCCCGCCCCGCTCTCATCCTTGTCGCCATAGACGGCAAAGGTGATGCCGACGCGGCGAAAGATCATCTCCGCCTCGGCCTGCCGCGCACGCATGGTGGTCTGCGCCTGCCGCGCCAGCCACTGGGCATAGGCCTTGTAATGGGTCCGCACGTCGCTGCCATCGAACGGCAGCATTGCGTACATCTCGTCAAACTTCTGCATCTTTGCACGCCTCCTGCGAATGGATTGCTGTGGTGACAGCAAGAATCAGGCCCAGTCCGGACCCATCTGGTGGAGGAAGCAATTCCTGACATTTACCGAATCACTCGGGGATCACTCAGTGTAGCCAGCCCCTGCCGCCTCGGGCACGGCATGCTGCCAATACCGGCGCGCCCGCGTGCGCTCGCACTGCACCGCGCCCGGGGCCCAGGAACGCCAACGGGCCGCGCCACAGCCGGCACTGGTCACCGTCCGCGCGCCCTGGGCCTGGTAACGCTGAACCACCGCGGGATGGGGATGGCCAAAGCGGTTGCGGTAGCCGCTTTGCGCGATGGCCACCGCAGGCTGCACCGCCCGCACCCAGGCCGCGGTGGACGAGGTCTTGCTGCCATGGTGCGGCATGAGCACGAGATCGGCCCGCAAGGGGCTGCCGGCGTGCAGCAACGCCTGCTCCTGCCGGGCCTCCACATCGCCCGTCAGCAGGGCTGCCGTGCCAGCCACGCTACGCACCCGCAGCACACAGCTTTGGGCATTGCGCCCGGCGCCACCCACCGGGGTGTGCGTTGCAGGGGCCATGGGGTGCAGCACCTCCAGTTGCACCCCATCCCAGGTCCAGGACTGCCCCTGGACACAGGGCACACCGCCCGCCCCCAGTCGATGCGCCCGGGGGAAGGCGGCCACCACGGCCTCGGCCCCACCAGCATGGTCGCTGTCGGCATGGCTGACCAGCAGCACGTCGGGCGCGATCCCCAGCACCCGCAGCACCGGCACCACCGTGCGCTCGCCCGCATTCGCCTGCTCGGACCACTGCGGGCCGGCGTCAAACAGCAGGCTGTGGCCCTGGGTGCGCACCAGCGCGGCACTGCCCTGCCCCACATCCAGCGCCAGCACCTCGAAATGCCCCCAGGCCGGCGCCTGCGGCTGCCACCCGAGCAGAGGCACCAGCAGCGGCAGGCCCAGCATGCGCCAACGCCAGCCCCAGGGCATCACCAGCCACAGGCAACCCAGCACCCCGGCCAGGGCCGCCCACCAGGGCGGTTGGGCAAAGAACAGCACGGCCCCGCGCCAGCCAGCCATGGCGTCCAGCAGCCCGGCCATGACCGTCACCCCCTGGGCGGCCAGCCACCACAGCGGCGACCAGAACACGCCCAGCATGGACAGGGGTGTGATCACCAGCGTGACCCAGGGGATGGCCCACAGGTTGGCCAGCAAGCCGATGACCGACACCTGGCCAAACAGCAGCAAGGTCAGCGGTGCCAGGGCGATGCCCACGATCCATTGCTCGCGCGCCATGCGCACCAGGGCTGGCTTCCAGCCCCGCGCCGTGTCACCCCCCAGCCTCGGCTGCGCGGCAAACAGCACGCCCACGGCCACAAAGCTGAGCCAGAAGCCCGCCTGCAGCAGGCTCCACGGATCGATCAGCACCACCACGGTCAACACCGTCAGCCAGATGCAGGGCCAGGGCCAGCTGCGGGCCTGGCTGCGCAGCAGCACCACCACCGCCAGCATGCCGATGGTGCGTTGCGCGGGAATGCCCCAGCCGCTGAACAGCGCATAGGCCGTGGCCAGCGCCAAGCCGGCCCAGGCGGCCACCACCGGTGCCGGCTGCCACAGGCACAGCCGGGCCGAACGCCGCCAGCACAGCTGGACCACGGCCATCGCCAGCCAGGCAAACATTGTTATGTGGAGCCCGCTGATGCTGACCAGGTGCGCCACCCCGGTGTCGCGAAACAGTTGCCAGTCGGCGCGGCCGATGCTCGATTGCGCGCCAGTCACCAGGGCCTGGACCACGCCCATGGAAGCCTGCAGGCGTGCCGAGGCCCCTTCCGGGGCCTGCATGCGCTGGTGGATCTGCCCGCGCCAGCGCGCCACCGGGGCCTGCCAGGTCTGGCCCAGCCATTGCGGTGGCGCATCGCGTGCGCTGCGGCGCACATAACCCGTGGCCTGGATGCCCTGGCTCCACCACCACAGCTCCCAATCCATGCCGTGGGGGTTGCGCTCCCCGTGCGGGGCCTTGAGGCGCACGGTCCAGGCCCAGCGCTGGCCGGCCTGCAAGCCCTGCGGTGGCAGCTCACCGTACCAGGTCAGCGCCACCTGCGGCGGCAGGGGCACGGGCTGCGGGGGCACCTCGGCCGACTGGGCCTGCTCCACCGCAAAGCGCAGGCGCATCCCGCGCTCGACCGCCTGCGGCATGTCGGTGATGACCCCGGTCACGCGCACATCGCGCCCCTCCCACGCGGGCGGCATGGCCGTGGCGGCAAAGCTGGCGGCGCGCCAACCCGTCATCCCCCAGGCCAGTGCCGCGCCCCACAGCAGCCAGCCCCAGCGCCATGCCGGCCGGCGCCACAGCAGCGGGCCCAGCAGCACGGCCGCGGCCAGCCACCCGGCATAGACGGGCCACGGCAGCAAGGCCACCTGCCGCAGCTGGGTGGCCGTGCCCGCAACCACGCCCAGCATCCACCACATGCCGGGAGGATGTTGCTGCGAGGGGGACGGCGGTCTTGGCATACTGCGCAGCATGCGGGGCAAACGCCACACCGGCAAAGCCGGCTGCACAGTTCGCCCGCCATTCAACAACCCTCTCCAGAAAGACCGTCATGAGCGTTTACGACCGCCTGCAAGCCCTGAACATTGCCCTGCCCCCCGTGGCCATTCCCGCCGCCGCCTATGTGCCGTTTGTGCAGACGGGCAATCTGGTGTTCCTGAGCGGCCACATCGCCAAGAAGGACGGCCAGGTCTGGGCCGGCCAACTGGGTGCGGCCATCAGCACTGCCGAGGGCAAGCAAGCGGCCCGCGCCGTCGCCATCGACCTGCTGGGCACGCTGCAGGCGGCCTGCGGCGGCGACCTGAACCGCGTGCAGCGCATCGTCAAGGTGATGAGCTTGGTGAACTCGACCGCCGGTTTCACCGAGCAGCACCTGGTGACCAATGGCTGCTCCGAGCTGCTGGCCGAGGTCTTCGGTGACAAGGGCTCGCACGCCCGCAGCGCGTTCGGCGTGACGCAAATCCCCATGGGCGCCTGCGTGGAAATCGAGCTGATCGCAGAAATCGCTTGATGTATGAGAGCTGCCTGCGCTTGCGCTACCTGGCTTTCCGATGGAAAACATACGGAAAACCAAGCAAGACAAGCGCTGTCAGCTCATTTTTTAGGGCGTGCCGTTCCCATCTGAAGACTTCCTGACCCAGACCCCGCGGCAGAACGGGTGCCCCGCTGCGCAGCGCTGCCACGCAGCAGGTGGCACACAGGCCGCGCGCGATCCGTCACAGAGAATCAAAAGCTGAGGCACCCGCCCAGGTGTCCCCAGCCTGGGCCCTGGCGGCCACACGACACCGCCCGGGCCACCCTGCAGCGCGCGGTGTCAGGCCGACATGGCGCTGGCGGCCCAGCGGGCATCCTGCGCCACAGCAATGCGCTGACCGGCCACTGCGGCCAATTGCGCGGCCGTGACCAGGTGGGCGTCCAACTCGTGCAAAGGCCGGAGCACAAAGGCGCGCTCGTACATGCGCGGGTGCGGCACCGTCAGTGCCGGCGTGGCCAGCTGGCGCGGCCCCCACAACAGCACATCCAGGTCCAGGGTGCGCGGCGCATTGCGGTAGGGGCGCTCGCGCCCGGCGGCCAGCTCCAGCGCCTGCAGCGCCTGCAGCAAGGCTTCGGGCGCCAGGTCGGTCTCCAGGGCCGCCACGGCGTTCAGATAGTCAGGCCCCGAGGCATCCACCGGGGCGCTGCTGTAGAGCGAAGACACGGCGCACAGCCGGGTCTGCGGCAGGGCCGCCATGCGGTGCAGGGCCTGCAGCAAGGCCTCGCCGCGATCCCCCAGGTTGGCCCCCAGGCCGATGTAGACCCGTTCGGCCGCCATCACTCGGCGCTGCCGCCGGAGGGCGCCATGTCGGCACCGCCGGCAGGCTTGCGGCGGCGGCGACGGCGCTTCTTGGCGGGCGCATCGCCTTCGCTGACGATGGTGTCCAGGGGCGAGGCCTCCTGCACGTCCTCCGCCTTGCGGGGCGCGCGGCGTGCGGCGGGTTGTGCCGCCTTTTGCTTCTGGCGCTGCTCCTCGCGCACCTGGGCCACCAGGTCCTCGCGGCGCGCATCGTCGGCGGCCTGGAACTCCTGCCACCACTCGGCCAGGTCTTCCTCGATCTCGCCCACATCGGCGCGCAGACGCAGAAAGTCGAAGCCGGCGCGGAAGCGCGCCTGCAGCACCATGCCGAACGGGGTCGAGCCGGTGCGCTTGTCGAAGCGCGGCTGCATGACCCAGATCTCGCGCATGTCGGCGGCCAGCTTGCCGCGGCCCGACACGTCGCCGATGCGCTGGTCGAACACCTCGTCGATGGCCTCGTTCAGCGCCGGGAAGGCGTGGTAGCCCTTCTTCAGGCGGCGCTCCCAGCCCTGCTTGACGTCCTGCCACAGCACGCAGGCCAGCATGAAGCTGGGCGCCACGGGCTTGCCTTCGCCGACGCGGCGGTCGGTGTCGGCCAGGGCCGCCTGCACGAACGGGTGCCCGGCACGCTCCACCACCACATCCAGCAGGGGGTAAATGCCGTGCTCCAGGCCCAGCTTCTTGAGCTGCTCGATCGACGCCAGCGCGTGGCCGGTCTGCAGCAGCTTGAGCATTTCGTCGAACAGACGGCTTTGCGGCACTTCGCGCAGCAGCGGCTCACATTCGAGCAGCGGCTTGGCGGTCTTGGGCTCCAGCTTGAAGCCCAGGGGGCTGAGCTTGGCGGCAAAGCGCACGGCGCGGATGATGCGCACCGGGTCTTCGCGGTAGCGCGTGGCCGGGTCGCCGATCATGCGCAGCACTTTCTTTTGCGCGTCCTGGATGCCCTTGTGGAAGTCCACCACGACCTGGGTCTCGGGGTCGTAGTACATGGCATTGACGGTGAAGTCACGGCGCGTGGCATCCTGGTCCTGCGGGCCCCAGACGTTGTCGCGCAGCACGCGACCGCTGGCGTCCACGGCGTGCTTCATGCTGGCCAGGGCCAGCTTGCTGGTGCGCTCGTTGCCGCTGACCTGCTCGGCCTGGCTGTTGTCCATGAAGGCACGGAAGGTCGAGACCTCGATCACCTCGTGCTCACGCCCACGGCCGTACACCACGTGCACGATGCGAAAGCGCTTGCCGATGATGAAGGCGCGGCGGAACAGGTGCTTGACCTGCTCGGGCGTGGCATCGGTGGCCACGTCGAAGTCCTTGGGGCGCAGCCCCAGCAGCAGGTCGCGCACCGCGCCGCCGACGATGTAGGCCTCGTGGCCCGCATCCTTGAGGGTGCGCACCACATCCACCGCCCGCTGGTCCACCAGTTGCGGATCGATGCCGTGCACGCTGGCGGGCACCTCTTCACGCTTGCCGAAACGCGATTTGCGCGCACGGGCGGCGGGCTCTTTGCCCAGCAATTTGTCGATGATGGTCTTGATCATGGGTTTTCAGTAAACAGGTCCAGCACGCGCCAGCCGCGCTCCTGCGCAATCGCTCGCAGACGGGGCTCGGGATTAGTGGCCACGGGGTGGTTGACACGCTCCAGCAGGGGCAGGTCGTTCATGGAATCGCTGTAGAACGTCGATTCCACGCCCTCCCAGGACAGGCCGCGCGCCGCCAGCCAGGCATCCATGCGCACCACCTTGCCTTCGCGCATGTTCGGCACGCCCTGCACGCCCCCCGTGAACCAGCCCGTCGCATCGCGCTCCAGCTCGGTCGAGAGCAGCTCCTGCACACCGAAGGCGGCGGCAATGGGGCGCGTCACGAACTCGTTGGTCGCTGAGGTGATGACCACCAGGTCGCCAGCCTGCTGGTGCGCGCGCACCAGGGCCTGCGCCTGGGGCAGGATGGCCGGGGTGATGACCTCCTGCATGAAGCGCTGGTGCGCCGCCTGCGCGGCGGCGGCACCGCGTTGCACGATGGCCTCGGTGGCAAAGCGCACATAGTCCGGCACATTCAGCGTGCCCGCCTGGTAGTGCGCAAAGAACTCGTCGTTGCGGCGCCCGAACTCGGTGCGGTCGCACCAGCCGATGGCAATCGCAAACTCGCCCCAGCCATGGTCGGAGTCCATGGGGATCAGCGTGTGGTCCAGATCAAACAAGGCCAGTCGCGGGCGCTGGGACGGGGTTGCAGGGTTCATAGATTCATTCAAAGGGAGCGAAGACATACAGCCATGGCATGCGGCACCAGCGTGCCGCTGGGCTATTCGGTCTCCAGCATGGTTTTGAGCAAGGGGATGGTGATCGCACGCTTGTTGCGCAGTGCAAACTCATCCAGCATGTCCAACAGCTGCATCAGGCTGGCCAGGTCGCGCGAAAAGCGCTTGAGCATGTAGTCCACCACATCGGCGCTCAGGGTCACGCCCCGGGCGGCCGCCTCGGTTTTCAACACTTCGCGGCGCTCTTCCTCGTTGGGCACCTGCAGCTGGAACACATGGCCCCAGCCCAGGCGGCTGCGCAGATCGTCGCGCACCTCCATGCCCGCCGGCGGCGCGTCGCCGGCCGACAGAATCCAGCGGGGCGAACCGCTGGGCGGGTTGATGGCATTCACAAACCAGTTGAAGGCACGGGCCTGCTGCATGGGTGTGAACAGCTGCACATCGTCCATCAGCACGGCCGACCAGCGTTCGTCAAACTCCGGCGGAAAGCCGGTGCTGGCATCCATCCAGCCCACCTGGGCCCCCTGCTCCAGCAGCATTTCGCGCACTGCCTTGAGCAGGTGCGTCTTGCCGGAGCCGGAATCGCCCCACAGGTAGGTGGGCACCGGCGCGCGCGGCGCAGGGCCAAAGCCATCGCTGATCCAGGCCTGGAGGTGATCGACCACCGGCGCATTGCGACCGGCGTAAAAGCGCGCCAGAGAAGGCCCCGTGGGCAAGCCGATGTCCAGCGCCAGTTGCTTCATAGAGGGCATGCCGTCGACACGTCCCGCTTGCTGCACAGCAAGCGCATGGGCACAAACTCAGCCATCGGGAGCAGGAACGTAGGCATAGGGGGAGGAAAAGAGCAGGAAACGCCCTGCATGCGCAAGACCACGGCCGCATGCCAGCCGGTCCCGGCATCGCGTTTACATATTTTAATCAGCTTCCGCCCCGCTGACAGGCGTAGGCCCAGCGCACGCCTGGACCGCACTGTGCCACAGGCCGGCGCAGCAAGCTCTCACATCCCCAGATGTCCCGCATCCCTGGGGCGGCATGCGGACATTCCGGAGGGACTGCACTTAAAATCATAGGCGTTCCTGCCCCCACATCGGGCACCACACCCTGCACAGATCCTTCTCATGAGCTCCTCTGCCTCCCCATCCACCCCCATTTCCTACAAAGACGCCGGCGTTGACATCGACGCAGGCGACGCACTGGTCGAGCGCATCAAGCCGCTGGCCAAGAAGACCATGCGCGAAGGCGTGATGGCCGGCATTGGCGGCTTTGGTGCTTTGTTCGAAGTGCCCAAGCGCTACCAGGAACCCGTGCTGGTGTCCGGCACCGACGGCGTGGGCACCAAGCTGCGCCTGGCTTTCGAGTGGAACATGCACGACACCGTGGGCATCGACCTGGTGGCCATGAGCGTCAACGACGTGCTGGTGCAAGGCGCGGAACCCCTGTTCTTCCTGGACTACTTTGCCTGCGGCAAGCTGGACGTGGACACGGCCGCGGCCGTGGTGGGCGGCATTGCCAAGGGTTGCGAGCTGTCCGGCTGCGCCCTGATCGGCGGTGAAACCGCGGAAATGCCCGGCATGTACCCCGATGGCGAGTACGACCTGGCCGGCTTTGCCGTCGGCGCCGTGGAAAAGTCCAAGATCCTGACCGGCCAGAACGTCAAGCCCGGCGACGTGGTCCTGGGCCTGGCCTCGGCCGGCGTGCACTCCAACGGCTTCTCGCTGGTGCGCAAGTGCATCGAGCGCGCCGAAAGCCAGGGCACCGTGCCCGCCACCCTGGACGGCAAGCCCTTCAAGGCCGCCATCATGGAACCCACCCGCCTGTACGTGAAGAATGTGCTGGCGGCCCTGGCCCAGCACCCCATCAAGGCCCTGGCCCACATCACCGGCGGCGGCCTGCTGGAGAACATCCCCCGCGTGCTGCCCGAAGGCACGGGCGCCGACCTGCAGGCCGGCAGCTGGCCCCAGACCGAGCTGTTCGCCTGGCTGCAAAAGACCGCCGGCATTGACGATGTGGAAATGAACCGCACCTTCAACAACGGCATCGGCATGGTGGTGGTGGTGGCGCCCGAGGCGGCCGAGGCCACGGCAGCAACTTTGCGTGAACTGGGTGAAACGGTCTACACGATCGGTAACATTACGGCACGCACAGAAGGCGCACCCGTCCAAGTCAAGTAGTCTTTCATCCAGAGCGATCATCCATGGGGAACCAGCACCAACTTCCGACCGTTTGTCAGTCCCCCGTAACGCCGTCCCGCGGTGTGATGATCGCCAGTTACCTGCTCATGGCCTGCACGCTGCTGCTGGTCATGTGGCAAAAGCTTCTGCCCGGGCTGCTGTGCGCATGCCTGGGCTTTTTGTTGACGCGTGCCCTGTCCACCCTGCTGGCGCACATCGACCGGCGCCCGCCCGGGCCGATCCCGGACCGCTGGGCGCAGGCGACGGCCGCCACCCTGGTGATCCTGGGGCCGCTGCTGTGGATTGCGATTGCCCTGACGCATTCGCGTGGCTACCTGACCGACATTCCGCACCAGTACAAGGAGCTGCTGGACTACCTGGCCAACACCGTGCTGGAGTTGCGCCAGAAGCTGCCCAATGACCTGGGGGCCCTGCTGCCCCAGGGCTCGGCCGAGATCCAGCAGACAATCGCCACCTACCTGGCCACCAAGGCCGGCGCCCTGGCCTCGGCCGGCAAGGCCTGGCTGGGCGGCCTGCTACACGCCTATGTGGGTCTGCTGATCGGTGCGCTGGCGGCCGTGCGCCCGCGCCTGGTGCCCCGGGCACCGCTGACGCAGGCGCTGCAGCGCCGCGTCATGCTGCTGGGCGAGGCCTTCCGCCAGATCGTGGCCGCGCAGTTCTGGATTGCACTGTTCAACACCACGCTGACCGCCCTGTTCCTGCTGCTGATCCTGCCCACCTTCGAGATCGCGCTGCCGTATACGCCGGCGCTGATCCTACTGACCTTTGTGGCGGGCCTGATCCCCATCGTCGGCAACCTGTTTTGCAACGTGGTGCTGACGGTGGTGGGCCTGTCCGTCTCGCCCGTGGCCGCCGCCGTCTGCCTGGGCTTTCTGATCCTGATCCACAAGGCCGAATACGTGATCAACGCCAAGGTGGTCGGCCAGCGCACCCACATGGCCGTGTGGGAGCTGCTGTCGGTGATGTTCATTGCCGAATCGGTCTTCGGCCCGGCAGGCCTGGTGGCAGCCCCGCTGTTCTACGCCTACCTGAAGAAGGAACTGGAAGCCGCACGGCTGGTCTGAAATAAAGAGCAGCCTGCGCTGATTGACAGCGGCTTTCCCATAGATTTCGCATCGAAACATAGAAAAACAGAGCGCTAGGCGCTCTGTTTTTTATTCCAGCGGCGCCAGGCGTGGAACCGCATGCGCCCGACAGGCGCTCAGGGCTCGGCGCGCAACAGCTCGATGCGCGCCTCGATCAGCGGCAGATCCTGCGGCGCCGGGGCATGGCGCACATAGGTCTGCAGGTCCTGCAAGGCCGCGTCCCGCTGCCCCAGTTGCGCCAGCACCAGCCCCCGGTCCCGGTAGTGGCTGTATTCCTGCGGGCGCAGCACGATCAGCCGGTGCAGCACTGCCAGCAGTTGCGGAGCATCCTCGGCCTGGGCATGGATGGTCTGCAGGTTGCGCAGCATGCGCTCCAGAATTTCACGGCCGCTGGCCGGCACCAGGAACAGGTGCAGCGGCGCCATCTCGTCCTGCGCCAGCCCCCAGCCTTCGCGAAAAGGCTCCAGCCGCTCTTGCAGCGCGTCCTGGGTCAGGCCACGGCCCGTCAACGGATCCTGGATGATCAGGCCCTCGTCCACGTGCACCTTGATCAGGAAATGCCCGGGGAAGGAAATGCCCTGCGCCTTCAGGCCGATGGCGGTGGCCAGCTCCAGCCACAGCACGGCCAGGGAGATCGGGATGCCCTTGCGCGTGGCCAGCACGCGGTGCACGAAGCTGTTGGCCGGGTCGGCAAAGTCGTTGGCATTCACACCAAAGCCCAGCTTGTCGTAGAAGAACTCGTTCAGCACCACGGTGCGCTGCAGCGCACTGGCGCCCTGCGGCAACGCGGACCGCAGGCGGGCAGCCAGGCTGTCGACCTGGAACAGCACATCCTGCAGGTCCAGCGCCGGCTCGGCATCAAGCGCCAGACTGGCCGCGGCCTCCAGCAGCGGCAAGTCCAGGTCCTCACGCACCAGGCAGCGGAAATGCTCCAGGGCACTGGGGGCTTCAAAGTTCAGCGACATGGGCCGCACTCTAGCGCGATTTGCAAAGCCTCACCCACGGCAGTTGCACCGCCCGCCTCAGCGGCGCAGCAGAGTGCGCACGCGCAAGCCGGTCGCCAGCAGCACCCCGAAGTACACCACGCCCGCACCGCCCAGCATCAGCGCCATCAGGCCCGCGCGCTGCCACTCGTGCGCGCCCAGCGCCTGCCAGTTCCAATGCCCTTGGCCCCACAGCAAAAAGGCCCCCAGCAAGGCGGATGCCGCCAGCACCTGCAGCCCATACTTGACCCAGCCCGGGCCCGGCTGGTAGGCGCCACGGCGCAGCAGCCCGATCAGCAGCCACAGTGCATTCACCAGCGCTGCCAAACCGATCGACAGCGCCAGGCCTGCATGGGCCAGCCATGGCACCAGCACCACATTCAAAATCTGCGTCAGCACCAACACCGCCATGGCGATCTTGACCGGCGTGCGCATGTCCTGGCTGGCAAAGTAGCCCGGTGCCAACACCTTGATGGCCACCAGCCCCAGCAGGCCGGCACCGTATCCGATCAGCGCCACGGCAATCTGCGACACATCGCTGCCCTGCAGCGCGCCGCGGTGGAACAGCGTGGCCACCAGCGGTTCGGCAAAGGTCAGCAGGGCCACGGCCGATGGCACCGCCAGCAGCACCACCAGGCGCAGGCCCCAATCCAGCATGCCGGAGTAGCGCTGCGCATCACCCGCTGCCTTGGCCGAGGCCAGCTGCGGCGTCAGCACCACGCCCAGCGCCACCCCCAGCAGCGCTGTGGGAAATTCCATCAAACGGTCGGCATAGAACAGCCAGGTCACACTGCCCGGGGTGAGGTAGGACGCGATCTGCGTATTGATCATCAGGCTGACCTGGGCCACACCCACCCCCAGCAGGGCCGGTGCCATCAGCGCCAGGATGCGGCGCACCCCACCATCGCGCCAGGCTGCACGCACGGCCGCCGGCGACAGACCGATGCGTGGCAGCAAGCCCAGTTTTTTCAGCACGGGCAGCTGCACCGCCAGCTGCAGCACACCGCCCAGCATCACCCCCGCCGCCATGGCATAAATGGGCTCCAGGCCCTGGCGCCCCAGCCAGGGGGCCAGCAGCACCGCCGCCGCGATCATGCAGACATTGAGCAACACCGGCGTGGCCGCCGGCACGGCAAACTGCTTCCAGGTGTTGAGCACACCGGCGCACAGCGCCACCAGCGACATGAAGCCGATGTACGGGAACATCCAGCGCGTCATCAGCACCGCGGCCTCGTGCGCGTGGCTACCATCCAGCCCGCTGGCCAGCAGCCACACCAGCACCGGGGCCCCGGCCACACCGACCACGCAGGTCAGCAGCAGCACCCAGAACAGCACCGTGGCCACATTCGCCACCAGGGCGCGCGTGCGCTCCTCCCCACCCTGGGTCTTGGTGGTTGCCAGCACCGGAATGAAAGCCTGGCTGAATGCCCCCTCGGCAAACAGGCGGCGAAACAGGTTGGGAATGCGGAAGGCAACGTTGAAGGCATCGGTCAGCGCATTGGCGCCGAACATGGAGGCCATGATGAGGTCACGGACCAGACCCGTGACCCGCGAGGCCAGAGTCAGCAACGAAACAGTGGAGGCGGCTTTGAATAACGACACCCGCCCAGTGTAGCCACGCCCACCCGCGACAAAGTGTGGCAGGGCACACAAACTTGCAACAGCCGCGCGGCGCTGGCCTGCAGCCCGCCACACCGCTTTCAACCCAACTTGGTGCGCAAGTGCACCAAGTTGAAATATGGCGCACCATTTCCGGTCAAGCAGCCATCCTGCACAAGCGCCCAAGCATTGCTATAATCGCGGGCTTCGTTGGCATCATCCCCAGACAACACAAGGAATACATCATGGCAACCAAAGCCAAAAAGAACCCCCGCCTGGCCTCCGGCCGCAAGCGCGCACGCCAGAACGTCAAGCTGAACGCAGCCAACACTTCGCTGCGTTCGAAGTACCGCACCGTGGTGAAGAATGTCGAGAAGGCCGTGCTGGCCGGCGACAAGGTGAAGGCCACCGAACTGTTTGCAAAGATGCAAGCTGTGGTCGACTCGATCGCCGACAAGGGCATCTTCCACAAGAACAAGGCCGCTCGCGACAAGAGCCGTCTGTCCGCCAAGGTCAAGGCCCTGGCCACTGCCGCCTAATTAACCTTAGGCATCGCCCGGAAGGCATAGCCTTCCGCCGTTTGCTTCGGGTGCGCTGCCAGCGAAACAAAAAAACCGCCTCACGGCGGTTTTTTTGTTTCCGCGCCCGATACATGCCCCTCGGCTGCACCACGCATGCCATGCACAACGCCGCAACGACTTACCACATAGGTACTAGTACTAATTGATTAGCATCAAATTTTGATCATTCCTTGATAATCCGAGGCTGAAAAGTCTTGTGTCTTCTATAGGACCTATAGCAGCACGCCTTCTCTCCCATCGCCAAAGCCTGCCCCCTGTGCGCAGGCTTTTTTAGTCGCTCAGCCTCTAAAAATCATGAAAAGATCCATCCAAATAGGACTGGGGTTCGTCTCGACCCTGGTCCTGGCCGCACTGTTGTTTTTATCCTGGCCGCTGTTCCCCCGCTCAGTGCCCAAGCCCGAGAACGAGCAACCCGTCGATGTGGTGATGGTGGGTGCCGGCGCCATGAGCGCCACGCTGGCCACCTACCTGCAGGAGCTGCAACCCAACTGGAAAATCGAGGTCTTCGAGCGCCTGGACGGCGTTGCCCTGGAAAGCTCGAACGGCTGGAACAACGCCGGCACCGGCCACTCGGGTTTTGCCGAACTGAACTACACCCCCCAGTTGCCCGACGGCAGCGTGGAGACCAAGCGTGCCGTGGGCATTGCCGAACAGTTTGAGGTGACGCGCCAGTTCTGGGCCCACCAGGTCGGCCGCGGCCACCTGCAGTCGCCCGAGACCTTCGTGAACCCCACAGCCCACATGAGCTTTGTCTGGGGTGACGACAACATCGAATTCCTGAAGAAGCGCCAGCAAGCCATGGTGCAGCACCCCCTGTTCTATGGCATGGAGTATTCCGAGGACCACGCCAAGATCAAGCAGTGGGCCCCGCTGATGATCGAAGGCCGTGACCCGGCCCAGAAGATCGCCGCCACCTACATGCCCTTGGGCACCGACGTGAACCACGGCGCCTGGACCCAGCAGTTGATGGCCTCGCTGCAGAAGACGGACAACTTCCAGCTGCACCTGCAAAGCGAAGTGACCGCCTTGCGCCAGAACGCCGACAAGACCTGGAACGTGACCGTGGCCGACCTGGCCAACAATCGCCAGGAAAAAACCGTCAAGGCCAAGTTCGTGTTCGTGGGTGCCGGTGGCGCCGCGCTCAAACTGCTGCAGGCCTCGGGCATCCCTGAGTCCAAGAACTACGCCGGCTTCCCCGTGGGTGGCCAGTTCCTGGCCATCGAGAACCCCGAGCTGACCACCCGCCACGACGTCAAGGCCTATGGGATTGCTTCCACCGGTTCGCCCCCGATGTCCGTGCCCCACCTGGATGCCCGCCAGCTCGACGGCAAGCCCGTGGTCCTGTTTGGCCCCTTCGCCCTGGCCACGACCAAATTCCTCAAGAACGGCTCCTGGTGGGACCTGTTCTCCTCGGTCAACCACGACAACCTGATGGGCATGCTGCGCGTGGGCATCCACAACCTGGACCTGGTGCAGTACCTGCTGCAACAGGCTGAGCTGACCGACGAAGACCGCCAGCAGGTGCTGCAGCAGTACTTCCCGCACGCCAAGCGCGAGGACTGGAAGCTGATCACCGCCGGCCAGCGCGTGCAGATCATCAAGCGTGACCCCGAAAAGGGCGCCGTGCTGCAGTTCGGCACCGAGATCGTGGGCTCCGAAGACGGCAGCATCGCCGCCCTGCTGGGTGCTTCGCCCGGTGCCTCGACCGCCCCCCACATCATGCTGAACCTGCTCAAGAAGTCCTTCCCCGAGCAGATGGCCAGCGCCGAGTGGAAGGCCCACATCCAGCAGATCGTGCCCTCGTATGGCCGCAAGATCAACGAAGACGCGGCCTACACCAACGAGATCCGCCGCATGACCAGCTCGGCCCTGAAGCTGCCCTACCTGGACGTGCCACTGACCGTGGGCCAGAAGGCAGAGGCACCAGCGGCGGCCCCTGCCGCTCCGGCTGCTGCCCAGCACCCCACGCAGCTGAACAAGGAAATGCAGGCACTCTGATTGCCGCCACCCCACACACCGGCCCTGCCGGTGCCACCCCGCCGACCGCTGTCGCGCGGGGTTTTTTCTTGGGGTGACGGACGCCACCGGCTTCCCGCTTTGCCATGTCCCGCCTGCTGACCCACGGCCCGATCGGCCGCGCCCTGCTGCGTTTTGCCCTGCCCCTGTGGGGCGGCTATGTGCTGCAGTCGCTCAACACCTCGGTCAACGCCTTCTGGATCGGTCGCCACCTGGGCGAAGCCGCACTGTCGGCGGCGGTGCACGCCAACAACCTGCTGTTCGTGCTGATTGCCCTGGTCTTCGGCATCAGCCAGGCCACCAACCTGCTGGTCGCCCAGGCCGTGGGCGCGGGCGACTGGGCGCTGGCGCGGCGCACCACGGGCACCAGCGCCAGCCTGTTTCTGGGCGCAGCCCTGCTGATGGCCGCCCTGGGCTGGCCGCTGGCAGCCCCGCTGCTGCGCGCCATGGGCGCCGAGCCCGCCACCACCGCCCTGGCCGTGGACTACCTGCGGGTGCTCTTTCTGGCGCTGCCCCCCATGCTGCTGCTGATCTTTGTCGCCGCCGTGCTGCGCGGCACAGGGGACAGCCGCACGCCCTTCATCGCCCTGCTGGCCGTGGCCCTGGGCGATGCTGCGCTCAATCCCCTGTTCATCTTCGGTGCCGGCCCGCTGCCTGCCTGGGGCATGGCCGGTTCGGCCCTGGCCACCCTGGTGGCGAACAGCCTGGGCATGGCAGGGCTGCTGGCCTGGCTGCGCTGGCGGCGCGTGCCGCTGTGGCATGGCTGGCGCCTGGGCCACCGCCTGCTGCCCGATCCCGCGCTGGTGCGTTGCCTGGTCACCAAGGGCCTGCCCATGGGCCTGCAGATGCTGCTGGTGGCGCTGTCCCTGGTGCTGATGCTGAGCCTGGTCAACGCCCACGGAGCACAGGCCTCCGCCGCCTACAGCGCGGCCCTGCAGTTGTGGACCTATGTGCAGATGCCGGCGATTGCCGTGGCCTCGGCCTGCACCACCATCGCCGCGCAAAACGTGGGCGCCGGCCACTGGCCGCGCGTGGCGCGCACTGCGCGTGCCGGGATTGCCTGCCACCTACTGCTGACCGGGGCCTGCGTGGCCCTGGTCCTGGCCTTTGACCGCCCGGTGCTGACCCTGTTCCTTCCCGAGGGCAGCGCCGCCCTGGAGCCGGCACGCCACCTCAACCGCATCGTGCTGGGCTCGTTCGTGCTGCTGGGCATCAGCGGCGTGCTGGCCGGCGTGGTGCGCGCCACGGGTGCGGTGCTGGTGCCGCTGGCCATCCTGGCCGTGGCCCTGTGGGGCGTACGCCTGCCCCTAGCCTGGGGGCTGCAGCCGCTGTGGGGGCTGGAGGCGCTGTGGTGGAGCTTCCCGCTCAGCGCCCTGGCTTCCCTGTTGCTGTCCCTGGCCTACTACCGCTGGGGCCACTGGCGCCAGGCCCGCCTGCTGGGCAGCGCACCGCCAGGGCTTTGAGGCCGCCCACTGGCCTCAGAAACAAAAAAGCTTCCCTTCGGAAGCCTTCATATGCACGGGGCCACCCCCCTCCAACCACGATCAGCCCTTGCGACCTGGCGCCTCGTCGGGGATCAGACAGGCCTCGACCACCTGCAGGTGGTTGTCGCGGGCGAAATTCAGCACGAAATCCCAGGCCATGGGCTCATGGGCCTGCAGGTCGCGGTGGACGACGATGCACTTGACGCCATTCATGGTGGTGGGGGTGCACCATGGCGAATAGCCCAGGTGACTGCCGCGCTGGGCGCCACCGGGACGAAACTGGCTCATCACCCCCGCCAAACGCTCGGCCCAGTCACTGGGACGAAAGGTTTTTCCCTCCAAGGTCAGGCCTTGGATGAACAATTCTTTGGAGCTTGGGGAAACCATCAAAATACATCTGCGTAAGAAAAGGTGCGCCACGGGATCACCGCCTGAACACCGACGGTGCGATTCTAACTCTTATACAAGACATGGGCGTGACGTACGGAATTGCCAACCCTGCAGTTTTCCAAATATGGAAACAGTCCACGCGGTACTACTTGCAGGGCCCTAGAATCGACGTTTGTCTTTTGCGAAAGCTCGCAAAAGTTGTGCCACGACTGCCATGTCAGGAGATGTATTCATGACCGCTCACATTGAGGCTGCCTCGCCCCACGTTATGCCCACCTACGGCCGCGTACCCATCGCGCTGGAGCGAGGCCGAGGCTGCCGCGTGTGGGATGTGAACGGCAAGGAATACCTGGACGCACTGGGCGGCATCGCCGTCAACACCCTGGGCCACAACCACCCCAAGCTGGTACCGGCCCTGCAGGACCAGATCGCCAAGCTGATCCACACCAGCAACTACTACCACGTGCCCGGCCAAGAAACCCTGGCCAAGCTGCTGACCGACCGCGCGGGCATGACCAATGTGTTCTTCTGCAGCACCGGCCTGGAAGCCAACGAGGCCGCGATCAAGATCGCCCGCAAGTACGGCGTGGACCAGGGCATTGCCAAGCCCGAGATCGTGGTCTATGACCACGCCTTCCACGGCCGCTCCATCGCCACCATGTCCGCCACGGCCAACCCCAAGGTGCGCAATGGCTTTGGCGCGCTGCTGGAGGGCTTCACCCGCGTGGCCCCCAACGACTACCAGGCGCTGGTGGAAGCCACCGAAGGCAATCCCAACATCGTCGCCGTGATGATGGAGCCCATCCAGGGCGAAGGCGGCCTGCACCCCATGCGCGCCGAGTACCTGAAGCAGGTGCGCGCGCTGTGCGATGCCAAGGGCTGGCTGCTGATCATGGACGAGGTGCAGGCCGGCATGGGCCGCACCGGCAAGTGGTTTGCCCACCAGTGGGCCGGCATCGTGCCGGACGTGATGACCCTGGCCAAGGGCCTGGGCTCGGGCGTGCCGATCGGCGCCGTGGTGGCGCACAACAAGGCGGCCGAAGTGCTCAAGGCGGGCAACCACGGCTCCACCTTCGGCGGCAACCCGCTGGCCATGCGCGCCGGTGTGGAAACCATCCGCATCATGGAAGAGGACGGCCTGCTGGCCCACGCCACCGAGGTGGGGAACTACCTGAAGGCCCAGCTGCACGCCGCCCTGAGCAGCCTGGAAGGCTTTGTCGAAGTGCGCGGCCAGGGCCTGATGATTGGCGTGGAGCTGACCAAGCCCTGCGGCCAGCTGATCGGCGAAGCGGCCGAAGCCGGCCTGCTGATCAGCGTGACCTCGGACACCGTGATCCGCATCGTGCCGCCGCTGATCCTGAGCCAGGCCGAGGCCGACGAGATCGTCACCAAGCTCAAGCCCCTGGTCCAAGCCCTGCTGGCCGCCTGAACCCAAGGAATCCCGCATGAAGCATTACCTGCAATTCAGTGACTTCACCGCCGACGAGTACGCCTACCTGCTGGCGCGCGCGGCGCTGATCAAGAAGAAGTTCAAGAACTACGAAAAGCACCACACGCTCAGCGACCGCACGCTGGCCATGATCTTCGAGAAGGCCAGCACGCGCACGCGCGTCAGCTTCGAGGCCGGCATGTACCAGCTGGGCGGCTCCGTGGTCCACCTGACCACGGGCGACAGCCAGCTGGGCCGCGCCGAACCGATTGAGGACAGCGCCCGCGTCATCAGCCGCATGACCGACCTGGTGATGATCCGCACCTTCGGCCAGGACAAGATCGAGCGCTTCGCGGCCCACTCGCGCGTGCCCGTGATCAACGGCCTGACCAACGAGTTCCACCCCTGCCAGATCCTGGCTGACATCTTCACCTTCATCGAGCACCGCGGCCCCATCCAGGGCAAGGTGGTGGCCTGGGTGGGCGATGGCAACAACATGGCCAACACCTGGCTGCAGGCGGCCGACCTGCTGGGCTTCACCGTCCATGTCAGTACGCCCGGTGGCTACGAGGTGGACGAGCAGCTGGCCTTCAACGGCAAGCCCGTCAACCCAGGCTGCTACAAGGTGTTCAAGGATCCGCTTGCCGCCTGCCAGGGCGCCGACCTGGTCACCACCGACGTGTGGACCAGCATGGGCTACGAGGCCGAGAACGAGGAGCGCCGCAAGGCCTTTGCCGACTGGTGCGTGGATGCCGAGATGATGGCCGCCGCCCAGCCGCAAGCCCTGTTCATGCACTGCCTGCCCGCCCACCGCGGCGAAGAGGTGGAAGCCGACGTCATCGACGGCCCGCAGTCCGTGGTCTGGGATGAGGCCGAAAACCGCATGCACGTGCAAAAGGCGCTCATGGAGTACCTGCTGCTGGGCCAGCAGCCCGGCTGACGCCCCACGCCCATGGCCCACCCGGTGAGTGAAGTGATGCACGCTCTGAACAGGTTCTGCACGCCACTCACCAAAACAGGAGCTGCTTGCGCGCGCCTGCAAAAGCTTTCACACATCTTTCGCGTGAAAAGCCAAGCAGGATCAGCGCTGGCAGCTCTTTTTTTATTCAAGCCCCGCAGCACCGTGATGCGGCTGCGGGCGCAACAACCTTTCTCCTGCTCCGTCAGCGGCAGCCGCAGCCTGGATCTGCGCCGCATGTCCCGCCGCCGCAGTGCCCTGCACGCCATCGCCTGCAGCCACCTGCTGAAGACGCCGCGCTACCTCCTCGGTCACACCTAGGGCCTCGTTGCCCATTTCGCACACTGCACGCCTTGCGCCTGCCGTGGGCGGGCCTGTGTCTTGCTTGCCGCCACACCGCCCGCCTGCGCAGGGGCACCCCGTGCCGTGCGCCCTTGCCCATTGCCTGCCTATCGAAGAACACCCCGAGCCCCCGCTTCCCCACCATGTCCGAAGCCATCCACCCCTGCCTGAAGTGCGGCGTCTGCTGCCAGAACTACCGCGTCGAGTTTTCCATCTACGAGCTGCAATCCATGGGCGGCACCGTGCCCGACCACCTGGCCCACGAAGTGAACGGCAACCGCGCCCGCATGAACGGCACGGAACGCCACCCCGTGCGCTGCGTGGCCCTGGGGGACCTGGGCAACGACTGCATCGGCTGCACCATCTACGAACAGCGCTCGCGCCCCTGCCGGGACTTTCCGTTCGCCTCGTATGGCTGCCACGACACCCGCGCCAAGTTCGACCTGCCGCCCCTGACCGAGGACGAGATCACACGCTGGCAGGAAGCGGTCTGAGCCACCAGCGCCCAGACTGCGCCATGCAGAAACAAGCAAGGCCTGGGGCGCTGACAGCACCCCAGGCCTTCGGTGGGCTGGGCAGGTCAGCGCCGGCCACTGGCCGGCGCCTGCCTCAGGGCTTTTTCACCGCCGGGGCACAACGCGCCCCCTCGCAGCCGCTGCACCCCCCGCAGCCCGCCGACTTGCTGGCCACCGGGGCCAGGGCTGGCACCCAGCGCCCGGCATGCTGGCGCCAGCGCCGCGGCAGGTAACGCCACAGCAGGGACACCGCGGCCAACGCCACGACCACGCCCACGATCCATTCTTGCCACATACCCGCGTTCCTTTCGTTCAACCCCAACCCAGCGCCACGGCGATGCGGTAGGTCACAAAACTGGCCAGATAGGCCAGACCGAACAGATAGCCCGCCATGATCAGCGGGTAGCGCCAGCCATTGGTCTCGCGCTTGACCATGGCCAGCGTGGAAATGCAGTGCGGCGCAAACACGAACCACACCAGCACCGACAGGGCCGTGGCCAGCGACCAGCTGTGTGCAATCAGCGTGCCCAGCTGTTCGGCCACATCATCGCCGGTGGCCGACAGGGCATAGACCGTGCCCAGGGCGCTGACCGCGACTTCCCGCGCCGCCATGGCCGGCACCAGGGCGATTGCAATCTGCCAGTTGAAGCCGATGGGCGACAGCACCATCTCCAGCAAGTGGCCGATCTGACCGGCGTAGCTGTAGCGGATCGCCCCTTCGGTGATGCCCTCGGGCGCCCCGGGGTAGCTGGCCAGGAACCACAGCACGATGCTGACCGTCAGGATGATGCCGCCCACGCGGCGCAGGAAGATCATGGCGCGCTCGTACAGGCCGATGACCAGGCTGCGCACGCTGGGCCAGCGGTAGGCCGGCAGCTCCATCAGCAGCGGGGTGCGGGCCAGGTTGCTGCGTCCCAGCTTGGCCACCCAGGCCACGGCCATGGCGCTGAGGATGCCGCCGATGTACAGCGCAAACAGCACCAGCCCCTGCAGGTTGAACACGCCGGCCACCGTCTGGTCCGGGATGAAGGCCGCAATCAGCAGCGCATACACCGGCAGGCGCGCCGAGCAAGTCATCAGCGGCGCGATCATGATGGTCAGCAGGCGGTCGCGCCAGCTGGGGATGGAGCGCGTGGCCATGATGCCCGGCACCGCACACGCAAAGCTGGACAGCAAGGGGATGAAGGAGCGCCCGGACAGCCCCACCGTGCCCATGATGCGGTCCAGCAGGAACGCCGCGCGCGGCAGGTAGCCCGAGTCCTCGAGCACCAGGATGAAGAAGAACAGAATCAGGATCTGCGGCAGGAACACCAGCACCGAGCCCGTGCCAGCAATCACGCCATCCACCAGCAGGCTGCGCAGCACCCCTTCCGGCATGGCACCCGACAACCACTCGCCCGCAAAGGCCACGCTGCCTTCGATGCCGTCCATCAGGGGTTCGGCCCAGCTGAACACGGCCTGGAAGATCAGGAACAGGGTCACCAGCAGCAGCAGCGTGCCCCACAGCGGATGCAGCACGACGGCATCGATGCGGTCATCGAGCTGGGTCGGCTGCGCCGGCTCCTGCACCGTCGCCTGCATGATCTGGGCCACCTGCTGGTGCAGGGCCAGCAACTGCTCGCGCGTGTTGCGGCCCACCTCGATGGGAAAGCGGGGGTCCGCCACCGGCGGCGGCAGGCGGTGCGCGGCCTCGCTGTCCAGCCAGGCCAGCAAGTCCCTGGCCCCCGCCTGGTGCACGCCCACGCTCTCAACCACCGGCACACCCAGCAGGGCGCTGAGCTGGGCCGTGTCGATCTGCAGGCCCTGGCGCCGCGCCATGTCGCTCATGTTCAGCACCAGCAGCATGGGCAGCCCCAGCGCGCGGGCTTCCAGCACCAGGCGCAGGTTCAGCCGCAGGTGGGTGGCATCGGTCACGCAGACCAGCAACTCGGGCGGGGCCTCGCGGGCATGTTCGCCAGTGACGATGTCGCGGGTGATGCGTTCGTCCTCGCTGTGGGCATCCAGGCTGTAGGTGCCCGGCAGGTCCAGCAGGCGCACGCGGCGCTTGCCGGGCGTGGTCAGCCAGCCCTCCTTGCGCTCCACGGTCACGCCGGCGTAGTTCGCCACTTTCTGGCGCGCGCCCGTCAGCAGGTTGAACAAGGCGGTCTTGCCGCAGTTGGGGTTGCCCAGCAATGCAGCGCGCAGGGGGGCTGCTTCGCTGGGCGTGGCGGCACGCCCCAGGTGCACCGTCGATTCACGCGCGTTCATGCGTTGGCCTCCGGCTGTACCAGCACCATCGACGCCTCATGGCGACGCAGGGCAAATGTGGCCTGGCCGATGCGCACGGCCAAGGGATCGGCACCGGGGAAGCCGGCGGCCACCACGCGCACCGACTCTCCAGGCAAAAAGCCGATTTCCATCAGGCGCAGCAGCAGGCCTTGCTCGTGCTCGGTGGTGGCAGGGGCCCAGTCCACCACACGGGCAGGCACCCGCAAGGCCAGAGAATCCAGACTGACCAGGGCGGCAGAACCACCTGGGCGCGCAGATGCAGCCACCGGTGCCGGTGCTGCCGAAGAAGAAGTGTGCATACGAGTTTTAATTGATTTTGATTCTTATTGTCTTTCTGGCGCCACCGCCGTCCAAGTCCGCGGCATGAACCAGACTTCCGCCAAGGGACTTTGCCCCGATTGCCCCGGCGCCCTGTAGGGCACCGCATTTCCCGGAGACAATGCGCAGCTCCCGGCCTTCTGACGCGCCCATGACCCACCCCTGCCTGTCCTGCGGCGCTTGCTGCGCCTCGTTCCGTGTCGATTTTTCGGTCTACGAATCCGAAGAGAACGGCGGGCGCGTGCCGCGCGGCCTGATCGATGCAGTCACCGACTTCACCTGCCGCATGCGCGGCACCGACCATGCCCGGCCACGTTGCGCCGCGCTGACGGGCAAGGTCGGGGAGCAGGCCGCCTGCGGCATCTACGAGTGGCGCCCCTCGCCCTGCCGCGAATTCGCCGCCGGCTCCGACGCCTGCAACCGTGTGCGCCTGCGCCATGGCCTGCCAGCGCTGGAGCGCGGATTACTGTAAGACTATGTAATCTCCTGGCCTGCACCACCTCAGGCAGGCCACGCGCAGACAAGGGACACGCGGCAGGCGCACACTGTCCACATCGCCCACTCCCCAGCGGAGGCTGACATGTTCACCTTGTGGATGCTGATTGCCAGTGGACTCATCGTCGGTGGCTTGCTGGTGGCGGTGCTGTGCATGGAACGCACCCTGAGCGACAACGCCAGCGACTTGTAACGCACCGCCCAGCGCAATTGCGTTCAATACACTGCCACGGCATCCCGGCACAGTGCCGGGCTGTGAACCTGTTATCCACCCTCCCCCTGCTGCCCACGCTGCTGGCCATGGCCAGCTTTGCCCTGGTGGGCGCCATCACCCCCGGACCGGTCAACGTGCTGGCATTGCGCCACGGCAGCCAGGGCCTGCGCCTGGCGGCGCTGCTGTATGTGCTGGGCGCCAGCCTCAGCTATGCACTGATCGTCGCGGGCATGGGCCTGTTTGCCAGCCAGCTGACACAGGCGCTGCCACGCTGGGCCGGCACCGCCCAAGCCCTGTGCGCCGCCTACCTGCTGTGCCTGGCCTGGAAGCTGGCGCGGGCACCGGCCGACCACCCCGGCCCTGCCGCGGGGCACCATGCCCCCGCGCTGTGGCCGTCCTTTGTCCAGGGGGTCGCGATCCAGACCCTCAACCCCAAGGCCTGGCTGTTTGCCCTGTCGGCCGTCGGCGTGTTCGCCCTGCCCGCGTCGGAGTCCAGCCCCGGCGCCCTGCTGGCCCTGTGCGCCATCTCCCTGCTCGCCTGCCTCGTGGGCGTGGGCTGCTGGGCGGTGCTGGGCCGCGTGCTCACGCAGTGGCTGCGCACGCCGCAACGCCAGCAATGGCTGCACCGCGCGCTGGCGGCGCTGCTGGTGGTCAGCGTGCTGGGCATGCTGGCATGATGGCTCCCATGACCGCGCCCGTGCACCAGTTCCACCGCCACCCGGCCCTGCCCTGGGCCGAACTGCGGACCAGCCGCCAGTCGCCCCACTGCTACCGGCTGCACATGCATGCCGAGTATTCGTTCGGCCTGGTCGACGCCGGCACGGCCCTGTTCCAGCACCCGCAGGGACCACAGGCCCTGGCCCCGGGGGATGTGGTGCTGATCGAGCCCGGCATCTGGCACGCCTGCAACCCGGCGCAGCCCACGCGCTGGTCCTACCGCATGCTGTATGTGCAGGCCGGGTGGCTGCACGACCAACTGGGTGTGGACGGCCTGCAGTTTGTGCAACGCCACCTGCGCAGCGCCGCCAGCACCGCCACCTTGCAGCGGCTGTGCCAGGCCCTGGTCACAGGCGACGCCGCGGGCTGGACCGCGCAGTTGCGGGAATGGCTGCACGCCGACCAGCTGTGCCATGCCCGCCCCAGCCCAGCGCCAGCGATGGGGGAACCGGCAGTGCAACAGGCCCTGCAGTGCCTGCACCAGCACCCGGACGCGGCCCCCAGCGTGCAGGACCTGGCCGTTGCCGGTGGGATGAGCCCCTCGCGTTTCATCCGCCACTTCAAGGCCGCCACCGGGGTGACGCCCGGCGCCTACCGCTTGAACCTGCGCCTGAACGGCGCGCGCCACCTGCTGGCCCAGGGCGTGGCACTGGCCGACGCCGCCCACGCCATGGGCTTTGCCGACCAGGCCCACCTGCAGCGCAGCTTCAAGGCCCACCACGCGCTGACGCCAGGGCGCTACGCCCAACCCCAGGCGCATTGACCCACCCCAGTGCCTACTGCGGAAATCCGCGAGCAGCACCATCGCCAGGCGCGATAACGCCGATACTTGCAGGCTTTGCTTGAACACAGGACGGAGCTGGCGCATGGCCGATTTCCACGACATCCAACGCCGCGAAACCGGCTTGCAACAACACCTGACCAGCGCGCAGATGGTGATGATCGCCATCGGTGGCGCCGTGGGCACCGGTCTGTTCATGGGCAGCGCCTTCGCCATCGGCTTTGCCGGCCCGGCCGTGCTGGTCAGCTATGCCATCGGCGCCTTCATCGCCCTGCTGCTGATCGGCTGCCTGGGCGAGATGACGGTGGCCCACCCCACCTCGGGCTCGTTCGGCGCCTATGCCGAGTACTACCTGGGCCCGCTGGCCGGCTTTGTGGTGCGCTATGCCTACTGGGCCGCGCTGGTGCTGGCCGTGGGCATGGAGGTCACCGCCGTCGGCATCTACATGGCCTACTGGTTCCCGCAGGTGCCGCAGTGGATCTGGGTGGGCGTGTTCTCGGCCCTGCTGATCGGCATCAACCTGCGCAGCGTGAAGGTCTATGGTGCGGCCGAGTACCTGTTCTCGGCCATCAAGGTCGCCGCCATCGTGGCCTTTGTGCTGATCGGCAGCTACGTGGTCTTCGGGGCGCGGATTCCGGGCATCGGGCTGGAGAACTACCAACTGGGCGGCGGCTTCTGGGCCAAGGGCCTGTGGGGCATGTGGCTGGGCGTGATCGTGGCCATGTTCAGCTACCTGGGCGTGGAAGCGATTGCCGTGGCCGCCGGCGAGGCCCAGCACCCCCAGCAGGCCGTGCAGCGCGCCATGAAGACCACCGTGCTGCGCCTGGTGCTGTTCTACCTGCTGACCCTGGCGCTGATGCTGGCCATCGTGCCCTGGACCGAAGCCGCCACCCAGACCAGCCCGTTTGTGCGCGTGATGGAGATCATCGACATCCCCTACGCCGCCGGGGTGCTGAACTTCGTGGTGCTGGTGGCCGCCCTGTCGGCCATGAACAGCCAGCTCTACACCACCTCGCGCATGATGTTCAGCCTGGCGCGCGCCGGTCATGCGCCCGCCCGCTTCGGCCAGACCAACGCCAGCGGCGTGCCCGTGGCCGCCATCCTGGTGTCCAGCCTGGGCGCCGCCGTGGCCATGGTGATCAACGCCTTCTGGCCCGAGCAATCCTTCATGTGGATGATGTCGATCGCCATGTTCGGCGCCATGTTTGCGTGGTTCATGGTGTTCGTCACCCACCTGGCCTTCCGCCGCCGCCGCGACCGCGAAGGCGCCGACCGCGTGCCGTTCCGCATGTGGGGCTTCCCCTGGCTGACGCTGCTGGGCGCCACCCTGATGGGCGCCGTGCTGTTGACCACTTTGTTCACGCCCGCCTTCCGCCTGACCCTGGTCTTCGGCCTGCCCTGGCTGCTGGTGCTGACCCTGGTCTACTGGCGCCTGCACCGCCGCTGAAGCCGTCACCCCCACCCGCTGCGCGGCACTGGGCACAGTCACTCGGCCGCCCGGACGGCCACGCCGCTGCGACAGCCAAGGGCTGCACTGCGCTAGGCCTGGGCCCGCAACCACGCCAGCAGGTCGGCCTGCAGGCTGCCAGGCTGGATGGGCTGCGGCGCCAGCAGGCAGTAGCGCGATCCGTCTTCGACAAAGCCCAGCGGCGCCGCCAGCACCCCGCTGTTCAGGTCGTCGCGCACCATGTGCCAGGGGCCGATGGCCACCCCCAGCCCCGCCACCGCCGCCTGCAGGCTGAAGTAGAAATGCTCGAAGGTCTGCCCCGCGCCCTCGGGCAGGGGCTGGCCGGCCGCCGCGGCCCACTGCGCCCAGGCCCCGGGCCGCGTGCGCGTATGCAGGCAGGGGACACCGGGTGGGCACCCCGCCTGTGCCGGTGCCACGCCAAACCAGGCCGCCACCTTGTCCGGGCGGCAGACCGGCCCGACCTGCTCCGCAAACAGGGGCGCGGCATGGCAGCCGGGCGGCCAGGGGAAATCGTTGCGGCGAATGGCCAGATCCATGCCACTGCCAAAAGCAAACGGCCCGCCCCCGGCGACCAGGTGCACCTCCACCCCCGGGTGCCGGGCCTGGAAGTCCGGCCAGCGCGGAATCAGCCAGCGCATCAGCAGGGTCGGCTCGCACGACAGCACCCAGCGCCGCTGCTGGCGGGCGCTGGCGCGCAGCTCCGCCACCGCCTGGCGCATCAGATCCAGCCCCTGGCCCACGGCCCGCGCCAGGGTGCGCCCCGCATCGGTGAGGTAGACGCGCCGGCTGCGGCGCTCGAACAGGGCCACGCCCAGTTCCTCCTCCAGCAGGCGCACGGCCCGGCTGACGGCGCCATGCGTCAGGTGCAGCTCGTCAGCGGCGCGACTGAAGTGCTCCAGGCGCGCCGCCGCCTCGAAGCAGCGCAGCGCCAGTAGCGAGGGCAGGCGGTCGCTGTTTATTGGTGATTCCAATTCACCATCTTTGTCAGAAATCATCGTTATGCCATCCCGTGTCAGCCTTTTAGCATGCAGGCCATTCACATTGATTCACAGGATAGAGCATGACCGAATGGATAGCTGTCATCACCATCACCTTGCTGGCCGTCATCAGCCCCGGCCCGGATTTCGCCATGGTCACGCGCAACAGCCTGCTGCTGTCGCGCCGCGCCGGGGTGGGAACGGCGCTGGGCATCGCCCTGGGCGTGCTGGTCCACGTCACCTACACCCTGGTCGGCGTGGGGCTGCTGATCCAGCAGTCCATGGCGCTGTTCCAGGTGCTCAAGCTGGTCGGCGCCGCCTACCTGATCTACCTGGGCGTGAAGATGCTGCGCACCCGCGCCAGCACCCCGCAGGCCGACCACGCCGCCGCGGCACTGTCGGATGCCGCGGCGCTGCGCACGGGCTTTCTGACGAATGTGCTAAACCCCAAGACCACCGTGTTCATCGTCAGCCTGTTCATGCAGGTGGTGCAGCCGGACACGCCGCTGGCGGTGCAGATCGGCTATGGTGCCTTCATTGCGCTGGCCCATGCGGCGTGGTTCAGCCTGGTGGCGCTGTGCTTTTCGGCCGGCGCAGTGCGGGCGCGGCTGCTGGCCGTGCGCCACTGGATCGACCGGGCCTTTGGCGGACTGCTGGTCGGCCTGGGCCTGCTGCTGGCCGTGGCCCGCGGGTCGCGCTGAGCTGGCACCTGCCCAGGGCCTGCACCGGCCACCACCACGGCATGCCGGCCGCCCCGTGACCCCACTACCCTCAAGGGGCAAGTGCCTGTGGGCCGTGCCAGGCGCCCCACGGCCCAGCTGTGGTGCAATAGCCCCCTAGCCGCCCGCACCATGCCCACCACCAACGCCCCGTCCATCTGGGACATTTCCGCCCCCGTGCACCGCGCCAGCCCCGTCTACCCGGGGGATGCGCCCTACCAGCAACGCTGGAGCGCCAGCATGGCCGAGGGCAGCGTGGTCAACCTCAGCACCCTCAGCCTGTCGCCGCACGTGGGCACGCACGCCGATGCGCCGCTGCATTACGACGCCCAGGGCGCCGCCGCCGGCGCGCTGGACCTGGCGCCCTACCTGGGGACCTGCCGCGTGGTGCATGCCATCGGCTGCGGGCCGCAGGTGCAATGGCAGCACCTGGCCCACGCCATCACGCCCGACCTGCCACCGCGCCTGCTGGTGCGCACCTACCGGCAGGCGCCGCAGGACTGGGACCCCCAGCTCAGCGGCATCGCCCCCGAGGTGCTGGCGCGCTTGGCGGACCTGGAGCTGCGCCTGATCGGCATCGACACTGCCAGCATCGACCCGGCCGACAGCCACGCGCTGCACAGCCACCAGGTGGCACGCACGCGCCAGTTGCGCGTGCTGGAAAACCTGGTGCTGGACGCCGTGCCCGAGGGCGACTACGAGCTCATCGCCCTGCCCCTGAAGCTGATGGAGGCCGAGGCCTCACCCGTGCGTGCCGTGCTGCGCACTTTGGGCACACAATCGGGCTAAAACGCTGACTGGACCAGCGCAGACAGCTATCAAAAACCATGCAACAACGCATTGCCATCCTGGACTTTGAAACCACGGGCATGAGCCCCGCCCACGGCGCGCGCGCGGCCGAGGTCGGCATCGTGCTGGTGGAGGGCGGGCGCATCGTCGACCGTTTCCAGAGCCTGATGGATGCCGGGCAGAGCATGCCGTGGAACATCACCCAGCTCACCGGCATCAGCAGCGCCATGCTGCGCGCCGCGCCGCCGGCCGACGCTGTCATGCGCGAGGCCGCCGCTTTTGTGGGCAGCACGCCACTGGTGGCGCACAACGCGGCCTTCGACCGCAAGTTCTGGGTGGATGAGCTGCAGCGCGCCGGCTGCGATGCCACGCAGCCCTTTGCCTGCACCGTGCTGCTGTCGCGGCGCCTCTACCCCGAGGCGCCCAGCCACTCGCTGGGCCGCATCGTTCGCCACCTGCAGCTGCCGCCGGCCGACAAGGCCCACCGCGCGCTGGCCGATGCCGAGATGACGGCCCACCTGCTGCTGCGCATGCAAAGCGATTTGCAGCGGCACTGGCACATTCCCGATCCACACCACGCCCTGCTGTGCAGCCTGCAAAGTTGCCAACGGGCCCACGTGGCGGCCCTACTGCAGCGCAGCGCGCAGCAGCAAACCCAGCCGACGCTGCCGGGGCTGGACATCGCAGCAGCGGGCTGAGTCCTCATTTTCTGTAGCGGATAGCGCAGCCGCTTCAAGGCTTTGGTGGTGTTTTCTGTCTGAAACGCCCTGCCATTCAGCGCCGGCCGCTCCTTGTTTCAAACCGCTTCCTGCGCCAGCAATTGCTGCTTGCGCGCCAAACCCCAGCGGTAGCCGCCCAGGCCTCCGTCGCTGCGCAGCACGCGGTGGCAGGGCACCAGCACCGCCACCGGGTTGGCCGCGCAGGCACTGGCCACGGCGCGCACGGCCCGCGGTTGACCCAACGCCTGGGCCAGCTGGGTGTAGGTGCAGGTCTGCCCGCCGGGAATGCGCTGCAGCGCCGCCCAGACCCGGCGCTGAAAGTCCGTGCCGCCGACCACGTCCAGCGGCAGGCGGTGCGCCTGCGCGGGGTGGGCCAGCAGCGCCAGCACCTCATCGCTCCAGTGGTGCAACGGCGTTCCGCCCGTCTCCAACTGCGCCTGCGGATAGCGCTGCGCCAGCTCCTGCACCAGGCTGGCCTTGTCATCGCCCAGCAACACGGCCGCAATCCCCTGGCCGGTGGCCGCCACCAGCACCTGCCCCTGCGGGCAGCTGCGCACCGTGTAGTGCAAAACCAGGGGGGCGGGCGGTGTGGAGGGCGTCGGGC
>NZ_VSWF01000036.1:0-37226 GCF_009668305.1 Comamonas sp. CAH-2
ATCTTGACGTTGGCGATGTCCACGCCTGTGCCGTCGGACTTCACGCGGACTTTGACGTTGTAGTCCACCACGCGCTTGACTGGAACCAATACCTTCATGCTGCTGCTCCTTGGATCAGTGTGATTGCAAGTTGTTTGAATTGACGTAAACGTAAACTTGGAACATTCTATGCCGCGATGCAGCAAGTCCCGTAAAAAGACGTTGCCAAGCAGGGCGGATAAAAAAGAACGATCGTTCCATTTTATGCACGCAGCTTGTGAAATCCCCAGCGTTTTTTGATCAACCTAGGGTCTTCACCTAGGCGCGATGGTCCACGGCCTCAGGGTCCACATCGACGTCTTTTGCGCCGGGTGCACCGCCCGACCACTCCAGCACCTGCCGTGGCACTGGCAGCTGGATGCCCGCCGCGCGCAAACCCTGCAGCACCGCCAGGTTGACGTCGGAGCGGATGTTGCCCTGTCCGTTCTGTGGGTCACTGATGTAGTAGTTCAGGCTGAACTGCAGGCCATGCTCCAGGAAATCCACCAGTTGCACCGAGGGCCCCGGCTGGGCCAGCACGCGGGGCTGGCTGGTCGCCGCCGCCAGCAGGACCTGGCGCACCTGCTCCACATCGCTGTCCATGCCGACCACCATCGTGGTTGACAGGCTGAACCGGCGATCGGATTGCGTCAGGTTCTCCACCCGCTGGGTGATCAGGGTTTCATTCGGCACGATGGATTCGCGGCCATTCAAGGCCTGGATGACCGTGAAGCGGGTCTTGATGTCGGTGATGCGGCCCTCGAACCCATCGACGCGGACGTTGTCGCCAATCCGCAGGGCCCGCTCAATCAGCACCAGAAAGCCGCTGACGTAGTTGGAAGCGATCTTCTGCATGCCGAACCCCAGGCCAACGCCGATCGCGCCGCCCATGACCGACAGCGTGGTCAGGTCCATGCCAACCCAGGACAGCGCCAGCAGCAGGCCCACGGTGATCAGCACCCCGCGCGTCACATTCATGCTGACCTTGCGCATGGACAGGTCACCGACCCAGCGGTTGATCACATGCTGCTCGAACAGGCTGGACACCCACAGGACCACCACCAGCATCAGGCCGGTGGACAGCGCGCCCTCAATCAGACTCAGCAGGCTGATCTGCGACTTGCCCAACGTCAGCCGGACGGCATCCAGCTCTTCCAGCACCTGCGTCAGCAGGCCCAGGCTGTGCAGCACGGCCAGCCCCCAGACCATCCACGAGAACACCCGCTCGATCAGGCGCATGCCGGTGGATTGGGGGAACGACTTGCTCAACACCCGGGCCACGAAGCGGATCACGGTCAGCGAGCACAGCAGCGAGATGGCGATCCGCAGCCAGAACACTGGCATGTACTGCACCATGATGGCTTGCGCGATGTAGATCCACAGCAACGCCATCAAGGGGAACATCGCCCCATGCAACGGATTGGAGCCAAACCAGACCGAGGCGGCGCGCCCCTTGTGCTTCAGGTGGCGGCCCCAGAAGCGCACGCAGACGTAGGCCAGCAGCAAACCGCCGAGCACGATAAAAAACTCCAGCCAGGCGCTGGAGTTGTTGAAGTCATCAATCAGCTTGTCAACGATGTCCATGGTGCAACCACCCTGCGGCTATGAATGGGCTGATTGTGGCGCAGTCTGCCGGGGTGGCCGGCCTGCGGCCCACCCGGCATGCCCCGGCCTACTGGCGCCAGTGGGGCACGCGCTTTTGCGCGAAGGCCTGCGCGCCTTCCTGGGCGTCAGCATCCATCATGTTGCAGGCCATGACCTCGCCGGCCAGCTGGTAGGCCGCCTGCAGACCCAGTTCACGCTGGCGGTACAGCAGTTCCTTGCCCATGCGCACCGCCGTTGCCGGCTTCTGCACGATGGCCTGCACCAGCTTCTCCACCTCGGCATCCAACTCCTCGGGGGCCACCACGCGGTTCACCAGACCCCGGGACTGGGCCGTCTCGGCGCCCAAGAAGTCGCCCGTCAACAGCATTTCCATCGCCTGTTTGAAAGGGATGTTGCGCACCAGGGGCACGCTGGGCGTGGCACAGAACAGCCCGTACTGAATGCCACTGGTGGCAAAGCTGGCGTGCGTGCTGGCCACCGCCAGATCACACTGCGCCACCAGTTGGCAGCCCGCCGCCGTGGCCATGCCCTGCACCCGCGCGATCACGGGCACCGGCAGGCGCGCAATGCTCAGCATCATGCGCGAGCATTGCGCGAACAAGTCCTGGTAATAGTCCAGCTGCGGGTGGGCCGCCATGTCCTTGAGGTTGTGCCCGGCACAAAAGGCCTTGCCTTGGGCGGCCAGCACCACCACGCGCACGCCGGTGTCGGTGGCCAGCTCCGTCAGGGCCGACTGCAGGGCCTCCAGCATGGGGGCCCCCAGGGCGTTGAAGCGCACCGGATCGTTCAAGGTCAGCGTGACCACGCCGCGCGCATCGCGCGTTTGCAGCAGCAGCTCTGCATCCATACCCACCTCCACTCAAACATCGGCCAGCACACGCAGGTGTGCTTCTACACTGCGTGACAGCGGCCCCATCATGTAGCCCCCCTCCAGGCAGGAGACGATGCGCCCCTTGCTGAAGCGGCGGGCAATGTCCTTGATGCGTTCGGTCAGCCAGATGTAGTCGTTTTCCGTGAGGCCCAGCTGTCCCATGTCGTCGTCGCGGTGGGCATCGAAACCGGCGCTGACGAAGATCATCTCGGGCTTGAAGGCCTCCAGCCGGGGGATCCACAGCATCTCGACCAGCTCGCGGATGTCCATGCCCTTGGTGTAGGCCGCCACCGGGATGTTGAGCATGTTCGCGGCCGGCTCCTTGTCGCCGCTGAACGGGTAGAAGGGGTGCTGAAAGAAACTCACCATCAGCACGCGGTTGTCACCGGCCAGGATGTCTTCCGTGCCATTGCCGTGGTGCACGTCGAAGTCCACAATCGCCACCCGCTTGAGGTTGCGCCGCTGGAGGGCGTGCAAGGCGGCAATCGCCACATTGTTGAAGAAGCAAAAGCCCATGGCCTTGTCGCGCGTGGCGTGGTGGCCGGGGGGACGGATGGCGCAAAAGGCGTTTTCCAGTTCGCCGTCCAGCACCGCATCGGTGGCCGCCACCGCCGCGCCGGCCGCGTGCAGCGCGGCAGTGAAGGTGTGGGCGTTGATGGACGTGTCGGTGTCCAGCTGGGTGTATTCGGGGCCGCCGGCGGCCTGCTCTTCGACCAGCCTGTCGGTCAGGCCACGCAGGGCCGCCACGTGCATGCGGTCATGGGCCAGTTCGACATCGCTGAGCGCGGCGGCGGGTGCCTCGATCCGTTCGAGACCGTCCAGCACCCCGGTCATCAGCAACCGGTCCTCGATCGCATCCAGGCGCTGCGGACACTCCGGATGCCCTGGCCCCATCTCATGCTGTCGGCATGAGTGATGAGAAAAATAGCCTGTCTTGCCCACTTTTCTTGTCCCCTGTTGTCATTGTTTTCGGATACCTTCTGTGCATGACATCACAAAAAATCCGGTCTCTTTTGGATCAGCTTAACACGGTGATCGTTGGCAAAAAACAGCAGGTCCAGGACTGCGTGGCCTGCCTGCTGGCCGGTGGACACCTGCTGATCGAGGATGTGCCGGGCGTGGGCAAAACCACCCTGGCCCATGCCCTGGCCCATGCGTTCGGCCTGCAGTTTGCCCGCGTGCAGTTCACCGCCGACCTGATGCCCAGCGACCTGACCGGGGTGTCCGTCTACGACCGGGGCAGCGAAGGCTTCGTGTTCCACCCCGGCCCCGTGTTTGCGCAGGTGCTGCTGGCCGATGAAATCAACCGGGCCAGCCCCAAGACCCAGAGTGCGCTGCTCGAAGCCATGGAGGAAAAACAGGTCTCCATCGAAGGCCGGACCCACCCGCTGCCCACGCCGTTTTTCGTGATTGCCACCCAGAACCCGCAGGAACAGCTGGGCACCAACCCCTTGCCCGAGAGCCAATTGGACCGTTTCTTGATGCGCGTCAGCCTGGGCTATCCCGACCGTGCGTCGGAGCTGCAACTGCTGGCCCACCACGGCCACCGCGCCCACGCCGACCAATTGCCGCCCCAGCTGACGCCCGAGGAGCTGGCCGCGCTGCAGCAGGCGGTGCTGCAGGTCCACGCGGCCGAGCCCTTGCTGCACTACATCCAGGACCTGGTGGATGCCACGCGCAACGGGCAGTGGTTTGTTCAGGGCCTGTCCCCCCGCGCCGGCATTGCCCTGCTGCGCGCGGCCAAGGCCAATGCCCTGCTGCACGGCCGCGACTACGCATCGCCCGACGATGTGCAGGCCATGTTCGTGCCCACCATGGCACACCGCCTGCACGCCGTGGCGCGCGCCGGCCGGGGCACGGTCGCGCAGGTCCAGGCGCTGTTGCACACGGTCGCCCTGCCCTGATGTCCGAGCCACAGCGCCCCACCCGCAGCCGCTGGCGACAGCGCTTGCACAACTGGGTCACGCGCGGCCAGGTACCCGGTGCCGAGCACACCCTGGGGCACCGCAACATCTATGTGCTGCCCTCCGCTGCCGGCTGCATGCTGGCGGCCACGCTGCTGGTGCTGCTGGTCGCGTCGATCAACTTCCAGCTCAACCTGGGCTACCTGCTCACCTTCCTGATAGCCGGCAGTGCCCTGGCCAGCGTCTGGGTGGGCCACCGCAACCTGCAGGGCCTGCAACTGCACCTGGGGTCGCTGCAGCCCGTGTTCCAGGGCGAACGCGCCACCGTGCCGCTGCACCTGCAAGCCCCGGCCGCCGGCCCACACCGCCACGGCCTGTCCGTGGCGCTCAACCGCTCGCAAGGCCCGCTGGCCTGGGTGCATGCCGACGTGGCCGCCGGCCACACACAGGTGGTCGAACTGGGCAGCGTGCCGCACCAGCGCGGCTGGCACCGCGTGCCCCGGGTGGTGCTGGAAAGCCGTTACCCGCTGGGCGTGTTCCGCCTGTGGAGCTATTGGCAGCCCGATGGCCGGGTGCTGGTCTACCCCTGCCCCGAGACACCGGCGCCGCCCATCCAGCACCTGGACCACGCCCACTCCGGCACCAGCTTGCCGCAGCACAGCGGCATGATTGAGCCCGACAACGTGCGCCACTACCAGCGCGGCGACAGCCTGCGCAGCATCGTGTGGAAGAAAGCCGCCTCGGCCCTGGCCCTGGGCCACGGCGACCTGGTCGTGCGCAGCGGCACGGCGCCCCAGGCCGACCGCCTGTGGCTGGATGCCCGCGCCACGGGCCTGACCGATCCCGAGGCACAGATCGCCCGCCTCACCGCCTGGGTGCTGCAGGCCCACGCCCAGCAGGCGCTGTGGGGGCTGCGACTGCCCAGCGGCCAGCAATTGCCCCAAGCCATGGGCGAGCCGCATTTGCACGCCTGCCTGGCGGCATTGGCCGTGGACGGCAAATCCGCCGCGCCGCATTAGAGTTTTGAATCAAATAACCTTCCAGCGCGCATACAGCCTACGCAAGCAGCTATCAAAAATGGATTCCACCACCACCCCTCCCCTGCCGCGCGAGACCCGCGACACCTTGCTGGTGCTGGGGGTGGTGGCCCTGGTGCTGCTGCCGCAGGTTGCCTACCTGCCGCCGTGGGCCAGCGCGCTGGCGGCACTGCTGCTGGGCTGGCGCATGTGGCTGGCCCACAGCGGCCAGCGCCTGCCGGGCACCTGGCTGCTGGCGGCCCTGCTGGCCTTGGCCGTGGGTGCCACGGCGCTGCAGTTCCGCTCCATCGTCGGCCCCGAGGCCGGCGTGGTCCTGGTGATCCTGCTGCTGGTGCTCAAGACCCTGGAGATGCGCGCGCGCCGCGACGCCATGGTGATTTTTTTCCTGGGCTTCTTCACGCTGCTCACCCTGTTCCTGCAGTCCCAGTCGCTGAGCATGGCCCTCGCCATGCTGGTGGCCGTCTGGGGGCTGCTGGTCTGCCTGGTGAATGCGCACATGCCGTCCGGCTACCCCAGCCTGCGGAAGCTGGTGCGCACCGCGGGCCTGCTGATGCTGCTGGGCGCGCCCCTGATGCTGGTGCTGTTCCTGGCCTTCCCGCGCCTGCCACCGCTGTGGGGCCTGCCCACGCAGGCCAGCAAAGGCACGACTGGCCTGTCCAACGACATGACCGTCGGCCAGGTGGCCGAGCTGGCGCAAAACCACAGCGTGGCCCTGCGCGTGCGCTTTGACAGCCCCGATGGCAAAGCCCCGCCACAGCGCTTGCTGTACTTCCGGGGGCCGGTGCTGAGCCACTTTGACGGGCGCAACTGGCAAGCGGACGCCGACGGCGCCCCGTATACGCTGCCGGCGACGGCCCAGGTCGCCGCCTCGGGGCTGGGGACGGCCATCGACTATGAAATCACCCTGGAGGCCCACCAGCAGCGCTGGCTGCTGACCCTGGATGCCACCCTGTCGCCCCCGGACGCCCAGCGCCGGGTGCAGCGCACCGCAGACCTGCAGTGGCTGACGGCGCGCCCCCTCACCGAGGTGCTGCGCTACCGCGCCCAGGCCCATCTGCACTACGCCTATGGCCAGCAACTGTCGGACTTCCAGCGCAGCCAGCACCTGCAGCTGCCGCCTGACCTGAACCCCCGCACCACGCAATGGGCGCAGACGCTGCGCCGCGACCACGGCACGGATGACACCGCCATCGTCCAGGCCGCTCTCAATCACCTGGGCAGCGGCCGCTACGTCTACACGCTGGCGCCCGATGTGGTGCCCGGCCCGCACACGGCCGACGCCTTCTGGTTCGAGACGCACAACGGCTTTTGCGAGCACATCGCCTCGGCCTTCACGGTGCTGATGCGCGCCGCCGGCATTCCGGCACGCATCGTCACCGGCTACCAGGGGGGCGAGCGCAACCCGGTGGACGGGCTGTGGACCGTGCGCCAAAGCGACGCCCACGCCTGGACCGAAGTCTGGCTGCCCCACGAGGGCTGGCTGCGCATCGACCCCACCTCGGCCGTGGCGCCCTCGCGCACCGAACAGCTGCAACGGCTGTCACCGCCCACCTCGGCCTTCGGTGGCGCCATGGACCAGGTCATCAGCCCCGACGTCCTGCGCCGCCTGCGCGCCAACTGGGAAGCCCTCAACCACCGCTGGAACGACTGGGTGCTGAATTACACCCCGCGCGACCAGTCGGCCCTGCTGCAGCGCCTGGGCTGGACCGACTGGAGCATCCCGCAACTGGCGGCCGGGCTCAGCGGCCTGCTGGCCCTCGCCACCCTCGGTGCGGCCTGGCAGCGCTGGCGCCGGCGCTGGGTGGCCGACCCCTGGCTGCGCCTGATGCAGCAGGCCCGCCAGCAGTTGCAGCGCCAGGGCCTGGAGCATGCGGACACGCGGGGGCTGCAGGCCCTGGCGGCCGCTGCCCAAGCACAATGGGGGGATGAATCCCAGCCACTGCAGCAGTGGCTGCTGCAGATGGAACAATGGCGCTATGCACCGCATGGCCCCCAGACGCCCAGCCTGGCCCAGCTGCGGCGTGCATACCGCGCTTTGATTTGGCCCAGCCCCCGTACTCCATGAAACGTTTGCTTCCCTCCTTGTTCCTGATTGGCCTGGTCACAGGCTGCGCCACCCACCTGCCTGCAGACGCCCAGAACAGCGCACCCCGCGCGCCCAAAAACACCCCTGCCAAGAGCACGGCCGCCAGCGCACCGTATGCACAACGCGCCGATGCCCAGCTCTGGGCGCGCGAAATGGCCGCGCGCCAGCACCTGGACCTGGCATGGATACAGGCCCAGCTGGCGCAGGCGCGCTTCCTGCCGCAGGTGCCGCGCCTGATGACGCCGGCCCCCAAGACCAGCACCACCGCGCGCGATTGGGGCGACTACCGCCGCCGCTTCATCGACCCGGTGCGCATCAACGCCGGGGTGCGCTTCTGGGACCAGAATGCCGACACCCTGGCGCGTGCCGAGGCGATGTTTGGCGTGCCCGCCGAAATGGTGGTCGGCATCATCGGCGTCGAAACCATTTACGGCCGCAACATGGGCAACCTGCGCGTGCTGGACAGCCTGGCCACCCTGGCCTTCGATTTCCCGCAGGCGCATCCACGGGCCGCAGAACGCCAGCGCTATTTCCAGGGTGAGCTGGAGCAGTTCCTGGTGATGATGTACAACGTTGGCACGCCGACCACGGAGCCGCGCGGCAGCTACGCCGGGGCCATGGGGCTGGGCCAGTTCATGCCCACCAGCTGGGCCCAGTGGGCCGTCGACTTTGACCGCGATGGCCGCATCGATCTGTTCAACAGCGCGGCCGATGCCATCGGCTCGGTGGCCAACTACTTCAAGGCCCATGGCTGGGTCAGCGGGCAGCCGGTCTGGTACCCCGCCCTGTTCAACACCGACCGCCTGAACCTGCCGACCCTGCTGGCACCGGACATCCGCCCCAGCTTCACGGCGGCCCAGATGGTCGAGCTGGGCGTGGTGCCCCAGGGCGGGCTGGACCATGACGGCCCACTGGCGCTGATCGAGTTGAAAAACGGCGAAGCCGCGCCCAGCTACCTCGTCGGCACCCAGAACTTCTACACCATCACGCGCTACAACTGGTCCAGCTACTACGCCACCGCCGTGTACGACCTGGGCCAGGAGGTCAAGGCCGCGCGCCAGAACCGCGCGCCCGAGGTGGCCCAGCCGGCCACCATCCCCGACCTCGCCCCCGCGGCCACCGCCACAGCGCCCTAGAGCGCAGCACAAAGTCCACCTGCGTGGCAAGCAAGGACATTCCCCGCCCGTGCTTGCCCCAGTTGGAAAGATGGCGTCGGCGGCGCAATCTGAACTCCTTTTTGTCACACGGTACACAAGGAGTTTTCGGAATGCGCCACGCTCTCTCTCCCCTGGTTCTAGCTCTGTGCGGCATGGGCCTGTGGTCTGCCGCTGCCCAGGCCCAGACCTTCAAAGAGCCCGACACCGTCAAGATCGGCTTCATCACCGACATGTCCAGCCTGTATGCCGACGTGGAAGGCAAGAACGGGGCGGTCGCCATCCAGATGGCCATCGATGACTTTGGCGGCAAGCTGCTGGGCAAGCCCATCGAACTGCTCACCGCCGACCACCAGAACAAGGCCGACATCGCCGCCAGCAAGGCCCGCGAATGGATCGACCAGCAGGACATCAGCCTGGTGTTTGGCGGCACGAACAGCGCCACCGCCCTGGCCATGGCCAAGGTCGCCCAGGAGAAGAAACGCATCTTTGTGGACAACGGCGCCGGCAGCTCGGCACTGACCAATGAACAGTGCAGCCCCTACACCGTGCACTATGCCTTCGACACCGTGGCCCTGGCCAAGGGCACGGGCAAGGCCGTGGTGGAAGCCGGGGGCAAGAGCTGGTTCTTTTTGACCGCCGACTACGCCTTCGGCCATGCGCTGGAAGCCGACACCTCCAAGATCGTCGAGGCCAATGGCGGCAAGGTGGTGGGGGCGGTCCGGACGCCGCTGAACGCCAGCGACTTCTCCAGCTTCATGCTGCAGGCCCAGAACAGCAAGGCCCAGATCCTGGGCCTCGCGAATGCCGGTGGCGACACCATCAACTCCATCAAGGCGGCCCGCGAATTCGGCGTCACCAAGGGCATGAAGCTGGCTGGCCTGCTGATTTTCTTCAGCGACATCCACAGCCTGGGCGTGAAGAACACCGAAGGCCTGCAGTTCACCACCAGTTGGTACTGGGACATGAACGACGAGTCGCGCAAGTTCGCCGACAAGTTCATGGCCAAGACCAAGCGCCGCCCCAGCGAAATCCAGGCCGCCGACTATTCGGCCACCATGACCTGGCTGCAGGCCGCCCAGCGCGCCGGCACGCTGGAAGCCGACAAAGTCATGGCCGAGTGGAAGAGCAAGCCCATCAAGGACTTCTTTGGCGAAGGCGTGATCCGCCCCGATGGCCGCTACGCCCACGACATGTACCTGATGGAAGTCAAGTCCCCGGCCGAATCCAAAGGCACCTGGGATTACTACAAGCTGGTCAAGAAGCTGCCCGCCGACCAGGTCTGGACCACCAAGGCCGAAAGCAAGTGCCAGTACTGGAAGTGAACGGTTAGCTCCTCGGGCCCTGACGGCCCGGCCGCCGTTCAGGGCTGGTGCAGTGGCAGGCGCACCCAGGTCTCCAGCCCAGGCTGCGCCAGCCGCCAGCCGATGCGCCCCTGGTGCAAGCGCACGATGGCCTTGACACTGGCCAGCCCCAGGCCATGCCCCGGCTGCTGCTGGTGCTGCGGGTCGCGCACAAAATGCTCGGACAGGCGTTCGAGCATCGCGGGTGCCACACCGGCACCATGGTCGCGCAGCCGCAACTGCACCTCGTGGCCCTGGCGCTGCAGGTGCACTTCCAGGCAGCGCTGCTCGGCGGACAGCCCGTATTTCAGGAAGTTGTCCAGCAGGTTGGACATCGCATTCGCCAGCAGGTGCGAGTCCCCCAGCACCCAGCCACCGGGCTCCAGCGCCAGCTGCAGTTCCACCTGCCGGTCACTGAACAGCGGTTCGTAGTACTCCAGCACCTCCTGCAGGACCTGCTGCAAATCCAGGGGCTCGAAGTTGTGCTGCCCCACCCCGGCCTCCACCTCGGCCAGCAACAGCATCTTGCTGAACAGGCGCTGCAGGTGGTCCAGCTCCTCCTGCACCTGGTCCAGCAGCGCCGGGCGCAGGCTTTCCGGCGCCAGCTTGGCCGCCTGCACCCGGTGCAACGCGCGGTTCAACGGCGTGCGCAGGTTGTGCGCCACCATGTGCGAAACATGGCGGATACCGCGCACCAGTTGCTCCAGCTGTTCCAGCATCTGGTTGATGTCCTGCTCCAGCAGGCTGAACTCATCGCTCTTGCGGTTCATGGGAATGCGAAAGTGCAGGTTGCCCTGGCCAGCCTGGCGGATCGCCTGGCGGACTTCCGCCGCACGCTTGTCCATCAGGCGGCGGAACACCATTGCGCCCAGCAGCGACAGGCCCACCGCCAGCCCCAGTGCCAGCGCCGTGGCCTTCATGTAGCGGTGCTGGATGTCGGTCAGGGCCTGCAGGTCACTGCCGACAATCAAGAAGCGCTGCTGCCCCAGGTCGTCGATCTTGACCCGGCCATTGAAGCTGCGCGCCTCCTGCTCCACGGGCAAATCCTGCAGCGCCGCCACGCGCGGCGCATGCACCAGGTCGATGGTGGCATTGCCCGCCCAGACCGCGCCATCCAGGTGCTGGTAAATGAAGATCTCATCCTGGCTGTCGATGCCGTCGCTGACCAGGCGCTGGATCTCTTCCACCAGCCCGGCCTCGCCGTGCTGGGCATACACGCTGAGCAGGCGCTTGCTGTTGCGCAGCGCATAGTCATCCAGCCGCTGGCTGACCGTGCCCACGATCTCCACGTAGTACACGGACAGCGTGCCCACCAGGATGCTGACCACCACGGCGCTGAAGCACAGCGCCAGCCGAAAGGAGCTGGATTTCCAGGCCCGGTGGAAGGGCCCCAGCACGGGGTGTGTCGCCGTGGTCATTTACATCGCCACGGGCACGTCGATGCGGTAGCCCATACCGCGGACCGTGCGGATCAACGAAGGCCCGCCGCCCACATCAATCTTCTGCCGCAGGTGGCTGATGTGCACGTCGATGATGTTGGTCTCGGGCTGGAAGTCGTAGGCCCAGACGTTCTCCAGCACCATGGCGCGCGTCACGGTCTGCCCGGCGTTCTTCAGCAGATAGCCCAGCAGCTTGAATTCGCGCGGGTTGAGCGCGATCCGCTCGCCCGCGCGGAACACCGCGTGCGCAATCAGGTCCACCTGCAGGTCACCCAGCTGCAGCACATGGCTGGCTGGGGGCGCGGACGTTGCCGTGCGGCGCACCAGGGCCTCGATGCGGGCCTCCAGCTCCTCCATGATGAAGGGCTTGGGCAGGTAGTCGTCCGCCCCGGCCTTGAGGCAGCGCACGCGCTCGTCCGTCTGGCCCAGCGCACTGACCACCATGGTCGGCGTGGTGTTGGCCACGGCCCGCAGGGCCTTGAGCACATCCAGCCCATCCACCCCCATGGGCAGCATGCGATCCAGCAAGATGCAATCCCAGGCGCGTGACAGCGCATGCTGCAGGCCGCTGTTGGCCTCGGTCACATGCACGACCTGGTAGGTGGCTGGACACAGGTTGCTGGAGATGTACTCCGCAATCGCTGCATCGTCTTCAATCAACAAAATATGCTTCATGCGTCAACACCACAACGGTGGGCACAGGACAAAGCCGCCCCAGGGGGCGGCAGGTTCACGAATGGCTCTGGGGCACCACCATGCCCCAGAGCCATTCTGTCGGGAAGCGCAGCGCGCTCAGATGTGAGATGTACGTAGGCTGCGGCGCAGGAACTTGAACAGGGTCCAGCCCAGCATGGCCAGGGTCACGTACAGCAGGGTGGCACTGATGGGCCGGTCAAAGAAGATGGCCGGATCGCCACGCGACAGCAGCAGCGCGCGGCGCAGGTTTTCCTCCACCATCGGCCCCAGGATGTAGCCCAACAGCAGCGGCGCGGCCTCGAAGCGCAGCAGCATGAACAGGTAGCCCAGCACCCCCAGCCCGGCCACCATGTAGATGTCGAAGTGGTTGTTGTTGACGCTGTACACCCCCAGGGCCACGAACACCAGGATGGCGGGATAGAGCCAGGTGAACGGAATGCGCAGCAGCGACACCCAGATGCTGATGGTGGGAATGTTCAGCAGCACCAGCATCAGATTGCCGATGGCAAAGCTGACCACCAGGCCCCAGAACATTTCGGGCTGCTCGTTGATCAGCATCGGCCCGGGCGTGATGCCGTGGATGATCAGCGCCCCCAGCATGATGGCCATCACCGCATCCCCGGGAATGCCCAGCGACAGCGACGGCACGAAGGCGGTCTGCGCCGCAGCGTTGTTGGCGGACTCGGGGGCAGAAATGCCTTGCACGGCGCCCTGGCCAAACTGGTTGGGATCCTTGGCCACACGCTTTTCAATCGCATACGACATGAACGCGGCAATCGACGGGCCCACGCCAGGCAACGCTCCCAAGGCCGAGCCCAGGGCCGAGCCACGCAGCATGGCGGGATAGCTGCGCCTCATCTCCTCGCGCGCGGGGATCATAGAGCGCAGTGTGACCTTCTCCACCTTCTGCGAGTCGTCCTGGCCGTGGATGTTGCGCACCACCTCGGCCACACCGAACAGGCCCATGGCCAGGGCCACCAGGTTGATGCCGTCCATCAGCTCCGGAATATCGAAGGTGAAGCGGGCGGCACCGGAATTCACGTCAGTGCCCACCATGCCCAGCAGCACACCCATGACCACCATCGCCAGCCCCTTGACCGGGGAGCCGGTGCCCATGGACGAGGCCGCCACCAGGCCCAGCACCATCATGGCAAACAGTTCAGCAGGGCCGAACTTCAGGCCCACCTCGGCAATCGCGGGCGAGAACAGCACCAGCAGCACCAGGCCGATCATGGCGCCGACCAGGGACGCGATCGTGGTGATGAACAGGGCAATGCCGGCCTTGCCGTTCTTGGCCATTGGGTAGCCATCCAGGCAGGTGACCGCCGACGCGGGCCCCCCAGGCAAATTCATCAGGATCGAGGCCGTCGATCCGCCGTACTGCGCCCCGTAGTACACGCCGGCCAGCATCACGATCGCCGCGGTGGGCGACATGTGGTAGGTCATGGGCAGCAGCAGCGAGATGGCCGCCAGGGCACCGATACCTGGCAGGACGCCCACGGCCGTGCCGAGAAACACCCCCAGGAAGCAATACCACAGGATGGTGGGATCGGAAGCCACCTGCAGCCCCATCAACAGATTATTAAATAGTTCCATGGTGATAATCAGAATTCAGGAAACATGGAAATCTTCATATTCAGACCGACGATGAAAATCAGGACGGTAATCACGGCGATGATGCCGGCAATCACCAGGCGCATGCCCATGTGCATGGGTTTGGGCAGGCTGGCCACCAATACGGCAATCATGGTGCTGAAAAATACGCCCAGGGTATTCAGCAAAAAGGCAAATACCACCAGTGCCCCCAACGAGGCCGCTAGGCTGTCCCAGTGCACGACGATGCGGTCGCCTTGGCGGAACCAGGCGGGCAACACGATCAACACCCCCAGGGCAAACAGCACCCAGCCCAGGATCACCGGCATATACCCGGGCCCCATGCGCGCGGCGGAACCCATGGCGTAGCCGCTTCCAGCGATGGCAAAAAATAATCCGACCGCGGCCACAAACAGGCCGGCCAGAATATCCCGTAAATCTCTAGCTAACATCACACCTCCATTGCATCGAGGAGGCGTATCTTCATGGCAGAAATGGCGATTTTTTTACGTAATACCACCTAGCGCACACTGCATTAACCACGCTTCATTTTCAAAATTAAAAAATAATCATCCAGCGCCAGTTTGCGCATCGATTTCCAATGATTTATTAAACTTATTTAATCTTTCGCCGCCATGCCTGCAGCGGATGAGCAAAAAATAATAATCAAAGCCCCCAGGCCGTGTGCCTGAATACCGCCCACCACCTCACGGCCACGCCCCTGCGCCAGCGTGGGCATTCCGCGGCCCAGGGGCGCTTTGTTTTTCATAGCTATCAGCGCTTACCAGACAAGCGCTGAAAGCCTATTGGGCACTCAACGCGCCGTGGTGTCGCTGGCGATGGGAATGTAGAACTCCCCGCCCGTGCGGTTGAACTCCTCGGCCTTGGCCTGCATGCCGGCGGCAATCCCCTGCTCTTCGGCCACGCCCTGCTGCTTGGCAAAGTCGCGCACCTCCTGGGTGATCTTCATGGAGCAGAACTTGGGCCCGCACATGCTGCAGAAGTGGGCGACCTTGGCGCTGTCCTTAGGCAGGGTTTCGTCATGGAAGGCGCGCGCCGTGTCGGGGTCCAGGCCCAGGTTGAACTGGTCTTCCCAGCGGAAGTCGAAACGCGCTTGCGACAGGGCATCGTCGCGCGAACGCGCACCCGGATGGCCCTTGGCCACATCGGCAGCGTGGGCCGCAATCTTGTACGCGATGATGCCTTGCTTCACGTCGTCGCGGTCGGGCAGGCCCAGGTGCTCCTTGGGCGTGACGTAGCACAGCATGGCCGTGCCGAACCAGCCGATCATGGCCGCGCCGATGGCCGACGCGATGTGGTCGTAGCCGGGGGCGATGTCGATGGTCAGCGGCCCCAGGGTGTAGAACGGCGCCTCGTGGCAGTGCTTGAGCTGCTCGGTCATGTTGGCCTGGATCATGTGCATGGGCACGTGGCCGGGGCCTTCGATCATGGTCTGCACGTCGTGCTTCCAGGCCACTTGCGTCAGCTCGCCCAGGGTCTTGAGTTCGGCGAACTGGGCTTCGTCGTTGGCGTCCGAGGCGCAGCCTGGGCGCAGGCCGTCACCCAGGCTGAAGGACACGTCGTACTGCTTCATGATGTCGCAAATGTCTTCGAAGTGCTCGTACAGGAAGCTTTCGCGGTGGTGGGCCATGCACCACTTGGCCATGATGGAGCCGCCACGCGAGACGATGCCGGTGCGGCGCTGGGCCGTCAGGTGGATGTAGGCCAGGCGCACGCCGGCGTGGATGGTGAAGTAGTCCACGCCCTGCTCGGCCTGCTCGACCAGGGTGTCGCGGAAGATTTCCCAGGTCAGGTCTTCGGCAATGCCACCGACCTTCTCCAACGCCTGGTAGATGGGCACGGTGCCAATCGGCACGGGCGAGTTGCGCACGATCCAGTCGCGCGTGGTGTGGATGTTCTTGCCGGTGGACAGGTCCATCACGTTGTCGGCCCCCCAGCGGATGGCCCAGACCAGCTTTTCGACCTCTTCCTCGATGCTCGAGGTCACGGCCGAATTGCCGATGTTGGCGTTGATCTTGACCTTGAAGTTGCGCCCGATGGCCATGGGCTCGATCTCGGGGTGGTTGATGTTGGCTGGGATGATGGCGCGGCCGCGCGCCACTTCGTCGCGCACGAATTCGGGCGTTATGATCTTGGGGATGGCGGCGCCCAAGCTGTTGCCGGCCAGGCGCAGTTCGCGGGCCGCGTCCTGCTGGTACTGCGCCATCCATTCACGGCGGCCGTTCTCGCGCAGGGCCACGTATTCCATCTCGGGCGTGATGATGCCGCGCTTGGCGTAGTGCATCTGGGTCACGTTCTGGCCGGATTTGGCGCGGCGCGGCTGGCGCTGCAGCGCGGCGGCCTCGGCGCGCAGCAGCGCCACGCGCGCGTCTTCCTCGCCACGCTTGCCGCCGTCGTCCAGCGCCACGCGCTGGCGGCCGACATAGAACTCGCTGTCACCGCGCGCTTCGATCCAGGCACCGCGCACACTGGCCAGGCCCTGGCGCACGTCGATGGAGGCGGTGGGGTCGGTGTAGGGGCCCGAGGTGTCATAGACGCTGACCTGCTCACCATTGGTCAGCGCGATGTCGCGCACCGGCACGCGCAGATCGGGGTGGATGGCCCCGCTCAGGTAGCTTTTGGTGGATGCCGGAAATGGCTGGCGCGACTGGGCCAGCAGATCGGCGAAACGGGCGGCATCGGGGGCATTGCCGGCGGCGGGCGTAAAGATGGCATCGGGGGCGTTCATCGCAGTCTCCAAAAAGCGTGTGAAGTTCATCAAACGCTCCGTGGAGTGCTGGGCCGCTCTGATGGCGTGGGAGATGGCTGGCGCCATCCACCTTCGCCTGCACCTGGCTCCAGCCCTGGCATTGCTCCCACAATGCCTGACCGACGCCACCGGAATCGACCGATTCCGACCAAGGCTGACACGCCCGGTGTTCCATCCCCAAAAGACAAAACCCCAGTGCGCGAGGCGCCTGGGGTTTGCTGTGCCTAGGGATGGTGGGCACCTGCCTGGCCTTGCAAAAGCCCATGTGCCTGTCCATTCCTGGCCCTGCTTCAGGGTCCCGCTCTTCTTCCGCCGGTATGAACCGGATCAAGTTCGTCGGGTTCGCTGGCCACTGTTTTCACAGCGGTTCGCATCTCAGCGCTTTCGCACACCCCGGAGCAGCCGTGAGTATAGGCGCATCTGCGTCGCCCCAGGACACCGGGCAAACGCCTAGGCTTTCAGCATCAAAACCGACTCCAGCGCTTGCTAGGCGTGCGCTGGCAACTATCAATGCTGAAAATCAGACCACGATGGCACTGGCCGAGCCGACCTGCTTGCGCAGCTCGAACTTCTGGATCTTGCCGGTGCTGGTCTTGGGCAGTTCGCCAAACACCACGGCGCGCGGCACCTTGTAGCCGGCCAGGTGCTGCTTGCAGTGGGCCACGATGTCGGCCTCGCTGACCTGGGCGCCCGGCTTGATTTCCAGGAAGGCGCACGGTGTCTCACCCCACTTGGGGTCGGGCTTGGCCACCACCGCCGCCGCCAGCACGGCAGGGTGGCGGTAGAGCACGTCTTCGACCTCGATCGAGGAGATGTTCTCGCCGCCGGAGATGATGATGTCCTTGCTGCGGTCCTTGATCTGGATGTAGCCGTCGGGGTACTGCACGGCCAGATCGCCGCTGTGGAACCAGCCACCGCGGAAGGCATCGTCCGTGGCGCTGGGGTTCTTGAGGTAGCCCTTCATGGCGATGTTGCCGCGGAACATGATCTCGCCCATGGTCTCGCCATCCAGGGGCACGGGCTGCAGGGTCTCGGGGTCCATGACCCGCACTTCGCGCTGCAGGTGGTAGCGCACGCCCTGGCGGGCATTGAGGCGGGCACGCTCGCCAATATCGAGCTGGTCCCAGCGCGCATGCTTGGCGCAGACGGTGGCGGGACCGTAGGTTTCGGTCAGGCCATAGACGTGGGTCAGGTCGAACCCCATGGCCTCCATGCCTTCGATCATCGAGGCCGGGGGCGCGGCACCGGCCACCATGGCCTTCACCCCGACAGGGATGCCCGCTTTCAGCTCGGCCGGCGCATTCACCAGCAGGGATTGCACGATGGGCGCGCCGCAGTAGTGGGTGACGCCGTGCTCGCGCATGGCGTCAAAGATGGCCTTGGCCTCGACCCGGCGCAGGCAGACATTGACCCCGGCGCGGGCCGCCACGGTCCAGGGGAAGCACCAGCCATTGCAGTGGAACATGGGCAAGGTCCACAGGTACACGCTGTGCTTGGGCATGTCCCACTCCAGCACGTTGCTGATGGCGTTGATGGCCGCACCGCGGTGGTGGTAGACCACACCCTTGGGGTTGCCGGTGGTACCGCTGGTGTAGTTGAGGGCAATCGCATCCCACTCGTCCTCGGGCAGCTCCCAGGCATAAGCGGCATCGCCCTGGGCCACGAAGTCCTCGTAGCGGATGCTGCCGACCTGCACGGCGGCCTCGCCGTACAGGGCATCGTCCACCTGGATCACCAGGATGGGTTGGGTGCGTTCGCGCAGTTGCAGGGCCTTGGCGATCACCGGCGCGAACTCGGGGTCCACGATCAAGGCTTTGGCTTCGCCGTGGTCCAGCATGAAGGCCAGGGCCTCGGCATCCAGGCGCGTGTTCAAGGTGTTCAGCACCGCCCCGGCCATGGGCACGCCGAAGTGGGCTTCCACCATGGGTGGCGTATTCGGCAGGATCACGGCCACGGTGTCGTTCTTGCCAATTCCGGCCTGGCGCAGGCTGCTGGCCAGCTGCCGGCAACGCGCATAGGTCTGCGCCCAGGTCTGGCGCAAGTCGCCGTGGATGATGGCCAGGCGCTCGGGATAGACGCTGGCGGTGCGCTCCAGAAAGCTCAGCGGGGTCAGCGCTGCAAAGTTGGCGGCATTGCGATCCAGGTGTTGGTCGAAGGTGCTGGTCATGGCTGTTGTCTCCCTGTGGGTTGTGATTTTTGACGTGGCCGTATGTTGGCATACCGCCGGCCGCACGCATGCTAAGCGTGGACCCCCAGGGTCCGCAAGTCACTTGACAAACCGGCAACGGCCCTAGGTTTGATGCGGCGCAATGTCACAAATTTCAGTATCCAGTGAAATGGGATTGCCATCTGGACTGGGTCTAAGCCAAGTCATCCATGGGAACACCCTGTGTTCATCCTGAGGTCACACCGCCAGACGGAGCAGATGGCCACGGTCCGCTCGATCCGAGTTGTCCGTGCCTTTGAAAACGACAAGTGCTTTGGAGCCACACATGAAACTCAAACTGCGCCCCCTCGTTGCTGCTGCCATGACCGTTGCAGCCCTGGCATCCGCCGCCACCTGGGCGATGTCTCCCAACAACGAGCCAATCTCTCCCCTGGTCGCCCACAAGGTGACCAACCCCGCGATGGTGGAACTGGGCAAGAAGCTGTGGTTCGATCCACGCCTGTCCAAGTCCGGCTTCATTTCGTGCAACTCCTGCCACAACCTGTCCATGGGCGGCAGCGACAACCTGAAGACCTCGATCGGCCACAACTGGGCCGAAGGCCCCATCAACTCCCCCACAGTGCTGAACTCCAGCCTGAACGTGGCCCAGTTCTGGGATGGCCGTGCCGCCAACCTGAAGGAACAAGCCGGCGGCCCGATTGCCAACCCCATGGAAATGGCATTCACCCACGAGCTGGCGGTGGACATGCTGAACTCCATCCCCGGCTACCTGGGCGAGTTCAAGCAGGTGTTCAAGAAGGACAAGATCGATATCGACCAGGTGACCGATGCAATCGCCGCCTTCGAAGAAACCCTGGTGACCCCCAACTCGCGCTTTGACAAGTGGCTCAAGGGCGACCAGAAGGCACTGAGCAAGGACGAACTGGAAGGCTACAAGTTGTTCCGCGACAGCGGCTGCGTGGCCTGCCACAACGGCACGGCCGTGGGCGGCAACTCCTTCCAGCGCATGGGCGTGGTCGAAGCCTACAAGACCAACAACCCCGCCGAAGGCCGCGTGGCGGTCACCGGCACCGATGCCGACCGCTTCAACTTCAAGGTCCCCACCTTGCGCAACGTCGAGCTGACCTACCCCTACTTCCACGACGGTGCGGCGGACACGCTGAGCGAAGCCGTGGACACCATGGGCCGCATTCAGCTGGGCAAGAAGTTCACGCCCCAGGAGAACGCCAAGATCGTGGCCTTCCTGAAGACCCTGACCGGTGATCAGCCCCAGCTGACCATGCCCATCCTGCCGCCGTCCAGCGACAAGACCCCACGCCCCCAGCCCTTCGCTAAAAAGTAAGCACGCCTGGTCCTCGGGACTTTGCGCTGACTTTTGAGCGCGCATTCATCCGCCAAGGCGCTGCAGCGCCTTGTGCGGATGCCGCTTTTTCAGGTTCTCACCCCCCACCGACATGACAACGCAGCCTCTTTCCACCTCCCACGCCACCACCCCGCACGCCCTGGAAGCCCGGCTGCGCAGCGCGGACATCCAGCCAACACGCCAGCGCATGGCAATTGCCCAGGTGCTGCTGCATGCCCCCGTGCACCTGGCGGCCGACGACATCCTGGCCGCAGCACGCAAGCTGCTGCCCAGCCTGTCCCGGGCCACGGTCTACAACACCTTGCCGCTGTTTGTCGAAAAAGGCCTGCTGCGTGCCTTGCGCCTGGATCCCGAGCGCACGGTCTACGACTCCCGCACCGACACGCACTCGCACATCTACCACGAAGACACGGGGACCCTGGAAGACCTGCCGGCCGAAATGCTGCAGTGGCCCAGCATTCCCGACATTCCCGCACACCTGGAGCTGGTGGGTCTGGATCTCATCGTGCGGGTCCGCCAGAAAAACGTGCATCCTCAGCCTCAGTGACGCCATTTTTTCCGGGTCAATGACTGACATCCCGGGTGGGGTATTTGCAAAAAAACCAATGATCAATCTTTCCATTCAATAATTACAGAAATCTATTAATTATTTAAAAATCAAACACTTAAAATAAAAATACACCGCTCAAACAATGCCTTTTATCACCAAAAGAAAACATGTTTTATATAAGACATCTTTTACGTAAAAATGGCCTTTCTGCTGACAGACTGCCATTTCGTTCCTACAATCCATCCCATCGCCACACACAGTGCGGCGAGACAAACAAATGAGGAATGCTCTGGGACTCACCAGAGCGGAGGAGGCCAGGCCTGCATCACCGATGCAGGCCTTTTTTCTTGGGTCACGTAAAAAAACTCCAACCAGCGCCCTGGGCGCACTGGTTGGAGTTTTTCAAGGGTGCGCGACGTCGAGAATCAGCCCGTGTTGCGCAAACCGGCTGCGATCCCGTTGATGGAGATATGGATGCCGTTTTTCAGGCGTTCGTCCACCTGGCCGGCACGCCAGCGCCGCACCAGCTCCACCTGCAGATGGTGCAGCGGGTCGATGTATGGGAAACGGTGGCGAATCGAACGCGCCAGCGCCGGGTTGCTGGCCAAGCGGTCCTTTTCTTCCGTGATGCGCGCCAAGGCATCGGTGGTGCGCAGCCACTCTGCTTCGATGCTGGAGAAGATACGTTTGCGCAGGCGAGTGTCGGTCACCAGTTCGCTGTAGCGCGATGCCAGGGCCAGATCACTCTTGGCGATGACCATATCCATGTTCGACAGCAGCGTGCGGAAAAACGGCCACTGGCGGTACATTTTTTGCAGCAATCCCAGCTGACGGCGTGGATCCGCCCCCTCCAGCTGCACAAAGGCCTCCACCGCAGAGCCAAAGCCATACCAGCCTGGCAAGGTCAAACGGCACTGCCCCCAGCTGAACCCCCAGGGGATGGCACGCAGATCTTCAATCGCCTGCGTGGCTTTGCGCGACGCCGGGCGTGAGCCGATATTGAGCTCGGCAATCTCCCGGATGGGCGTGGAGCCAAAGAAGTAGTCGGCAAACCCCGGGGTCTCGTACACCAGCTTGCGGTAGGCCGCCATGCTGGCCTGGGACAGCTGCTCTGCCGCCTGTAGATAGGCCCTGGTGGCCGGCTTGGTGGGCTGCAGCAACGTGGCTTCCAGCGTGGCGGCAACCAGGGTTTCCAGGTTGCGCCGGCCGATCTCCGGATTCGCGTATTTGGAGGCGATCACCTCGCCCTGCTCGGTCAGACGGATCTGGCCGCGCACGGTGCCTGGGGGCTGCGCCAGGATGGCCTGGTAGCTGGGGCCACCGCCGCGGCCCACCGTGCCGCCACGGCCATGAAACATGCGCAGCCGCAAGCCATGCTGCTGGCCCAGTTGATCGAACAGCTCCACCAGCGCCAGCTCGGCCTGGTACAGCTCCCAGTTGCTGGTGAAAATCCCGCCATCCTTGTTGCTGTCGCTGTAACCCAGCATGATGTCCTGCACGCCGCCCGAACGCTGCAGCAGCGCGGCTACACCGGGGATGGCGTAGTAGGCCTGCATGATGTCGGCGGCGGCGCGCAGATCACCGATGGTCTCAAATAAGGGCACGACGATCAGATCCAGTCGGGCATCCGGATGGTCCAGGCAGCCCTGCAGCAGGCCCACCTCTTTTTGCAGCAGCAACACTTCCAGCAGGTCGCTGACTGTTTCGGTGTGGCTGATGATGTAGTGGATGATGGCATCCCGCCCGTAACGGGCACGCATCTCCTTGGCAGCCTCGAAAATTGCCAGTTCGCTGCAGGTCAACTCCGAATACTGACCGGCCACCACGCGCAGTGGCCGCGGCTCCTGCAACAAACGCCGCAGCAACGCGCACTTTTGGACCTCATCCAGCTGCGCATAGTTGGCGTCGACCTGGGCCACCGCCAGCAGCTCCGCCACCACCGCCTCGTGCTTGTCCGAGCTTTGGCGCAAATCCACCGTAGACAGGCAGAAACCGAACACCTTCACCGCGCGGATCAAGGGGTTCAGGCGCTGCGCGGCCAGGCTCTCGCCGTGGTGGGCACGCAGGGAATCGCCAATCACCAGCAGATCGCTGAGCAGTTCCTCGGCCTGCACATACGGGTTCTGCGGTGCCACGGCATGGCGGGCCGCTTGCCCACCGGTCAGGTGTTCCAGCGTTGCAGCCAGACGCGCATAAATACCGGTCAAGGCACGGCGATAAGGTTCGTCCTGGCGGTGTGGATTGCTGTCCGGGGATGCATTCGCCAGCGCCTGCATTCCTGCCGACACATCCACCAGGCGCGCCGACATCGACAGCTCGGCCCCCAGGTAGTGCACCTCGGTCAGGTAGTGGCGCAGCACCACTTCGCTTTGTCGGCACAGCGCCAGCTTCAGTGTGTCGGCCGTGACATTCGGGTTGCCATCGCGATCCCCGCCAATCCACTGCCCCATGCGCAGGAAGCTGTGGATGGAACGCCCTTCCAGCGCATCCTCCAGCGCAGCGTAAATCCTGGGCACTTCGCGCAGAAAAGTGGCCTCGTAATAGCTCAAGGCATTTTCGATTTCATCGGCCACCGTGAGCTTGGAATACCGCAACAAGCGCGTCATCCACAGCTGCGCCACGCGGGCACGCAACATGGACTCATTGCTGGCCAGTTCACGCGGCGTGAGTGCGTCCTTGGCGCTATTGAACAACTGGGCACGGGCCTGGATGTCGTCGCGCTCCACCAGCAGGCGGGCGATGTCGTGCTCGGCCTGCAAGATGCTCTGCCGCTGCACCTCGGTGGGGTGGGCCGTCAGCACCGGGGAGACATAGGCCTGGGCCAGGGTCTGCGCGATCTCATCGGGCGTGATGCCGGCCCAGCGCAGGCGCGACAGGGCCACCTCGACACTGCCCTCCTGCGTATTGCCGGCACGCTCGTGCACCGCCCGGCGACGGATGTGGTGGCGATCCTCAGCCAGGTTCGCCAGATGAGAAAAGTAGGTGAAGGCACGGATCACACTGACCGTCTGGTCCGTGCTCAGCCCCTTGAGCAGCTTCTTCAGCGCCTTGTCAGCCTCATGGTCGTGGTCACGGCGAAAGGCCACCGACAACTGACGCACCTGCTCGATCAGCTCGTAGACCGCCACTCCTTCCTGCTCGCGAATGATGTCGCCCAGAATGCGCCCCAGCAGGCGGATGTCCTCGATCAGCGGCAGATCCTTGTCATGCTTGCGTGCCGCCCTGGCCTGCAAAGAAGCAGCGTTTTGATCTTGGTCGTTCTTTCGCGCAGCAAGCTTTTTCATGAATACTCCCACCGGTTTCTATGGCAACTTGCCATGCTAGCATCCCCCGTTGATCCGAAGGCACACGCCAAACCACTGAAGTCATGACCCTCGCCACACCCCTCCCCCCGCTTGTCATCGCCACCCGTGAGAGCCGCCTGGCGTTGTGGCAGGCCGAGCATGTCAAGGCCTTGCTGCAAGCACAGGGGCACCAGGTGCAACTGCTGGGCATGACCACCAAGGGCGACCAGATCCTGGACCGCACCCTGTCCAAGGTCGGTGGCAAGGGGCTGTTCGTCAAGGAGCTGGAAGTGGCCCTGGAAGAAGGCACCGCCCACATCGCCGTGCACTCGCTCAAGGACGTGCCCATGGACATGCCGGATGGCTTTGCCCTGGCCTGCGTGATGGAGCGCGAAGACCCCCGTGACGCCTTCGTGTCGCCCCGTTACGCCGACCTGGACGCCCTGCCCCAGGGCGCTGTCGTCGGCACGTCCAGCCTGCGCCGCCAGGTGCTGCTGCAGGCGCTGCGCCCCGACCTGAAGATCGAACCCTTGCGCGGCAACCTCGACACCCGCCTGCGCAAACTGGACGAAGGCCAGTACGACGCCATCGTTCTCGCCGCAGCAGGCCTGAAGCGCCTGGGCATGACCGACCGCATCCGCAGCATCTTCGAGCCCACCGCCATGCTGCCCGCCGCGGGCCAGGGCGCCCTGGGCATCGAGATTCGCACCGACCGCCAGGACCTGGCGCAGGCATTGGCACCGCTGGTCCACATGCCAACCTGGCTGCGCGTGGCCGCCGAGCGTGCCGTCAGCCGCGGCATGGGGGGCAGCTGCTCGGTCCCCCTGGCCGCCCATGCCGTGCTGGACGCGGGCCAGATGCGCCTGGATGCCGCCTGGGGCGACCCCGAAGGCGTCCTGCCGCTAGTGCAGGTGCAACAGACCGCCCCAGTTTCCACGCTGGAACAGGCCGAAGCCCTGGGTACGGACGTAGCACGCCGCCTGCAGGCGGGCGGTGCCAAGGTCTGCACCAACGCATAGCACTGCCGGATGCTGCCGCTGCTCGTTGTCACCCGTCCACAACCGGACGCCACGCTGTGGACACAGCAGCTGCAGGCGGCCGGCGTGCCCAGCCACTGCCTGCCCCTGATGGAGATCGGCCCCAGCCGTAGCCCCGCGGCCCAGGCAGCGTTGGCCTGCGCACTGCAACAGCTGGACACCTACAGCGCCCTGATGTTCGTCAGCGGCAATGCCGTACGCTATTTCGCCGACCAGTTGCAGACCGCGCACCGTGCCTGGCCTGCCCAGGCGCGCATCTGGACTCCCGGCCCCGGCACCACCAAGGCCTTGCTGGCCGCCGGCGTGCCCCTGGCACAGATCGACCAGCCTGCGGCCGATGCCGCGCAGTTTGACTCCGAGTCCTTGTGGGCCCAGATCCAGACCCAGGTCCGCACCGGCCAGCGCGTGCTGATCGTGCGCGGTGGCGACGGGCAGGATGCCGCGGGCCGTGGCCGGGTCTGGCTGACCGAGCAGTTGCAGCGCCAGGGGGTGCAGGTGGACTTTGCCCCGGTGTATGAGCGCCACCCCCCCGCCGATGGCGCGGCCTTGCTGCAGGACATCGCCGCGTTGCGCGCGCAGAATGCCCTCTGGCTGTTCAGCAGCTCCGAATGTGTGCAACATTTGCGACTGAGCAACCCCGCCTGGTCCTGGCAAGCGCACACCGCCCTGGCCACTCATCCGCGGATTGCCCAGCAAGCGCGCGACGCGGGTTTCGGCACCGTGATCGACACACCGCCCACCGTGCAAGGCATTGTGGCCTCGATAAAATCATTGCATGACCTCCCCTGACAGCGCCCCCATTGCCTCGCAGGCCGTACCGTTTGAAAAACCCGGCGTTCCCCACGCCGCCACGCCGGCCTGGGCGTGGCTGTCCCTGGTGGTCGGCGCCACCGGCCTGGGCTGCAGCCTGATGCTCTGGCAGAAAGTCGATGGCATGCAGGAACAGCTGGCCCGGCAGACGGCCGAGGCCACCACCCAGGCCGTCGAGGCCCGCGCCCTGGCGCGGGAGTCGCAGGACCTGGTGCGGGATGCCAGCGCCAAGCTGTCGGTGATGGAAGCCCGTGTGAACGAGGTCAGCCTGCAGCGCGGCCAGTTGGACACGCTGGTGCAAAACCTCACCCGCTCGCGCGACGAAACCCTGGTGGTGGATCTGGAGTCGGCCATCCGCATGGCCCAGCAACAGGCCCAGCTGACGGGCAGCACGGAGCCCCTGGTGGCAGCCCTGCACCACAGCATCAAACGCCTGGAACGCTCCACCCAGCCACGCCTGATCACCGTGCAGCAAGCGATGGAACGGGATCTGGAGCGCCTGTCCCGAACCGCGGTCACCGACACCGCCAGCCTGCTGGCCCGCCTGGACGATGTGGTGCGCCTGGTCGATGACCTGCACGTGCAAAACAGCGCCCCCTTGCAGGACACCCAGCGGCAACCCGAACGCAAGGCGCCGCAGCCGCAGGCCGCACAAGATGCCACCGTCACCCCCGCGCAGTGGGCGTGGTGGAGCAACTGGGGCCACAGAATCTGGCAGGGCACGCTTGATGAAGCCCGCGATCTGCTGCGCGTCAGCCGCATCGAGCACGCCGACGCCATGCTGATGGCGCCCGAGCAAGCCTTCTTCCTGCGCGAGAACCTCAAGTTCAAGCTGCTGAACGCCCGCCTGGCCGTGCTGGCGCGCCAGTTCGATGCGGCCCGCGCCGACATCGGTGCGGCCCAGGCCTCGCTGAACAAGTACTTCGAGGTCGGATCGCGCCGCACCCACCAGGCCCAATCGGTCCTGGCCCAGCTGCAGACGCATTTGCAAGCCACCCAACAACCGTCGCTGGAAGACACGCTGACCGCGCTGTCCACCGCAGCGACCGGGCTGTAAGCGCGCGAAAGGACTTCCACCATGATGCGCGCAGCACTTTGGTTTGTCGGCCTGTTCGCCGTGGCCGTCGCTCTGGCTTTGTTCGCTGGCAACAACCAGGGCATGGTCAGCCTGTTCTGGCACCCGTACCGGGTGGACCTGTCTCTCAACATGGTGCTGCTGCTGCTGTTCACCGTGTTCGCCCTGGCCTATGCGGCCTTGCGGGCCTTCTCGGCCCTGGTCATGCTGCCCCACCAAGCCAAGCGCTGGCGCCAGCAGCAAAAGGAACGCAACCTCTACCAGGCGCTGGTGGCTAGCTTCTCGCACCTGCAGGCGGGCCGCTATGTGCGGGCGCGCAAGTCGGCGCAGACCCTGCTCAAGCTCAGCGACGAGCTGCGCCACGAGGACGCGCACTTCGCCCAGGACAGTCACCTGCGGGCAATCGCCCACATGCTGGCCGCCGACAGCGCCCATGCCCTGCGCGATGTGGCGGCGCGCGACAGCCATTACGAGCAGGCGCTGGACGATGTGCCGCTCAACGGCAGCCTGCAGCAGCAGGAAATCCGCGAAGGCGCCCAGATGCGTGCCGCGCGCTGGGCTCTGGATGACCGCGATCCCCAGGAAGCCCTGCAGCGCCTGGAACAGCTCCCCCCCGGCGCCAGCCGGCGCACCATGGCCTTGCGCATCCAGCTCAAGGCCAGCCGCCTGGCGCATGCCACGCACTCCGCCCTGGAAACCGCCCGCCTGCTGGCCAAGCACGGCGGCCTGTCCCCGGAAGCGGCCGCCAGCATCATCCGCGGCCTGGTGATCGAACAGATCCAGCACACCCACGATGCCGAGCAACTGCAACAGACCTGGCGCAGCCTGCACCCGGCCGACCGCGACGCGCCCGACATCGCCCTGGCCGCCGCGCGCAAGCTGGTGGAACTGCAAGGCGATGCCCAGCAAGCGCGCAGCTGGCTGCTGCCGGTGCTGGAGCAGTTCATCCAGTCGCCCCAGTCCCTGACCAGCACGCAGGCCCTGCGCCTGTTCACCGTCCTGCCCCAGGCGCTGGACGGGCTGGACGCCACCTGGCTGGCCCGGCTGGAAACGGCCTACCGCGCCGCACCGCATGAGCCCCGGCTGCAATACCTGGCCGGTATGGCCTGCATGGAGCAGCAGCTGTGGGGCAAGGGTGAGCAATTGCTGCAAGGCGCGGTCATGCGCCTGGACGATGCCCCGCTGCGCGCGCGGGCCTGGACGGCCCTGGCCGTTGTGGCCGAACAGCGCGAAGACAGCCAGGCCGCGGCCCAGGCCTGGCGCCAGGCAGCCTTACAGAACCAGCAATAACCATAGCTGCCAACGCTTGCTGCACCTGCGTCCAACGCCAATTTGACTACAAACAATGCCCCACCCCACCCATCGCTGGGTTGGGTCGGTAAAATCACCCTCAATCCGTCCTTTCAGCTAACAGCTCACCGACGGCATCCCGTACGCTGGATGCCGTTTTCATTTGCGAATCCGCCATGAGTGAATCCATTGCCCAGCCGGGCCTGAACAGCCTGTCCAAATCCTTTGAACCTGCCGCGCTGGAAGCCCACTGGGGCCCCGAGTGGGAAAAGCGTGGCTATGGCAACGCAGGCTACCGCGGCACGGGCGCGCCCGGTGCCGAGGCCACCGCGGCAGGCCACAACTTCGCCATCCAGCTGCCCCCCCCCAATGTGACCGGCACGCTGCACATGGGCCACGCGTTCAACCAGACCATCATGGACTCGCTGACGCGCTACCACCGCATGAAGGGCTACAACACGGCCTGGATCCCTGGCACCGACCACGCCGGCATCGCCACCCAGATCGTGGTGGAGCGCCAGCTGCAGACCCAGGGCGTGAGCCGCTATGACCTGGGCCGCGACGCCTTCACCCAGAAGATCTGGGAGTGGAAGGAAAAGTCCGGCAACACCATCACCACGCAGATGCGCCGCATGGGCGACACCGTGGACTGGAGCCGCGAGTACTTCACCATGGACGACAAGCTGTCCCAGGTGGTGACCGAGACCTTCGTCAAGCTGTACCAGCAAGGCCTGATCTACCGCGGCAAGCGCCTGGTGAACTGGGACCCGGTGCTGCAGTCGGCCGTGTCCGATCTGGAAGTCGAGAACCAGGAAAAGGACGGCTCGCTGTGGCACATCGCCTACCCGCTGAGCAGCGGTGAAGGCCAGCTGGTGGTGGCCACCACCCGCCCCGAAACCATGCTGGGCGACGTGGCCGTGATGGTCCACCCCGAAGACGAGCGCTACCAGCACCTGATCGGCCAGACCGTGACCCTGCCGCTGGTGGGCCGCGAAATCCCGATCATTGCCGACGACTACGTGGACCGCGAGTTCGGCACCGGCGTGGTGAAGGTCACACCGGCACACGACCAGAACGACTACCAGGTCGGCCAGCGCCACAAGCTGCCGATGATCTGCGTGCTGACGCTGACCGCCACCATCAACGACGAGGCGCCCGAGAAGTACCGTGGACTGGACCGCTTCGTGGCCCGCAAGGCCATCGTCGCCGACCTGGAAGCCCTGGGCCTGCTGGTCGAGACCAAGAAGCACAAGCTGATGGTGCCGATCTGCGACCGGACCGGCCAGGTGATCGAGCCCATGCTGACCGACCAGTGGTTCATCGCCATGAGCAAGGTCAGCGACCAGGACCCCACCGGCAAGAGCATTGCGCAAAAAGCCATCGATGCCGTGGCCTCCGGCGAGGTGCAGTTCGTGCCCGAGAACTGGGTCAACACCTACAACCAGTGGATGAACAACATCCAGGACTGGTGCATCTCGCGCCAGCTCTGGTGGGGCCACCAGATTCCGGCCTGGTATGACGAAGAAGGCAATCTCTACGTCGCCAAGAACGAAGCCGAAGCCCAGGCCCAGGCCCCCGGCAAGACCCTCACGCGCGACCCGGACGTGCTGGACACCTGGTACTCGTCCGCCATGGTGCCGTTCTCCACCATGGGCTGGCCCGGCCAGACCGACGCCGCCGACGATGACTACAACCTCTACCTGCCCTCCTCGGTGCTGGTGACGGGCTACGACATCATCTTCTTCTGGGTGGCCCGGATGATCATGATGACCACGCACTTCACCGGTCGTGTGCCGTTCAAGCATGTCTACATCCACGGCCTGGTGCGCGATGCGCAAGGCAAGAAGATGTCCAAGTCCGAAGGCAATGTGCTGGACCCGGTCGACCTGATCGACGGCATTGCGCTGGAGCCCCTGCTGGACAAGCGCACCACCGGCCTGCGCAAGCCCGAAACCGCGCCCCAGGTGCGCAAGAACACGCAAAAGGAATTCCCCGAAGGCATTCCCGCCTACGGTGCCGACGCGCTGCGCTTCACCTTTGCCGCCCTGGCCTCGCTGGGTCGCTCGATCAACTTCGACAGCAAGCGCTGCGAGGGCTACCGCAACTTCTGCAACAAGCTGTGGAACGCCAGCCGCTTTGTGCTGATGAACTGCGAAGGCTACGACTGCGGCTTGCAGGACCACACCGCCGCCGACTGTGCCGGTGGCTACCTGCAGTTCAGCCAGCCCGACCGCTGGATCGTGTCGCAGCTGCAAAAGGTCGAGGCCGAAGTGGCCAAGGGCTTTGCCGAGTACCGCCTGGACAACGTCGCGAACGCCATCTACGACTTTGTCTGGAACGAGTTCTGCGACTGGTACCTGGAAATCGCCAAGGTGCAGATCCAGACCGGCAGCGCAGCCCAGCAGCGCGCCACACGCCGCACGCTGATCCGCACGCTGGAGACCATCCTGCGCCTGGCCCACCCCATCATCCCCTTCGTCACCGAAGAGCTGTGGCAGAAGGTGGCCCCCGTGGCTGGCCGTGCCGGCGACTCCATAGCCGTGGTGGCCTACCCCGAGGCCCAGCCCGAAAAGATCGACGAAGCCGCGATCGCCTACGTGGGCCGCATCAAGCAGATGGTCGACGCCTGCCGCACCCTGCGCGGCGAGATGAGCGTCTCCCCCGCCCAGCGCCTGCCGCTGCTAGCCCTGGGCGACAGCGCCGAAGCCGCCGACTTCCTGCGCGCCAATGCCGACGTGCTGAAGAACCTGGCCAAGCTCAGCGAGGTCAAGGTCTTCGACCACGAAGCCGCCTGGCAGGCCGAAGCCCAGTCCGCCCCCGTGTCCGTGGTGGGTGATGCCCGCCTGGCGCTGTTCGTGGAAATCGACGTGGCTGCCGAGAAGGCCCGCCTGTCGAAGGAAGCCCTGCGCCTGGAAGGTGAAATCGCCAAGGCCAACGGCAAGCTGAGCAACGAAGCCTTCTGCGCCAAGGCCCCCGCCGCCGTGCTGGAACAGGAAAAGAAGCGCGTGGCGGAATTTGGCGCCACCCTGGCCCGCATTCAGGAGCAACTGGCCCGCCTGGGCTGATATGCTTTCTCGCTGAGCAACCCAAGGCGCAGGCAACTGCGCCTTTTTGCCATCCAGAACTCGAAAAGGAATTTGCATGTCCCACCCCACCCGCGTCCGCAAAGCCGTGTTCCCCGTGGCCGGCCTGGGCACCCGCTTTCTGCCGGCCACCAAGGCTTCGCCCAAGGAAATGCTGCCCGTGGTGGACAAGCCGCTGATCCAGTACGCCGTGGAAGAAGCCTATGAGGCCGGCATCCGCGACATGATCTTCGTCACCGGCCGCAGCAAGCGCGCCATCGAAGACCACTTCGACACTGCTTACGAGCTGGAGAACGAGCTGGAAAACGCTGGCAAGCACGCCATGTTGGAGCTGGTGCGCAGCATTGCCCCGGCCGACATGAACTGCCTGTTCGTGCGCCAACCCCGCAGCCTGGGCCTGGGCCACGCCGTGCTGTGTTCCGAGCCCCTGGTGGGCCAGGAGGCCTTTGCCGTCATCCTGGCCGACGACCTGATGCGCGGCACCCAAGGCGGCCCAGGCGTGATGAAGCAGATGGTGGATGCGTTTGCCAAGCAGGGCCGCTCGCTGCTGGCCGTGCAGGAGGTGCCGCTGGAGCACACCAAGCGCTATGGCATCGTCAAGGGCGAGCCGGCCGGTGGCCCGCTGCTGCGCATCGACGAGATCGTGGAAAAGCCCGCGCCCGAGAAGGCCCCCTCGCGCATGGGCGTGGCCGGCCGTTACGTGCTGACGCCGCGCATCTTTGACGAAATCCGCAACCAGCCCCAGGGCGTGGGTGGCGAGATCCAGCTGACCGATGCCATCGAGCGCCTGATGGCGCACGAGACCGTCTACGCCTTCCAGTACGCGGGCAAGCGCTACGACTGCGGCAGCAAGGAAGGTTTCCTGGAAGCCACGGTGGAGCTGGCCCTGCAGCACCCCGACGTGGGCGCGCATTTCCGCGAGTACTTGAAAAACCTGAGCATCTGACGCGCGACCATCCTGCGCTTCCAATACAAAAGGCCTGCAAATGCAGGCCTTTTGTGCGCTAACAGCTATGCAATTTCAAGATCGCATCAGCGGCGGCGCAGGATGTGGATGTACTCGCCGCCCACCGTGTCCTGCTGCACCAGCTCATTGCCGGTCTGCTTGGCAAAGGCCTGGAAGTCGCGCAGCGAACCATTGTCGGTGGCCACCACCTTGAGCAACTGGCCGCTGACCATCTCCGCCAGCGCCTTCTTGGCCTTCAGGATGGGCAAGGGGCAGTTCAGGCCCCGGGTGTCGATTTCCTTGTGGATGTCCATGGCGTGTGTTCCTGTAACAAGCGGTCATTGTAGGCAGCCGCACCGCGCAGCGCCGCAACTGTGGTTTTGACTCACCATTGCGGGGGCAGCACGAAGCGCTCGTCGTGACTCCAGTGCTGCAAGGGCCACTTGGCCGGATCCGGCTCCGGCGACTGGTTGGGCCTGAACGCGCCGAACTGCGGCTCCAGCCCTTTGCTGCGCACCCAGTGCGCCAAAGCGTAGCCTGTGCCCGATGGCCAGCAACGCGCCTCCTGCGGCGTTTTCCATTGGTACTCCACCAGTTCCGGCGAAAGCTTAACCTCGCCATCCACACGCACGTGGTAGGCAATCAGCACCTGGTTCATGCGCAGGAATTCCCACGAGCCCAGAATGCGCAGCGCCTTGACGCGCAGGCTGGTTTCTTCCTGCACCTCGCGGCAAATGCCGGCCTCGGGCGACTCACCCGCCTCCATGAAGCCGGTGATCAGGCCGAACATGCCCTCCTGCCACAGTGCATTGCGCGCCAGCAGCACCTGCCCGTCATCGTTTTCCACCACGGCCGCCAGCACCGGCGTCGGGTTGCCCCAGTGCGTCCAGTCGCACGCCGGGCAGCGCAGCCGCTCCTTCAGTCCCCCATCCTCCTGCTGCGCCACCCGCTGCAGGGTGGTGGCACAACTGGGGCAAAAACGCATTTCATGGCTCATCAGGCCCTACCTTCCGTGCACACAGAGCAAAAAAAGGCCGCTGGGATGCGGCCTGGGTCCCGGTCCGCCGCTCAGGCGGGGAACACACCCGTCGACAGATAGCGATCGCCGCGGTCGCAGACGATGAACACAATGGTGGCATTGCGCTCACGCTTGGCAATCTCCTGCGCGACCCAGCAGGCCCCGGCGGCCGAGATGCCGGCAAAGATGCCTTCCTCGCGCGCCATGCGGCGGCACATGTCCTCGGCGTCGTCCTGGCTCACGTAGACCAGCTCGTCCACCAGGGAGGCGTCGTAGATCTTGGGCAGGTACTCCTCGGGCCACTTGCGGATGCCGGGAATGCGCGAACCTTCCGAAGGCTGGGCACCAATGATCTTGACGTTGGGGTTCTTTTCCTTGAGGAACTTGGCCACGCCGGTGATGGTGCCGGTCGTGCCCATGGCGCTGACGAAGTGCGTCACCTCGCCAAAGGTCTGCGCCCAGATCTCGGGGCCCGTGGTCTCGTAGTGCGCGCGCGGGTTGTCTTGATTGGCAAACTGGTCCAGCACCACGCCCTTGCCCTGGGCCACCATCTGGTCGGCCAGGTCGCGCGCATATTCCATGCCGCCGCTCTTAGGCGTCAGGATCAGCTCGGCCCCGTAGGCCTTCATGGTCTGGGCGCGTTCGATCGACAGGTCCTCGGGCATGATCAGCACCATGCGGTAGCCCTTGATGGCCGCTGCCATGGCCAGGGCGATGCCGGTGTTGCCCGAGGTGGCCTCGATCAGCGTGTCGCCGGGCCGGATCTCGCCGCGCTCCTGCGCACGCTGGATCATGGACAGCGCGGGGCGGTCCTTCACCGAACCGGCCGGGTTGTTCCCTTCCAGCTTGCCCAACACCACATTTCCACGCTCTGCATTTGCGGCTGCCTCGATGCGCTGCAAGGCCACCAGCGGGGTGGAACCAATGGCAGCTTCGATGGAGAGATATTTGTTTTGCATTCCATAAATGTGCCATAATTCGCGTCTGCGCTGATGACGCCCGGGTGGTGAAATTGGTAGACGCAGGGGACTCAAAATCCCCCGCCGCAAGGCGTGCCGGTTCGATTCCGGCCCCGGGCACCACAACACGGTTGTATGCCACGTCATCACGCACATCCAGAATTACCGCGAGGTGGAGCAGTCTGGTAGCTCGTTGGGCTCATAACCCAAAGGTCGTTGGTTCAAATCCAGCCCTCGCAACCAACCCCAAAAGGCTTGTCGCACTGCGCCAAGCCTTTTTTGTTGTTGCCTCAAGTTGCGCGCTTGGCATCTCACGGCTTGGCACTGGCAGCCCATGCCCTGCCGCGCCCCCACCAAACAGCAGGGCCACTTCGCCAAATGCGCAGGCGCACAGCGCCCACCAAAAACCATCTCCGCGCTGGGCTTACCCCTCAGAGACCTCCTGCCCCTGACGACCGAAACTCGCCGCCTCCTTGGACGGACCTGGATGGCCGTGCCACATGCAGGCACTGGGGGTGGCTACTCGACGGCGTCCGTCTGCCGCGCCGCAGAGGCATTCAACGCCGCAAGCAAGGCCTGGTCATGGGGGTTGAGTGCAACCTCCACCCGATTGCGCCCAGCTGCCTTGCCACGGTACAAGGCGGCATCGGCTTCGCGCATTGCGCCGTCCAGGGCCTGGGCCCCGACGAAGGCCGGCGACACCCCCACCGTGATCGTGCAGCGCAGCGGCTGCCCAGTGCCTTCGACCGGAATGGCCTGGCGCTCCATCGCCCCACGCAAGCGCTCCGCCAGATGCACCACGCCCACCGCATCGGCATCCAGGCAGATGGCCGCAAACTCTTCACCCCCGATCCGGCCGGCCAGATCACCACGGCGCACGGTGGCCTGCAACACCTGCGCCACATGGCACAAGACCGCATCACCCGCCTGGTGGCCGTAGGTGTCGTTGATGTGCTTGAAGTGATCGACGTCGATCAGCAGCAGGTGCGCAGCCCCTGCATGGCGGGCATTGAAGTGCTGCTTCAGCGCATCGGTCAATCCCCGACGATTGAGCAGCTGTGTCATCGGGTCCCGCGCCGCCTGGTGGCGCAGCTCATCGGTCAACCGCCGCAGCACCAGCCAGACGATGGACGGCGGCAGCACCGTGGCCAGAAAGGACATGTAGATGTAGAACACCAGCTGAAAACTGGCGTCCATCTGCAACGCCACCAAGCCGCCCTGCAGCAACTTGAGGAACTTGATGGCATTGAGCACGCTGATGCCGCTGATCAAGACCGCAAAAAACACCATCTCTGCGTACAAATCCTTGGCAAAGGTGCGCACCCCATAGACCACGGTGCTGGCCATGACCAGGAACAGCAGGGCCGACATGCCGGACAGCATGGCGTAGCGCGCCACCGGCCCCAGGCCCCACTGCACCAGCACCTGCAAGCTGGTGTAAGCCACGACCACGGCAAGCAACGGGCGCCACAAGGGCACGGCATGCCCAAAAAAACGCATGGCCCCCAGCCAGAACACCACGGGCGCCGCGAGCGTGAACGTATGGTTGACCACGCTCATCACGCTCCAGGCCGGCCCACCTTCCAGCAGTTGCAGCACATAGGCCAGCCCCAGCAGCAGGTTGCCCACGGCGAAAAAGTCCATGCCCATCGTCTTGCCATGCAAGCGCTTGCTGATAAGCAGAAACATCACGGCAAAGCACAACAGGTGTGCGCACAGCATGCCGACGAGAATGGTTGCAACCATGGGGGATGGAAAGAATGTAGACAGAGCTGCTGCACGGCAGCACCACGGCTGTGCCGCGCCCCACCACAGGCCGCGCAGCCATGCCGCCAACGACGCGCACGCAGTCCGCACGTCGGCATCACAGAACGTGTGAGTGTAATGACCTACACCTGGATTGCCAGCCCGGCTGGCGCTGCCAAGGGAGATGGCAGTGCCCAGGGCCTGGAACTGGAGGCACGCCCGCGGGGCTGGCCCCCTGAGCACACCGACCTTGCGCTGATACCACCTTTGCACAACCCAAGGCCGCGACCTCTACCGCCCGTGTCACGCGCCGAGGCTTGCAAGCCATACCCACACGCCGCACTGCGTGCCCCACGGACACGCCCTCGCGTGCACAACAGCGCCACCACGGCCAGCTTAATCACCTGACCCGCCAAGCTCTGGCAGACCAAGAATCGCCGCGCATCCCAGCCCAGGAAGCCCGGCGGTGACGACGCCCGTACTGCTGCGCATCCGCCGTGCGCAAGGGAACACGCCTTTCTCAAAACCAGGTTGCGCCACGACCGGCCATGGGTCCGGCTACCGCGGCGCCCCCGCCAATGGGCCACAGCGTCTGTATGGGTGGGGTGCAGCAACCCGGTCCATGGCAGCACCAAGCCAACGACAACGGCGACCCACAAGAAGCAGCGAAACCTGCGCGCCCTGGGCCGCGCGCCTGAATCCATCCCGCCAAAAACCCTGCCCGCAGTAGTTGCAAAAACGGGGCGGCGCGGGTCCGCAAGACAGCGTGGGCTGGCTTGATTAATAATTGCCATTTCAATCATTGATCAATCAAGTATTGACACGACAAGTGCACAAACAACCCGACCTCATCGTCGATCCGGGCGACACGGCCACCTTCTTCTACCAAAGTGGCACCTACACCCCGGACCAGAGCATCGGCTTTCTGATGCGCCGCGTGCTCAGTTCCATCCTGCAGGCAGCCGATGCCCAGCTGGCCGAGCAGGGCCTGACCTATGTGCAATGGCTGCCGCTGTACAAGCTGCTGCTGTGTGCCGACACCAACAGCAGCACGCTGGCCAAGGACCTGGGCATGGACCCGGCCTCGGTGACGCGGGCACTGGACCGCATCGAGGCCAAGGGCCTGCTGCGCCGCGAGCGCTCCACCACCGACCGGCGCGTGGTGCACCTGGTGCTGACCGATGCCGGCCGCCACGTGGCCACCCAGGTGCCCCAGGTGCTGACACGGGTGCTCAACGGCCACCTGCAGGGCTTCAGCCATGCCGAATGCACGCTGATGCTGAGCCTGCTGCAGCGCATGCTGGCCAACGGCGATGCCCTGCGCGACGCCTGGAACCCATCCAAGGAGGCCCGCCCCGACCCCAGCCCCTGATCCTGCGTGC
>NZ_VSWF01000037.1:0-36397 GCF_009668305.1 Comamonas sp. CAH-2
GCGGTGGAGGGCACGAGGGCGTTGCTCATAACGATTCCTTCAGGGCTGCCAGCATCTGGGCATTTTCTTCACGGGTGCCCACGGTCAGGCGCAGGCAGTTGGCCAGCAGCGGGTGCATGGCCGAGACATTCTTCACCAGCACGCCCCGGGCCTTCATGGCGGCCTGCGCGGCGGCGGCATTGCGCACGCGCAGCAGCACCATGTTGGCTTCGGACGGCCAGACCTTGTCCACGCCGTCCAGCGCGGTCAGGGCGTCAATCAGCGGCAGGCGCTCGGCGCGGATGGCGGCGGCCTGCTCAGCGTACAGCGCGGCGTGTTCCAGTGCAAAGATGGCGGTTTCGCAGTTCAGCACGCTGATGTTGTAGGGCGGGCGCACCTTGTCCAGCTCGTTGACCAGGGCCGCGGGGCCGATCAGGTAGCCCAGGCGCGCGCCGGCCAGGCCGAACTTGGACAGCGTGCGCATCAGCAGCACGTGGGCGTTGCGCGCCGGGTCGGCCTGCATGTTGCGGATCCAGCTGCGGCTGGCAAACGGCTGGTAGGCCTCGTCCATGACCACCAGGCCGCCGATGGCGCCGACTGCGTCAATCACGGCCTGCACCTGGTCTTCGGGCCACAGCGTGGCCGTGGGGTTGTTGGGGTAGGCAATGTAAGTGATGGCGGGCCGGTGCTGCGCAATCGCCGCCTGCATCGCGGGCAGGTCCAGCTCGAAATCCGGCGTCAGGTTCACGCCCACGAAGTCCAGGCCCTGCAACTGGGCGCTCAGCGGGTACATCACGAAGCCGGGCATGGGCGCCAGCATGGTGGCGCGGCCACCCTCGGTGGGCTGGGCCGTGGCCAGCGCCAGCAGGGTGATGATTTCGTCCGAGCCATTGCCCAGCAGCACGGCGCTGCCTGCGGGCGCGCCGGCGTAGTCGGCCAGCATCTGCTTGAGGACGTCCAGGCGCTCGCCGGGGTAGCGGTTGATCTCGAGGGCGCCCAGGCGCGCGCCCAGTGCCTGCTGCAGCGCGGCCGGCAGGCGGAAGGGGTTCTCCATGGTGTCCATCTTCAGCAGGCCCTGGGCGGGCTGCACGTGGTAGGCCGACATGGCGCGCACATCGGCGCGGATGCGTTGCATGGCTCGTTGCTGGGTCTCTGGCACTGTCATCGTCTTACTTTCTTGCGGGAACCTGCGTTGGCCGGCATGGCACGGACTGCCATGGTCTGGGGGCGCTCAGGCTCCTTCCACGGCCGGTGCGGCCTGCTGCAGCGGGTGCACCACGGTCACGCCGCCAAATTCCGCGCCATGCGGCAGGTGCAGGCTCAGCATCTGCGCGCAGCCGCTGTGCTGGGCGCAGGCCACGGCCAGGCAATCGCCGAAGTCGAGCTGGTGGCGGGCCTGCACGGCCCACGCGGTCTCCAGCGTGGCGCTGTCGGTTTTCCAGGGGGTCCAGGTCTGGTAGCGGCGGATGGCCGCGCGCGCATCGCCCTGCGACATGGGCTGGGGGACGGTGGTCACCTGGTCGTAGAACTCCACCAGGGCCTGGTGGCTGGTGCGGCCGCTGCGGCGGCGCCACAGCAAGTCCAGCCAGTCCAGTGTGGCGGCATACAGCGCGCCGCCGCCCACGTTCTCCGCCGCGATCAGGACCGAGGTATCGACGAACACCGGGTTCATGCGGCATCCCCGAGGGCGGTGGACTTGGTGTCTTTTTGGCCTGTAGCGCGCTGGCTGCTTGCGCTGCGTGCTACGGATTTCGCAGGCGCCTGGGCGCCCTGCTGCCAGCTGCGCTCGTCCGTGCGCCAGGCCAGGTAGGCGCGCTCGTAGGCGTCCTCGCGCTGCATCATCTCGGCCATGAAGTCACCCAGCATGCGCGAGACACTGGTGCCGCGCCGTGCTGCCTCGATGCGCGCCCAGTCGAGCACGCTGTCTTCCACGGTGATGGTGACGTTCTTCATGCCGCCCATCGTACACGAAATTCGTGCTGCACGAAATTCGTGTGAAACCAAATCCCCGTCAAACCGTGGCCGCACCGCGCAGCAAATGCCGGGCGATCTCGCCCACGCGCCGCAAGGCGTCGAGATGCTGTGCCGTCCAGTCGCCGCCGAGGCCAATCCGCACGCCCTGCGGAAAACGCCCGGCCGCACCAAACAGCCGCCCGGGCGGAATCAGGATCTGCTCGGCCAGACAGGCTTCGTGCAGCGGCACGGCGCCCACGCCCTGCGGCAGCTCCAGCCACAGCAGCAGCCCGCCCGGCGGATCACTGACCCGCGTACCCGCCGGAAAACACTGGGCAATCACCTGCCGCGCCTGGTCCACGCGCACCGCAATCGCGGCGCGCAACTGGCGCATGGCGGCATGGTGGCCGGCCTGGGTGATCAGGTCGGCCAGCGCCAGCTCCAGCACGGCGGACTGGCCTCCGGCCTGCATTTCCTTGATGTGGCGCACCTGCGCCGCCCAGCGGCCGGCCTCCAGCCAGCCCAGGCGCAGACCCGGCGCCAGCGTCTTGGAAAATGAATGGCACAGCATCACCTGGCCGCTGCTGTCATAGGATTTGAGCGTGCGGCGCATGGCATCGCCCTCGGCCAGATCGGCATAGATGGCATCTTCGATCACCGGCAGCCCATGCTGCGCCGCCAGCTGCACCAGGCGCTTGCGCTCGGCCTGCGGCATGCAACTGCCCAGCGGATTGCTGAGGGTGGGTACCAGCACCAGGGCCTTGACCGGCTGGGTGTCGAGCGCCAGCTGCAGCGCATCCACCGACAGGCCATGGCGGGGGTGGGTGGGAATCTCCAGGGCCTTGAGCTGCAGCGACTGCAGCACCTCCAAAAACGAAAAATGCGTGGGTGACTCCAGTGCCACCACATCACCCGGCTGGGTCACCGCCCGCAGGCACAGGGCCACGCTGTCCATGCAGCCCCCGGTGATGACAATGCGCTCCGGGTCCAGGCTGCACCCCAGGCCCACCGCATAGCGGGCCAGGGCACGGCGTGCGTCTTCGTGGCCACTGGCATCCGGGTAGGTGGACAGCAGATGGCGGTGCTGCTGCACGGCACGCGTGACGGCCCGGCGCACGCGGTCGGTCTGCAGCAAGTCCGGCCCCGGCGTGCCGCTGCTGAAGGACAGCATGCCTTCGGGCTGCTTGCGCCCCAGCACGCGCTGCCCCAACCAGTCCTTGGACAGCGCGCGCGGCCGGCGCAGCGGCTGGACCGTGCTGGGCTCCGGCAGCTGGGCCGGGCGCGCCGCCACATAGAAGCCCGAGCGCGGGCGGGCCGTGATCAGCTGCGCATCTTCCAGCCAGTGGAAGGCCTGCACCACCGTGGTCTGTGCCACGCCATGCTGGCGGGCCAGCGCCCGCACCGAGGGCAGCTTGTCGCCGCGCGCCAGGGTGCCTTGGCGTATGCACTGGGCCAGGGGTTCGGCAATCTGCAGATACAGCGGAAGAGAGGCAGCGGAATCCATGCCGGCATTCTGTACCACCCCAGGCCACCACCGGCAGTACAGATACCCCGCCGGCCATGCAGCACAGAAGGCCCAGGCCCTGCGCCTGTACCGGCCCGCTTCACGCCGGACTGCGGCTGTTGCCGCCGGCGGCCTTGCCCGACAGTGACGGCATGTATGCAATCCACGCCCCTCCCCGCGCAGCCCGACACACTCCACCCATGGCACCGGCAGGCGCTGGGAATGGCGGTTTGGACTCCAAGTCCTGCCCCCCAGCACCACCCTGGAAGCCCCTGCCCCTGCAGGCAGCCGGTACGGTGCAGGCCTTGTGCATTCCCAAGGGCCGGATGGCGGTGCTGGAATGCCAGCAGGGCCGGCTGTGGCTCACGCAACAAGACCTGCTGAACGACCGATTTGCCGAAGCCGGCCAGCGCCTGTACTGCCCGGGCCCCGCCCGGCTGTACCTCGGCGCGCAGGGGCAGGCGCCGGCCCTGGTGCGCTGGGTGCTGCTGCCCCCGGGCAGTGGTACACCGGCATAAGTGACTGCGGCGGCTGGCAAATCCCCTGGCGGTCGCTGGAGGCGGCGCGCAGCCGCCAGGCTGCTGAAAGATGCCGTGCGACGGCAGACAACCATGGGACACGCGGGCGCAGCATGCGTGCCAGCCACCGCCGAACGGACGAAAAAAAGCCGTGGACGCGCCACGGCTGGTGCACACCTGGCGGCGCAGTTTTACTTCAAGCGCATCTCGGCGGCACGGGCGTGGCCCTGCAGGCCCTCGCCATGCGCCAGCACCGAGGCGATCTGGCCCAGCACCTGGGCGCCCTGCTCGCTGACTTCGATCAGGCTGCTGCGCTTCTGGAAGTCGTAGACCCCCAGGGGCGAGCTGAAGCGCGCCGTGCCGCTGGTGGGCAGCACGTGGTTGGGGCCGGCGCAGTAGTCGCCCAGCGATTCGCTGGTGTAGGCCCCCAGGAAGATAGCGCCCGCGTGCTTGAGCGCCGGCTCCCAGCGGTGCGGGTCGTTGCTGGAGACTTCCAGGTGTTCGGGTGCGATGCGGTTGGAGATGGCGCAGGCCTCGTCCATGTCGCGCGTCAGGATCAGTGCGCCACGGTCGTTCAGGCTCTTGGCGATGATGGCCTGGCGAGGCATCTCGGGCAGCAGGCGGTCGATGGCGGCCTGCACCGCGTCGATGTAGGCGGCATCGGGGCACAGCAGGATGGACTGGGCCAGCTCGTCGTGCTCGGCCTGGCTGAACAGGTCCATGGCCACCCACTCGGGCGGCGTGCTGCCGTCGGCCAGCACCAGGATTTCCGAGGGGCCGGCAATCATGTCGATGCCGACCAGGCCAAACACGCGCTTCTTGGCGCTGGCCACGTAGGCGTTGCCGGGGCCGGTGATCTTGTCCACCTTGGGCACGGTGGCCGTGCCGTAGGCCAGGGCCGCCACGGCCTGGGCCCCTCCGATGGTGAAGGCGCGGGTCACGCCCGCCACATAGGCCGCGGCCAGCACCAGCGCGTTCTTCTCGCCCTTGGGCGTGGGCACGACCATGATGATCTCGGGCACACCGGCCACATGGGCCGGGATGGCGTTCATCAGCACGCTGGAGGGGTAGGCCGCCTTGCCGCCGGGCACGTAGATGCCCACGCGGTCCAGCGGCGTGACCTTCTGGCCCAGCAAGGTGCCGTCCTCGTCGCGGTAGCTCCAGCTTTCGCCGTTGGCCTTCTTCTGCGCCTCGTGGTAGCTGCGCACGCGGCGCGCGGCGGACTCCAGGGCCTCGCGCTGCACGGCGGGCAGGCTGTCGAAGGCGGCTTTCAGCTCGGCCTGGTTCAGCTCCAGCGCGGCCATGCCATCGGCGGGCAGACCGTCGAAGCGCGCGGTGTACTCCAGCACGGCGGCATCGCCGCGTTGCTGCACGTCGGCCAGGATGTCGGCCACGCGCTGCTCGATCGCAGCATCCGTGTCGGCCGACCAATGCAGGCGCTGCGCAAAATCATGCTCGAAATTGGCATCCGCGGTGGACAGACGGAGGGGAGTAGCTGCGATTTCCATAGTGCTTGGACGGTGACAGTGGGGAAAGGGAATCAGGGGTTCTTGGCGGCAACCGCCTGCGCGAAGGCATCAAGGATGGGGCGCAGGGTCCGCTGCTTGAGCTTGAGCGAGGCCTGGTTGACCACCAGGCGCGAGCTGATGTCCATGATGGGTTCGACCTCGACCAGATCGTTGGCCTTGAGCGTGTTGCCGGTGGACACCAGGTCGACGATGGCATCGGCCATGCCGGTCAGCGGCGCCAGCTCCATGGAGCCGTAGAGTTTGATCATGTCCACGTGCACGCCTTTTTCAGCGAAGAAGTCGCGCGCGATTGTGGAGTACTTGGTGGCCACCTTCAGGCGCGCGCCCTGCTTGACGGCGTGCTGGTAATCAAAGCCCTTGCGCACGGCCACGCTGACGCGGCACTTGGCGATCTGCAGGTCCAGCGGCTGGTACAGGCCCTGGCCGCCGTGTTCGATCAGCGAGTCCAGGCCCGACACGCCCAGGTCCGCACCGCCGTACTGCACGTACACCGGCACGTCGGAGGCGCGCACCAGCACCACCCGCACCTCGGGGTTGGTGGTGTCGAAAATCAGCTTGCGCGACTTGTCCACGTCTTCCGTGACCACGATGCCGGCCGCGGCCAGCAGGGGCACGGTTTCTTCGAAGATGCGGCCCTTGGACAGGGCGATGGTGATGCTCATTGCGACACTCTTTCAATATCGGCGCCCAGGCCGCGCAGCTTGGCTTCCATGCAGTCGTAGCCACGGTCCAGGTGGTAGATGCGGTCCACCAGGGTCTCACCCTTGGCCACCAGGCCGGCGATCACCAGGCTGGCCGAGGCGCGCAGGTCCGTGGCCATCACGGTGGCACCGCTCAGGGGCACGCCACCGACCACGGTCGCCAGGCGACCGTCGGTGGTGATGTGCGCACCCAGGCGCAGCATCTCGTTGACGTGCATGAAGCGGTTTTCAAAAATCGTCTCGGTGACCGTGCTGGTGCCCTCGGCCACCAGGTTCAGCGCCATGAACTGCGCCTGCATGTCGGTCGGGAAACCGGGGTATTCCGTGGTGCGGAAGCTCTGCGCCTTCAGGCGGCCCTGGCTGCGGATGCGGATGCCACCGTCCTCGGCCTGTACCTGCGCACCGGCGTCCACCAGCTTGTCGATGACGGCGCCCAGGTGGTCGGCACGGCCGTGGCGCAGGAACGCCTCACCGCCCGTGGCCGCCACAGCGCACAGGAAGGTGCCGGCCTCGATGCGGTCGGCCACCACGGCGTGCTCACAGCCGTGCAGCGCCTGCACGCCGCGGATCACGATGCGGCTGGTGCCATGGCCGCTGATCTGCGCGCCCATCTTGATCAGCATCTCGGCCAGATCGGTGATCTCGGGTTCCATCGCGGCGTTTTCCAGCACCGTCTCGCCCTCGGCCAGCGCCGCGGCCATGAGGAAGTTTTCCGTGCCGGTCACGGTCACCATGTCGGTGGTGATGTGCGCGCCCTTCAGGCGCGTCCAGCCAGCGGGCAGGCTGGCGTGCATGTAACCGTTTTCCACGGTAATGATGGCGCCCATGGCCTGCAGACCCTTGATGTGCTGGTCCACGGGGCGCGAGCCGATGGCGCAGCCGCCGGGCAGCGACACCTTGGCACGGCCAAAGCGCGCCAGCAGCGGGCCCAGGGCCAGCACCGAGGCGCGCATGGTCTTGACCAGCTCGTACGGGGCTTCGGGGTTGTGCAGCGCACCGGCATTCAGCTGCACGGTGCCATGCTCGTCGCGCTCGGCCGTCACGCCCATGTTGCGGATCAGCTTGAGCATGGTGTTCACGTCCTGCAGACGTGGCACGTTGTGCAGGGTGACGGGCTGTGCCGTCAGCAGTGCGGCGCACAGTTCTGGCAGGGCGGCGTTCTTGGCGCCGGAGATGTGCACTTCACCGTGCAAGGCACGGCCACCGCGGATGAGGAGTTTGTCCATGGCGTGGGAGCCTTGAATCAGAGTATTTGAAGAAATAAGGCTCCAGCCCTTGTGGGGCAAGCGCCAACAGCTATGAAATGATGATCACTCAGACGGGGCATTTGCCCATTCTGCCGGGGTGTAGGTCTTCATGGACAGCGCATGCACCTCGTCGGTCTTGATGCGGTCGCCCAGCGTGGCATACACCAGACGCTGGCGCGCCAGCAGGCGCTTGCCCTCGAACTCGGCGGACACGATGGTGGCATACCAGTGGCGGCCATCCCCTTCCACGGTCAGGTGCTCGCAGGCCAGGCCGGCGCGGATGATGGATTGAAGTTGGTCAGCGGTCATACATTTCTCTGGGCCGCAGCGCCTGCGCTGCCGCCGGATACGGTGGCGTGCAGCACCAGGCTGCACGCCGAAGTGGGCTCAATGGCGGATTTTGTAGCCAATGCGCAGCAGGTGCACGGCCAGGGCGCTGACCACCAGCCAGGCCACGCCGACGATGGACAGGCTCACCCAGGGCGACACGTCGCTCTGGCCGAAGAAGCCGTAGCGGAAACCGTCGATCATGTAGAAGAACGGGTTCAGGTGGCTGACCTGCTGCCAGAACGGTGGCAGCGACTGGATGGAATAGAACACCCCGGACAGGAAGGTCATGGGCATGATCAGGAAGTTCTGGAATGCCGCCATCTGGTCGAACTTGTCGGCCCACAGCCCGGCGATCAGGCCCAACGTGCCCAGCAGCGCCGCGCCCAGGAAGGCGAAGGTGAAGATCCACAGCGGCGCCGCCGCCACCGGCGGGGTGAACCACAGGGTCACCACGTACACGCCCAGGCCCACGACCAGACCGCGCACGATGGAGGCGCCCACAAAGGCCATGAACCAGGCCCAGTGCGACAGCGGTGTCAGCAGGATGAACACCACGCTGCCCATGATCTTGCTCTGCACCAGGCTGGAGGAGCTGTTGGCGAAGGCGTTCTGCAGCACGCTCATCATCACCAGACCGGGCACCAGGAAGGCGGTGTAGCCCACGCCGTCGAAGACCTGCACATGGTCTTCCAGCACATGGCCGAAGATCAGCAGGTACAGCACAGCCGTGAGCACGGGGGCGGCCACGGTCTGGAAGCTCACCTTCCAGAAGCGCAGGATTTCCTTGTAGAACAGCGAGGTCCAGCCCTGCATCACGCGGCTCCCTTCATGACCTGCAGGAACACGTCCTCCAGGTCGGCACGGCGGATTTCCATGTCTTCCATGACCACCTGCGCCTGGCGCAGCGTCGCCAGGAAGCGCTCGATGTCGTGCGGCCCCTGGGCCGGCAGTTGCACCACGCGCCCGGTGACGCGGGCCACGGGGGCCAGCTCGGCCGGCAGGGCATGGTCGGTCTTGAACTGCAGCACGTTCGCCGAGGCGGTCTTGAGCAGGTTGGACGTGGCATCCAGCGCCACCACCTGGCCTTGCTTGAGCATGGCGATGCGGTTGCACAGGGCCTCGGCCTCTTCCAGGTAGTGCGTGGTCAGCAGCACCGTGTGGCCCTGCTTGTTGAGCTGGGCGATAAAGTGCCACAGCGTCTGGCGCAGCTCCACGTCCACGCCGGCCGTGGGTTCGTCCAGCACGATGATCGGGGGCTTGTGCACCAAGGCCTGGGCCACCAGCACGCGGCGCTTCATGCCGCCGGACAGCTGGCGCATGTTGGCCGTGGCCTTGTCGGCCAGACCCAGGTTCTCCAGCAACTCGTCGATCCAGGCGTCGTTGTGCTTGACGCCGAAGTAGCCCGACTGCAGGCGCAGCGTCTCGCGCACGTTGAAGAAGGGGTCGAACACCAGCTCCTGCGGCACCACGCCCAGCTGCTTGCGTGCGGCGGCGAAGTCGCCCTGCACGTCGTGCCCCATGACGGTGATGCGCCCGGCGCTGGGCTTGGTCAGCCCCGCCAGGATGCTGATGAGCGTGGTCTTGCCTGCGCCATTCGGGCCCAGCAAGCCAAAGAACTCGCCCTCGGCAATGTCCAGGCTGACATCACGCAGCGCATGGAAATCACCCCGGGAGGTGGCGTAGGTCTTGGAGATGGATTGGATGGAGATGGCTGGCATGAGAGCCTGACATTCTAAGGCCGCATGGCGATCCGACCGCTGCCGCCGGCAGAGGCCTTCAGGCGGCCGCGGCCTCTGCGCTGTCGGGGTCCAGCAGGGGCATGACGCCATAGACCTGCGCCAGCGCCCGCAGGCTGGCGGGCCAACCCTGGACCTGCAGGCGGCTGCCACGGGCCAGCGCCACACGGCGGCAGGCCAGCAGCAGGGCCAGACCCGCCGAGTCGAACGACTGCACCGCCGCCGCGTCCAGCACCACCGGCGTGCCCTGAGGCAGCGCCTGGATTTGCTGGCGCAGCTGCGCCTGGGCCTGCACGGCCACATCGGCATTCAGCACGGAAGGAAGGGCAATCGTAGAGGACATGGCGGATTTACTTGCTGGCCTGGGCGTCGGCGGCCATGGTGCGGCTGGACAGGGCCGTGATCAGGCCGTCGATGCCGCCCTTGTTGAGCTCCTGCGCGAACTGGGTGCGGTAGGTTTCCACCATCCACACGCCCAGCACGTTCAGGTTGTAGATCTTCCAGGCCTTGCCGTCGGTGTTCTCCAGGCGGAAGTCCAGCTGCACGGGCTCACCCTTGCCGTGCACCTCGGTGCGCACCAGCACGTCCTTGTCGCCGGGCGCGGCGCGCAGGGGCTTGACCTCGACGCGCTGGTCGCTGACCTGCTTGAGGGCACCGGCATAGGTGCGGATCAGCATCAGCTTGAACTCCTGCTGCAGGCGGTCGCGCTGCGCGGGCGTGGCCTGGCGCCACTGCGGACCCACGGCGGCCGAGGTCATGCGGCGGAAATTCACGTGCGGCATCACGGTGGTGTCCACCACCTGGGAAATGCGCGCGATGTTGCCCTTGCGCAGCTCTGGATCGGCCTTGATGGTCTCCAGCAGGTCGGCCGACAGGCGCTTGACCAGCGCGTCCGGCGCTTCCGCAGGGGCTTGTGCCCAGCTGGGAGTGCCCATCCAGAGGGCGGTGGAGGCCGCCAGCAGGGCAGCCAAGGTACGGCGTTGCATCATCCAATCATCCTTTCGCACCAGGGCCCATGGCCCTGGCTTCTTGCTCTCAGTCGTCGTAGCTCTCTACGCGACCAGCGTTGTCGTCATTGTGCTGGCGGCTGGCAGGGTCACGCTGTTTCAAATAGAAATCCCGTATCAGGGTGTAGCGATCCAGGGCCGCGGCATCCAGCGTGTCGGTGGCATTCAGCAGGTTGGCGCGCGCATCGACCAGGCGCAGGCCCAGCAGGCTGTTGCGGTGCGACACCGGGTGCATGCGGTCCATCGGGTGTCCCCACCAGTCGGCTGGCAAGGCCACGGTGTCGCGCACGGTCGAGGGGCCCAGGAAGGGCAGGACCAGGTAGGGGCCGGGCTTGACGCCCCAGCTGGCCAGGGTCAGGCCGAAGTCCTGCTTGTCACGCTCGACCCGCATCTCGGTAGCGATGTCCAGCAGGCCGCCGATCCCCAGCACGGTGTTGGTGGTGAAACGCACCATGTGGTTGTAGGCCTTCTCGCCATTGCCTTGCAGCGCATGGTTGACCATGGACCACAGGTCACCCAGGTTGCCGAAGAAGTTGGTCACGCCGGTGCGCACCGGCTGGGGCGTGACCGTCTGGTAGGCGGTGGCGGCGGGCTTGAGCACGGCCTTGTCGACCGAATCGTTGAACGAGGTCATGGCCCGGTTGTAGCCCTCATACGGGTCCTGGGGGTGCGTGGCCTGGGTGCTGGCACAGCCGGCCAGCAGCAGGCCTGCGGCCAGGGCCGCGCTCAGGCCGGTGCGGCGCCACAGCGCGGTGGATGGGTTGGAATTGCTTTTCATCGTGTCACCTTGTGCGGAAAACGTGGACATCAAGGAGCGGGCGCCGCGGCAGAGCCGCCCTCTTCCGCTTTGCTGTACAGGAACTGGCCAATCAGGTTCTCCAGCACCACCGCCGACTGGGTCGCGGTGATGCGGTCACCCTCGGCCAGGTTGGCCTCGTCGGCGCCGGCTTCGATCCCGATGTACTGGTCCCCCAGCAGGCCGCTGGTCAGGATCTTCAAGGAGCTGTCCTTGGGGAAGGCATAGCGCTTTTCCAGGGCCATGTGCACCGTGGCCTGGAAGGTCTTGTCATCGAAGGAGATCGCCTCGACACGGCCCACGACCACCCCGGCGCTCTTGACCGCCGCCTTGGGCTTGAGCCCGCCGATGTTGTCGAAACGCGCTGTCACCTTGTAGGTGGGCTCGAAGCTGAGGCTCAGCAGGTTGGCCGACTGCAGCGCCAGGAAGACCAGGGCTGCCGCGCCCAGCAAGACAAAAAGGCCGACCCATACGTCGTTTTTAGAAGCCTGCATAAAAAATGTTTCCTTGTTGAAACCCATCGTTCGAGGCTGCTGCCTCAAATGCTAAACATGGATGCGGTGAGCAGGAAGTCCAATGCCAACACTGCCAGTGATGCGACCACCACCGTGCGGGTGGTGGCACGCGAGACCCCCTCGGGGGTGGGCTTGGCGGTGTAGCCCTGGTACAGCGCCACAAAGGTGACGGCCACACCGAACACGACGCTCTTGATCACGCCATTGCCCAGGTCGTACCACCAGTCCACGCCGGACTGCATCTGACCCCAGAAGGCGCCACCGTCCAGGCCGATCAGCACCACGCCGACCACCCAGCCGCCGATGATGCCCACGGCGCTGAACACGGCCGCCAGCAAAGGCATGGCGAGGAAACCGGCCCAGAAACGCGGCGCCAGGATGCGGCGCACGGGATCGACCGCCATCATTTCCATGGCCGAGAGCTGCTCGCCGGCCTTCATCAGGCCGATTTCCGCCGTCAGGGCAGTGCCCGCACGGCCGGCGAACAGCAGCGCCGTGACCACCGGCCCCAGCTCGCGCAGCAGGGACAGGGCCACGAGCAGGCCCAGCGCCTCGGCCGAGCCATAGCGCTGCAGGGTGTAATAGCCCTGCAGGCCCAGCACGAAGCCGACGAACAGGCCCGAGACCGCGATGATGGCCAGCGAATAATTGCCCAGGAAATGGATCTGGTCGCCCAGCAGGCGAAAGCGTGCCAGCGTGGCCGGCAGCATACCCAGCAGGCGCAGGAACAGGCCGGCGGCCTGCCCCAGCGCTGCCAGCTGGCAGCGGGTCCACAAGCCCAGTGCGTGGAGGGTGTTCATGCGCAGCCTCCAAAATCCTGCTCCAGGCTGGGCGCCGGATAGTGGAACGGCACCGGCCCCTGTGGCCGGGCATGGATGAATTGCTGCACCAGCGGGTCCGTGCTCTGGCGCACCTCGTCGGGCGTGCCCTGGGCGGCCACGCCGCCCGCGCCGAGGATCACCACATGGTCGGCGACGTGGAAGGTTTCCTCCAGGTCGTGCGACACCAGGATGCTGGTCAGCCCCAGGGTGTCATTGAGCGTGCGGATCAGCCGCGCAGCCGTGCCCAGCGAGATCGGGTCCAGGCCCGCGAACGGTTCGTCGTACATGACCAGATCCGGGTCCAGGGCAATCGCGCGCGCCAGCGCCACGCGCCGTGCCATGCCGCCCGACACCTGGCTGGGCATCAGGTCGCGCGCGCCGCGCAGCCCGACGGCGTGCAGTTTCATCAGCACGATATCGCGCACCATGTCCTCGGGCAGGTCGGTGTGCTCGCGCAGCGGGAAGGCGACGTTGTCGAGCACGCTCATGTCGGTGAACAGGGCGCCGAACTGGAACAGCATGCCCATGCGACGGCGCATGGCGTACAGTTGCTGGGCATTCATCTGTCCCACATCCTGGCCGGCCACCAGCACCTGGCCCTGCTGGGCACGCTGCTGCCCGCCGATCAGGCGCAGCACCGTGGTCTTGCCCCCGCCGGAGGCCCCCATCAAGGCCGTGATCTTGCCGCGCGGCACCTGCAACGACAGGTCGCGCAGGATGGTGCGATCACCATAGCCAAAGGTGACATTGCGCAACTCCACAAGGGGGGCGGGACTACTCATGCGATGGAAAACACGGAGGAATTGGAAGAAACGCTATTGTGCAGACAAGCGGCAAGCACCGCCCGCTGCCACCCCGAACAAACATACACGAATGTATGTCAAGGCCATGATGGCGCCCCGCCATCCGCAAAATTCATAGCTAGATGCGCAAGCTAGACAAGCACTTCCGGCCTTTTTGATCCCAACCTGCGGTCGCCTGGGCCGCAGCTTTTTTACAACATGTTCTGCAGAAACGCCTGGGTGCGCTCGTGCTGGGGGTTGGCGAAGAAGGCCTCGGCGGGGGCCTGCTCCACGATGGCGCCGCCATCCATGAAGATCACGCGGTTGGCCACCTCGCGGGCAAAGCCCATTTCATGGGTCACCACCAGCATGGTCATGTGCTCGTTGGCCAGTTCGCGCATGGTGCGCAGCACCTCGCCGGTCAGCTCGGGGTCCAGGGCCGAGGTCGGCTCGTCGAACAGCATGATGTCCGGGTCCATGGCCAGGGCCCGGGCAATCGCCACGCGCTGCTTCTGACCGCCCGACAGGCGGTTGGGATAGGCATCGCGCTTTTCCAGCAGGCCCACCTTCTTGAGCAGGGCCTCGGCCTTGGGCACGATGTGCTCGCGCTTGAGCTTCTTGACCAGCATCGGCGCTTCGATGATGTTCTCCAGCACCGAGAGGTGGGGGAACAGGTTGAAGGACTGGAACACCATGCCCATCTTGCGGCCGATCTGGCGGATCTGCGCCTCGGGCGCATAGTGGGCCTTGCCGGCGTCGTCGTTGCGCGCCAGGGTCTCGCCCTCGACCACGATGGTGCCGCGGTCGATGGTCTCCAGGTGGTTCAGGCAGCGCAGGAAGGTGCTCTTGCCCGAGCCCGAGGGACCGATCACGGCCACCACTTCGCCGCGCAGCAGGTCCAGCGACACCCCGCGCAGCACCTCAACGCCGCCAAAGGCCTTGTGGATGCCCTGGGCGGAGATCATCACATCAGGCGTCGTACTTGGCATAGCGTTTCTCGAGGTACTGGAAGCCCCAGGTCAGGATCAGGGTCATCACAAGGTAGAAGGCAGCGGCCACGATGAACGGCGTGGTCGTGAAGTCGCGCTGGACAATCCCGCGCGCGGCGCGCAGCAGGTCGTTCAGGGCCAGCACGTAGATCAGCGAGGTGTCCTTGACCAGGGTGATGGTCTCGTTGGACAGCGGCGGCAGGATGCGCGGCCACACCTGGGGAATGACAATGCGGCGCATGGTCTGGGCATAGCTCAGACCCAGCACCTTGGCGCCTTCGTACTGGCCCCGGTCGATGGACTGGATGCCGGCGCGGAAGATCTCGGCGAAGTAGGCCGCGTAATTCAGGGTGAAGGCGACGATGGCGGCCGGGTAGTCGTCGAACCGGATGCCGATCACCGGCACAAACGGCAGCGCGAAGTAGATGAACAGCATCTGCAGCATCAGCGGCGTGCCGCGCATCAGCCAGATGTAACCGCCCACCAGCACCCGCAGGCCGGCAAAGCGGGACAGGCGCAGCAGCGCCAGCACCAGCCCCAGGGGGATGGAGAGCACCAGCGTGATCGCAAAAAGCTTGAGGGTCACCAGCGCGCCTTGCGACAGTGGCCCCAGAAGGGAAATGACGTAATCCATGGAAAAGGCCTTCAGTGCGACCGCTTGACGGGAGCCGCCGGCGCCCTCAGGCACCCCGCTGCACAGCTGCACAAAGCCATGCCTACAAAAAACACCGGCGTGGCCAAGGCGGGCCACGCCGGTGTGTGCGTCAAGCGCGAAGCTTACTTGACAATGTTTTCACCGAACCACTTCTTGGAAATTTCGGCGGCGGCGCCATCGGCCTTCATGTCCTTCAGGGCCTGGTTGACCTTGCCCAGCAGCTCGGTGTCTTCCTTGCGGAAGCCCACGCCGTAGTCTTCGGTGCCGAAGTTGTCTTCCAGCACGGTGTAGGTGTCGGCCTTCTTGGCGACATGGAAGCGCCCCACCACCTCGTCCACCACCACGGCGTCCAGGCGACCGGCTTCCAGGTCCATCAGCGCAGTGATGTTGTCACCGAACTGCTTGAATTCCTTGAAGGTCTTGAAGACTTCTTCTTCCTTCTTCATCGCATCCACGGCGGACGACGATTCCTGCACGCCGATCACCTTGCCAGCCAGACCGGCCTTGTCCTTGATGTCCGAGCCGGCCTTGACGATGATGATCTGGCGGTTGGCCATGTAGGGGGCGGTGAAGGCGATGTGCTGCTTGCGCGACTCCAGGATGGTCAGGCCATTCCACAGCACGTCGATGCGCTTGCCGTTCAGCTCGGCTTCCTTGGCGCTCCAGTCGATGGGCTTGAATTCCACTTCCATGCCCAGACGCTTGGAGGCTTCCTTGGCCATGTCGATGTCAAAACCCACCAGCTCGTTCTTCTCGTCACGGAAACCCATGGGCGGGAAGTTGTCGTCCAGACCCACAACGATCTTGGTCACAGCCGCAGGTGCGGGCGCAGCAGGCGCCTGGGCGGTGGCGGCGGGTTCGGACTTGCCGCAGGCCGCCAGAACAGCTGTCAGGGCCAACGATGCGAGAAGGGTGCGTTTTTTCATGGCTTCAAAGTTGAGTTGGAACAACCGGTGGAAGGCCGCCGCCCACAGACCCGGGGAAACCCCATGTCCTGTATGCCTCGGTGGCCGAATCCGCTATTGTCGCGCAGACAAGCCTGGGTTGCTACCTGCCCGGGCATTAACTCGCATGCAAACCACATGCCTGCGTGCATTCCGACGGACTTGCCATGGCTGACACCGCCCTCCCCGAGCCTCTGCTGCAGGCCTACCACGCCACCCACTACGGACTCAACAACTGCGACTGGCAGCTGCAACTGGACCTGCCCCAACCCGCTCTGGCACCGCACTACCAGCGCCATGCCGTGCACTGCGCCGCCTACTTGACCGCCTGCAACCCATTCGGCGAATTGCTGCCCGACCACCTGAACGCACGCCGCATGGCCCAGCTGCGCCAGGCGCTGCAGCGCGCCGGCTGGTCCTGGCTGGACGGCCATGGCCACGACCCGCAGGGCCACTGGCCCGGCGAGGACAGCGTGCTGGTCTGGGGCATGGGCGAGAGCACGGCCCGCGCCTGGGGCACGCAGTGGAACCAGAACGCCGTGGTCTGCTGCGGCACCGACATGGTGCCGCGCCTGGTGCTGCTGCGCTGACACCCGCTCTCTGATTCCTAGCTGCCCGCGCTCGCCTGCAAGCGTGTTTCGAAGCAAAAAGCCTTTAACCTCTTGCAAGGCCTGCGCGTTCAACGCTCTTTTTTGCAGCATGCAAAAAGGCGCCCGCAGGCGCCTGAATGTGCATCTCCGCAGAGCGCCCAGGGCGGGCGATGCGGGGGCCCACCAGGCACCCCCGACACCGCGCCCATGCGGCGCCCCCGGCCCGGCGGTCAGCGGGGCAGCGTGCTGGCCCCCATCAGGAACTCGTCCACCGCGCGGGCAGCCTGGCGGCCTTCGCGGATGGCCCAGACCACCAGGGACTGGCCGCGGCGGATGTCACCGGCCGCAAACAGCTTGGGCACGCTCGTGGCGTAGCCGCCGACCAGATCGGTCGAAGCCTTGGCATTGCCGCGCGCATCCTTGTCCACACCAAACGCATCCAACACGGTCTGCACGGGCGAGACAAAGCCCATGGCCAGGAACACCAGGTCGGCCTTGAGGATCTGCTCGGAGCCGGGCACTTCGGTCATCTTGCCGTCCTTCCATTCCAGGCGCACGGTCTTCACGGCGGTCAGTTGACCCTTCTCACCGATGAATTCCTTGGTGCCGATGGCGAACTCGCGCTCGCAACCTTCCTGGTGGCTGGAGCTGGTGCGCAGCTTCAGCGGCCAGTAGGGCCAGACCAGGGGCTTGTTCTCCTGCTCGGGCGGCATGGGCATCAGCTCCAGCTGGGTCACGCTGAGTGCGCCATGGCGGTTGGAGGTGCCCACGCAGTCAGAGCCGGTGTCACCACCGCCGATGACCACCACGTGCTTGCCGTCGGCGCGGATCTGGTTCTTCAGCTTGCCGTCGCGCGTCACCTTGTTTTGCTGGGGCAGGAACTCCATGGCGAAGTGCACGCCCTTGAGTTCCCGGCCGGGCACGGGCAGGTCGCGCGACTGCTCGGCACCGCCGGTCAGCAGCACGGCGTCGAACTCGGCCATCAGCGCTTCGGGGGCGATGGTTTCCTTGGACCAGTTGGTGACCTTGCTGCCTTCGCCCAGGCCGTCCTTGCCCGCCACCAGCACGCCGGTGCGGATCTTCAGGCCCTCGGCCACCAGCTGCTCGACGCGGCGGTCGATATTGACCTTGTCCAGCTTGAAGTCGGGGATGCCGTAGCGCAGCAGGCCGCCGACCTGGTCGTTCTTCTCGAACAGGGTCACGTCGTGGCCGGCGCGCACCAGTTGCTGCGCCGCCGCCAGACCCGCAGGGCCGGCGCCGACCACGGCCACCTTCTTGCCGCTCTGGGCCTTGGGCAGCTGGGGCTTGACCCAGCCTTCTTCCCAGGCGCGGTCGATGATGGCGTGCTCAATGGACTTGATGCCGATGGGCGCGTTGTTGATGTTCACCACGCAGGCGGCCTCGCAGGGCGCGGGGCAGATGCGGCCGGTGAACTCGGGGAAGTTGTTGGTGCTGTGCAGCACCTTGATCGCGTTCTCCCAGTCACCGCGGTACACCAGGTCGTTGAAGTCCGGGATGATGTTGTTGATCGGGCAGCCGTTGTTGCAGAACGGCGTGCCGCAGTCCATGCAGCGCGCGCCCTGGATCTTGGCCTGTTCAGGGGTCAAGGCGATGACGAACTCTTTGTAGTTCTTCACGCGCTCGGCCACGGGCAGGTAGCCTTCTTCGATGCGTTCGTATTCCAGAAAACCGGTGGTCTTTCCCATGATGTCTATTCCTTCAATCTGTGTTCGCTGAGCAGTGCCGGTGGCGGGCGGGGCCGCGCCACCGTTTCAGGCTGTGATTACTTCGCGGCTACTGCTTCTTTTTGAGGAGCTGCTGGCGCTTGCGCTGCTTGCTTTTCCTTTTGTTTGCGTTCATAGATCTCGCCGAGTGCACGCTGGTACTCGGTCGGGAACACCTTCACGAACTTGGCACGCGCGGCACCCCAGTTGTCCAGCAGGTCACGGGCACGCTGCGAACCGGTCCAGCGGCTGTGCGCTTCCACCAGGGCACGCAGTTGCTGGTCGTCGCTCTGGTCGTGGTGCCAGATGCCGCGCGGCACGGTGGACAGGAACTCCTCGTGGGGCAGCACCTTCTCCAGCTTCACGCTGGCGGTGTTGCAACGCTCGGCAAACTTGCCGTCTTCGTCGTACACATAGGCCACGCCGCCGCTCATGCCCGCCGCAAAGTTGCGGCCGGTCTTGCCCAGCACCACCACGGTGCCGCCAGTCATGTATTCGCAGCCGTGGTCACCCACACCTTCGACCACCGCCGTGGCGCCCGACAGGCGCACGGCAAAGCGTTCGCCGGCCACGCCGCTGAAGAAGGCCTCGCCCCGGGTGGCACCGAACATCACGGTGTTGCCGACGATGGTGTTGGCCGTGGACACGCCACGGAACTCATGGCTGGGGCGCACGATCACGCGGCCGCCGGACAGGCCCTTGCCGGTGTAGTCGTTGGCTTCGCCGGTGATGTTCAGCGTGATGCCCTTGCACAGGAAGGCGCCGAACGACTGGCCGCCCGTGCCTTCGAAGTGAATGCGGATGGTGTCATCCGGCAGGCCCTCAGGGTGCACCTTGGTGACCGCGCCCGAGAGCATGGCGCCGACGGAGCGGTTCACGTTCTTGGCCACTTCCATGATGCGCACCTTCTCGCCATGCTGGATGGCGGGCTGGCAGCGCTCGATCAGCTTCACGTCCAGCGCCTTGTCCAGCAGGTGGTCCTGCTTGTCCACGTGGTAGCGGGCCACATCGGCCGGCACGACCGGCTGGGCGAACAGGCGGCTGAAGTCCAGACCCTGGGCCTTCCAGTGCTCCACGCCCTTGCGGGTGTCCAGCAGGTCGGTGCGGCCGATCAGCTCATCGAACTTGCGGATGCCCAGCTGGGCCATGATCTGACGGACTTCTTCAGCGATGAAGAAGAAGTAGTTCACGACATGCTCGGGCTTGCCGGTGAACTTCTTGCGCAGCACGGGGTCCTGCGTGGCCACGCCCACGGGGCAGGTGTTCAGGTGGCACTTGCGCATCATGATGCAGCCCTCGACCACCAGCGGTGCGGTGGCGAAGCCGAACTCGTCGGCCCCCAGCAGTGCACCGATCACCACGTCGCGGCCGGTCTTCATCTGGCCGTCGGCCTGCACGCGGATACGGCCGCGCAGGCGGTTCAGCACCAGGGTCTGCTGGGTTTCGGCAAGGCCGATTTCCCAGGGACCGCCGGCATGCTTGATGGACGACAGGGGCGAAGCGCCCGTGCCGCCGTCATGGCCGGCGATTACCACGTGGTCGCTCTTGCACTTGGCCACGCCGGCCGCAATCGTGCCCACGCCGACTTCGGACACCAGCTTCACCGAGATGTCGGCGTGCGGGGCCACGTTCTTCAGATCGTGGATCAGCTGGGCCAGGTCCTCGATCGAGTAGATGTCGTGGTGGGGCGGGGGCGAAATCAGGCCCACGCCGGGCACCGAGTAGCGCTGCATGCCGATGTAGTCGGTCACCTTGCCGCCCGGCAGCTGACCGCCTTCACCGGGCTTGGCGCCCTGGGCCATCTTGATCTGGATCTGGTCGGAGGACACCAGGTACTCGGCGGTCACACCGAATCGGCCGGATGCCACCTGCTTGATGCGCGAGCGCAGGCTGTCACCGTCGCGCAGCACGATGTCGGACTCGACCTGCTCCTTGCCGATGATGGAGGCCAGGGACTCGCCCTGCTGGATCGGGATGCCCTTGAGCTCATTGCGATAGCGCTTGGGGTCTTCGCCGCCTTCACCGGTGTTGCTCTTGCCGCCGATGCGGTTCATGGCCACGGCCAGCGTGGCGTGGGCTTCGGTGGAGATCGAACCCAGCGACATGGCGCCGGTGGCAAAACGCTTGACGATCTCGGCCGCGGGTTCCACCTCATCCACCGAGATGGCGGTGGCCGGATCGCTCTTGAACTCGAACAGGCCACGCAGCGTCATGTGCTGCTTGCTCTGGTCGTTGATCAGCTGCGCGTATTCCTTGTAGGTGCTGAAGTTGTTCGAACGGGTCGAGTGCTGCAGCTTGGCGATCGCGTCGGGCGTCCACATGTGGGCTTCGCCACGGGCACGCCAGGCGTATTCGCCGCCGGCGTCCAGCATGGTTTCCAGCACCGGATCGTCGCTGAAGGCGTTGACGTGGTTGCGGATGGTTTCCTCGGCGATCTCGAACACGCCGATACCTTCCACGCGGCTGGCGGTGCCGGTGAAGTACTTGTCCACGGTGGCGCTGTTCAGGCCCACGGCCTCGAACAGCTGCGCGCCGCAGTAGGACATGTAGGTGGACACACCCATCTTGGACATGATCTTGGACAGGCCCTTGCCGATCGCCTTGACGTAGTGGTAGATGGCCTTCTTGGCATCCACGCCACCCACGGGCTGCTGGTACATGTCGGCCAGGGTTTCCATGGCCAGGTAGGGATGCACGGCTTCAGCACCGTAGCCCGCCAGCACGGCGAAGTGGTGAATTTCACGGGCCGTGCCGGTCTCCACCACCAGGCCGGTGGTGGTGCGCAGGCCTTCGCGCACCAGGTGCTGGTGGATGGCCGACAGGGCCAGCAGCGCGGGGATGGCCACTTGCGTGGCGCTGACGTTGCGGTCGCTGACGATCAGGATGTTGGCACCACCCTTGATCTCGTCCACGGCCTGGGCGCACAGCGAGGCCAGCTTGGCTTCCACGCCCTCACGACCCCAGCTCAGCGGGTAGGTGATGTCGATGGTCGCGCTCTTGAATTTGCCGTGGGTGTGCTGCTCGATCTCGCGCAGCTTGGCCATGCCCTCGAAGTCGAGGATGGGTTGCTGCAGCTCGAGGCGCATCGGTGGGTTGACCTGGTTGATGTCCAGCAGGTTAGGCTTGGGGCCCACGAAAGACACCAGCGACATCACGATGGCTTCGCGGATGGGGTCGATCGGCGGGTTGGTCACCTGCGCGAACATCTGGCGGAAGTAGTTGTACAGCGGCTTGTTCTTGTCCGACAACACGGCCAGCGGGCTGTCGTTGCCCATGGAGCCCACGCCTTCCTCGCCGTTCTTGGCCATCGGCTCCAGGATGAACTTGATGTCTTCCTGGGTGAAACCAAAGGCCTGCTGACGCTCCAGCAGGGGCAGCTCGGCAGCCTTCGCGGGGGCCACGAAGTCAGCGGGCACCTCCACCTGGTCCAGCTTGATGCGCAGGTTCTCGATCCACTGCTTGTAGGGCTTGGTGTTGACGATGTTGGCCTTGAGCTCATCGTCCTCGATCATGCGACCCTGCTCCAGGTCGATCAGCAGCATCTTGCCGGGCTGCAGGCGCCACTTGCGCACGATCTTGCTGTCAGGCACGGGCAGCACGCCGGCTTCGGAGGCCAGGATCACCAGGTCGTCTTCGGTCACGACGTAGCGCGAGGGACGCAGGCCGTTGCGGTCCAGCGTGGCGCCGATCTGGCGACCATCGGTAAACACGATGGAGGCGGGGCCGTCCCAGGGTTCCATCATCGCAGCGTGGTATTCATAGAAGGCGCGGCGGCGCTCGTCCATGGCCTCGTGCTGCTCCCAGGGCTCGGGGATCATCATCATCACGGCCTGGCTGATGGGGTAGCCCGCCATCGTCAGCAGTTCCAGGCAGTTGTCGAAGGTGGCGGTGTCGGACTGGCCGGCAAAGCTGATGGGGTAGAGCTTCTTCAGGTCATCGGCCAGCACCGGCGAGGCCATCACGCCTTCGCGCGCCACCATCCAGTTGTAGTTGCCGCGCACGGTGTTGATTTCACCATTGTGGGCCACATAGCGGTAGGGGTGGGCCAGCGGCCACTCGGGGAAGGTGTTGGTGGAGAAGCGCTGGTGCACCAGGCCGATGGCCGAGACGCAGCGCTGGTCGGCCAGATCCTTGTAGTACACGCCCACCTGGTCGGCCAGCAGCAGGCCCTTGTAGACCACGGTACGGCTGCTCATGCTGGGCACGTAGTATTCCTTGCTGTGCTTCAGGCCCAGGTTCTGGATGGCCGCGCTGGCGGTCTTGCGGATCACATACAGCTTGCGCTCCAGCGCGTCCTGCACGATCACGTCGTTGCCACGGCCGATGAACACCTGGCGCAGGATGGGCTCCTTTTCGCGCACGGTGGGCGACATGGGCATGTCGCGGTTCACGGGCACATCGCGCCAGCCCAGCAGCACCTGGCCTTCGGCCTTGATGGCGCGCTCCATCTCCTGCTGGCAGGCCAGGCGGGAGGCGTGTTCCTTGGGCAGGAACACCATGCCCACGCCGTATTCACCGGCGGGGGGCAGCTCCACGCCCTGCTTGGCCATCTCTTCGCGGTAGAGCTGGTCGGGAATCTGGATCAGGATGCCTGCGCCATCGCCCATCAGCGGGTCGGCGCCCACGGCGCCACGATGGTCGATGTTCTCGAGGATCTTCAGCGCGCCCAGCACGATGTCGTGGCGCTTCTCGCCCTTGATGTGGGCGACAAAGCCCAGACCGCAGGCATCGTGTTCATTGCTCTTGGCGTACAAGCCGTGTTCTTGGAGATGTGCAATTTCTGCAGCCGTAGTCATGGCGCTCATCCTCTAATTTCTATCGCAGGGACCGCGAGATTACGCCACCGCATTAACCCATGCAAGAAAATTTAATTAGGGTCAGATACCAATTAATACGCACCAAAAACAAACAAAACATAAATTAGGGACATATTTAAAACACCAACAAAAACAACAGCATTCAAAAAACACTAAAAAGATGCACAAAAATGGTGCAAGAAACCCAGAACCGCCCTCAGCCTATCGGTGCATCGCCACGCACCGGACGGCCGGCTTTCTGGCGGGTCAGGCGGCGCTCGGTCTGCTGCTGCAGGCCCTGGACGAAGCTGTCCCCGCCCAGCACCCAGCCCTTGAGCGCGGCTTGCAGCACCACCTCCTGCACCTCTTCGCTGGCCCCGCGGTCCAGCAGTTGGGCATAGGCGGCCTCACGCGCAAACGGGGTATCGCCCAGACTCCAGTACGCCCGGTGCAGGCGCAGCATGCCGTCGACCTGCGCCCCGGCGTTGTGGCGCGCACTGCTGAAGGCATAGTCCACCGCGCGCGCAGCCAACCCCTGGGTGACAGCCTGGCTTTCCAGCACCACCATGGCCGGCAGCAGCCAGGCCTGCGGCTCCAGCACCGTGCCGCGGTAGCGCCCCTCCCACAGCGTGCCGCTGCGGCCATGGCGGTTGTTGAAGCCGCGCACATAGCTGCGCCCCACGGCCTGCATGAACTGCGGCAGGCTGTCGGCGGTCTCCGGCGTGGCCAGCAGGTGCAACTGGTTGGGCAGCAGGATGTAGGCATGCAGCTCCACGGCAAAGCGCCGCCCCATCTCGCGCAGCAGGTCCTTCATGCAGGCGTAGTCCTGGGCATCGGCAAAGATGGGCTGCAGGTTGTTGCCACGCTGCAGCACATAGTGCGGCAGGCCGGGCAAGGTCAGGCGGGGGAGTCGTGCCATGGGTGCCAGTCAGAAGTTGCGCCGCATTATCCCGCGCGGCGCACTCAACGCCGTGCCGTGCGCATCAGCAGCGAAATGGTCTGGGCCGCGCGCAGCAGGTGCGGCACGATGCGCGCCTGCATCTCCTGGGCATTGGTGCGGTTGGCCTGGCCCGAGACATTGATCGCCCCAACGCACTGGCCCTGGGCGTTGTGCAGTGGCGCGGCAACGGAGATCAGGCCCTCCTCCAGTTCCTGGTTGATCAACGCCCAGCCCTGCCGGCGCACCACCTCGATGGCCGCCAGCAGGTCGGCGTCCTCGGTCAGGGTGTAGCGCGTGAACGGCTCGCGCGGGCAGCTGGCCAGCAGGGCCAGCAGTTGCGGCTGCGGCAGGCCGGCGAGCAGCACGCGCCCCATGGACGTCCAGAACGCGGGCAGGCGCGAACCCACGCCCAGGTTGGTGCTCATGATCTTGTGGGCGTGCACGCGCACCACATAGACCACCTCCAACCCGTCCAGCACCCCGGCCGAGCAGGACTCCTGCACCGCTTCCGACAGGGTTTCCATGGCCGGCATGGCCAGGTTCCACAACGGCTGCGAACTCAGGTAGGCAAAGCCCAGGTCCAGGATGCGCGGCGTCAGCTCAAAGTGCTTGCCGTCTGCGCACGCCACATAACCCAGCGTCTGCAAGGTCAGCAGGATGCGGCGCGCCCCGGCGCGGGTCAGGCCGGTCTGGGCGGCCACCTCGCTCAAGGTCTGCACCGGGCGGTCGGCGCTGAACGAGCGGATCACCTCCAGCCCGCGGGCGAACGACTGCACATAGGTGTCGCCCGGCTTTTTCTCCGACCCATCTTGTACATCCAGGGTTTTCCCTGATGTGGTTTCTACAGCTGACTTGGTGACAATCCCATTCATATAATTCTTTCAGCGAACAAATGTTCTTATTACGAACATTTTAGCAAAGCCCTCACTTTGCAACCGGTCCCGCAGGGAGACAGAGACACATGATCCACAAAATCACCGACACGATCGCCGAGGCACTGTCGGGCATCCAAGACGGCGCCACCGTACTCATCGGTGGCTTTGGCACTTCCGGCAACCCCGTGGAGCTGATCGACGGCCTGATTGCCCACGGCGCCCGCGACCTGACGATTGTGAACAACAACGCGGGCAATGGCGACACCGGTCTGGCCGCTTTGCTCAAGAGTGGCCAGGTGCGCAAGATCATCTGCAGTTTCCCCCGCCAGGTCGACAGCTGGGTGTTCGACGAGCTGTACCGCAGCGGCAAGATCGAGCTGGAACTGGTCCCCCAGGGCAACTTGGCCGAGCGCATGCGTGCTGCCGGTGCCGGCATCGGCGCGTTCTTCTGCCCCACGGCCTATGGCACCGAGCTGGCCGCCGGCAAGGAAACCCGCGAAATCAACGGCAAGCACTATGTGCTGGAGTACCCGATCTACGGCGATGTGGCCCTGATCAAGGCCGAACAAGGCGACCGCTGGGGCAACCTGACCTACCGCAAGTCGGCACGCAACTTCGGCCCCGTGATGGCCACGGCCGCCAAGTTCACCGTGGCCACCGTGCACGAGGTGGTGGAACTGGGGGCGCTGGACCCCGAAGCCATCGTCACCCCCGGCATCTACGTGAGCAAGGTGGTGCCGATCGAACGTGTTGCCACGCAAGCTGGCGGCTTTAAGAAATCTGCCTAAAAACAGTTAAAGCGCAGGAGTATCAAGCGTGAGCAGCTATCAAAAGCGTACCAAAGACGAACTGGCCCAACGCATCGCCCAGGACATTCCCGACGGCGCCTATGTGAACCTCGGCATCGGCATGCCCACCAAGGTGGCCAACCACATCCCCGCCGACCGCGAAATCGTGCTGCAGTCGGAAAACGGCATCCTTGGCATGGGCCCCGCCCCCGAGGACGGACAGGAAGACTACGACCTGACCAACGCCGGCAAGCAGCCCGTGACCCTGCTGCCCGGTGGCAGCTATTTCCACCACGCCGACAGCTTCGCCATGATGCGCGGCGGCCACCTGGACATCTGTGTGCTGGGCGCCTTCCAGGTGTCGGCCACGGGCGACCTGGCCAACTGGAGCACCGGTGAAGCCGGCGCCATCCCCGCCGTGGGCGGCGCGATGGACCTGGCCGTGGGCGCCAAGAGCACCTGGGTGATGATGGACCTGATGACCAAGACCGGCGAATGCAAGGTCGTCCAGGCCTGCAGCTACCCCCTGACCGGCCTGGCCTGCGTCAAGCGCATCTACACCGAGCTGTGCACGCTGGAATGCACGCCCCAGGGCCTGCGCCTGATCGACCTGGTGGACGGCCTGAGCCACGCCGAACTCGAAGCCATGGTCGGCCTGCCGATTGCCACGGCCTGATTGCAATTCATACCCAAACAGCCTCCAGCGCCCATCTAGCTTGCGCTGGCAGCTCTTTTTTTTAAAACTTGGCGCTGGCCGCCAAGCGTGACTCGGAGACACCACCATGAGCACTGCACCCGAAGCCTTCATCTGCGACGCCATCCGCACCCCCTTCGGCCGTTACGGCGGCGCGCTGTCCAGCGTGCGCGCCGACGACCTGGGCGCACTGCCCATCAAGGCACTGATGGAGCGTAACCCCGGCGTGGACTGGGCCGCCGTGGACGATGTGCTGTACGGCAACGCCAACCAGGCCGGTGAAGACAACCGCAACGTGGCCCGCATGTCCAGCCTGCTGGCCGGCCTGCCCATCGATGTACCCGGTGCCACCATCAACCGCCTGTGTGGCTCCGGCCTGGACGCCGTGGGCTCCGCCGCGCGCGCCATCAAGTCCGGCGAAGCCCGCCTGATGATTGCCGGTGGTGTGGAATCCATGAGCCGCGCGCCCTTCGTCATGCCCAAGGCCGAAAGCGCCTTCAGCCGCAACAACGCCGTGTACGACACCACCATCGGCTGGCGCTTCGTCAACAAGCTGATGAAGCAGCAGTACGGTGTGGACTCCATGCCCGAGACCGCCGAGAACGTGGCCGACGACTTCAAGATCGAGCGTGAAGCCCAGGACCGCATGGCCCTGGCTTCCCAGCAAAAGGCGGCCACAGCCATCGCTGCCGGCTACCTGGCCCAGGAAATCGTTCACGTCACCATCCCCCAGAAGAAGGGCGATGCCATCGTGGTCAGCCAGGACGAGCACCCCCGCGCCACCACGCTGGAAGCGCTGGCCAAACTCAAAGGTGTGGTGCGCCCCGATGGCACCGTGACCGCCGGCAATGCCAGCGGCGTGAACGACGGCGCTTGCGCCCTGCTGCTGGCCAATGCCGAAGCCGCCCAGCAATACCACCTGGTGCCCCGTGCCCGTGTGGTCGGCATGGCGACTGCCGGTGTCGCCCCCCGCATCATGGGCTTTGGCCCCGCCCCTGCCGTGCGCAAGGTGCTGGCCCAGACCGGTCTGACGCTGGCCGACATGGACGTGATCGAGCTGAACGAAGCCTTTGCCGCGCAAGGCCTGGCCGTGCTGCGCAACCTGGGCATTGCCGACAACGACCCGCGCGTCAACCAGTGGGGCGGCGCCATCGCCCTGGGCCACCCCCTGGGTGCCTCGGGTGCCCGCCTGGCCACCACCGCCGTCAACCAGCTGCACACCCTGGGCGGCCGCTACGCGCTGTGCACCATGTGCATCGGCGTGGGCCAGGGCATTGCCGTGATCCTCGAAAAGGTCTAACCCCCGCTTGCACACCGCCAGGGCCCGGCACTGCAGTGCCTGGCCTGGGCACCGGGTGACCCCACCCATCCGGCCTGCTCCGAAGGAGCCGGGCCGCCACTGGGACTGCCGCTGGCCTGCCAGCGCGCGGCCCCGCCCCTTCCCGGATGGCCGTGCCACGCATGCGCGGCCACCAATCCCCCCTGGACCGACTGCACCGCACCCGCTGCGCGGGCGCACGGGGGGACTTGTTCTGACCAGCATCTGTTCACACAGGAGACGTTGATGTTTGCATCCCGCACTTTCACCCGCCGCACCGGCCTGAAAACCCTGGCCGCCGCCACCCTGGCCGTGGCCAGCATGGGCTCGGCCCTGGCCGCTGACGCCTACCCCGACAAGCCCCTGACCATGATCGTGCCCTTCTCTGCAGGCGGCACCACCGACATCCTGGCGCGCATCGTGGGCCAGGCACTGGGACAGGAACTGGGCCAGACCATCATCATCGAGAACAAGCCCGGCGCCGGCGGCAACATTGGTGCGCAGCAGGCGTCGCGCGCCAAGGCCGACGGCTACACCCTGTTCATGGGCACCGTGGGCACGCACGCCATCAACCAGGCGCTGTACAAGAAGCTGCCTTACGACCCGGCCAAGGACTTCGCGCCGTTGAGCCGCGTGGCCAACGTGCCCAACCTGCTGGTGGCCCACCCCAGCCGCCCCTACAAGACGGTGCAGGAAATGATTGCCTACGCCAAGAAGCACCCCGGTGAAGTGACCTACGGCTCGCCCGGCTCCGGCGCTTCGCCCCACGTGTCTGGTGCGTTGTTCCAGAGCATGACCGGTGCCGAGCTGACCCACGTGCCTTACAAGGGCAGCGCCCCCGCCATCTCCGACCTGCTGGGCAACCAGATTGCCGTCATGTTCGACAACATGCCCTCGGCCATCCAGCATGTGCGCTCGGGCAAGCTGCGCCCCATCGCCGTGACCACGGCCAAGCGCTCGCCCGAACTGCCGGACGTGCCCACCATCGCCGAAGCCGGCGTGCCGGGCTACGAAGCCACGTCCTGGTTCGGCCTGTGGGCCGTGGCCGGCACGCCCGCGCCCATCCTGACCAAGCTGCAGACCGCGCTGACCAAGGTGCTGAAGGACCCGGCCGTGGCCAAGAAGATCGCCGACCAGGGCGGTGAAGTGGTCATCGAGACCCCTGCCCAGTTCGACGCCTTCATCAAGTCCGAAGCCGCCAAGTGGGGCAAGGTCGTGAAAGAGTCTGGCGCCGAGGTGTAAGCGCCCGACCGGCTGTCCCGACCGGCTGGGCCGGGCAGCTGTGTTCTCCTCCTTTGGCAACGCCGAACGTGTCGCACGTTCGGCGTTTTTTTGTGCGCCACTGCCATGGGTACATGCCCCGTTTTGGATAAAAAGTGGCTGTAGCCCTTGATCCGCGCGCGCAAGGCGCTCTGCTTTTTGCCAGGCCGTGCACCGGACCGCACGCGCGGACGCCGCCCGCGACGGCAGGCGGGCCGCGCTAAAGGGTACGCCTCACCCCTGACTTTGCACCGGCAAGCTGGCGCCCTTGATGCGCAGCCACGCCGCGGCCTCGGGTGCCACGGCATCGGTGATGTAGACCCGCACGCCCTGGTCCTGGGCGGTGCTGATCATGGCCTCCAGCAGGTGGCGCACCCCCGGGTTGCTGAGGGACTGCTCCGCAAAATAGCCCCCCAGCTTCACATAGCGCAGCGGCAGGCTGGGCAGGTGCCACAGGGCCTTGGGCGACTGGTCCAGGCGGCGCAGCCCCACCCCCACATGGGCCAGCGCGGTTTCGTCGCACAGCTCGGCCACGCGCGCGGGGTTGACCTCCAGCGCGTGCGCATCCAGTTCCAGCACCAGTTGCTCCAGCCCCGCCCCCAGGGCCTGGGCCGGCGGGGATTGCAGCAGCTTGCGCACCTGCGGCACCAAGTCGTCCTGCTCCAGCGACGGCACGGACACGCGCACCACCAGGGTCTCGCCCGGGTGCTGGCCCAGCCACTGCAAGCCCAGCGACAGCGCCTGCAGGTCGTAGTCGGCCGACATGCCCAGGCGCACGGCCGCCGGCAGGAAGAAGGCCCCGCCCAGCACGCGCCCATCGGGCTCGTGCAGTTCCAGGGACGCCTCATGGCGCACATCGGTGCCGACCAGGGAGGTGCTGGTCTGGGGCTGCACCGCGATCTGCAAGGCCTGGGGCGTCTGCAGGGCCATGCTCAGCAGTTGCTGCCAATTGCGCTCGCCGGCCACCATGTGGCCGGGCTGGCGCGTGGCCTCGGCGTACTCGACATCGCCATGGCCTGCACTCTCGGCCTGCATCAGCCCACGGTCCAGGCGCGACAGCACATCGCCCACCGTGTCCGTGCCGATGAAGGCAGTCAGCGCAAACGCCCAGCGCGTCCACTGTCCCGCCCCCAGCGCCAGGTTCTGCGACTGCAGCAGCTTGCGCAGTTGCTGCACCATGTGCATGCCCTCGGGGCCCAGCCCACCGGGCAGCAGCACCACAAAGTCACTGCCATTCAGGCGTGCCAGCTGGGCCTGCACCTGGGCGTTGTCGGCCAGCAGTTGCTGCACCTGCTGCCAAACGCTCTTGAGCCACTCGTCGACCTCGTGGCGGGAATAGCTGGTATTCATGGTCTGCAGGTCGCGCTGGCGCACCATCAGCACATGCCCCTGGGCCTGCGGCCCGCTGAGCAGGAGCTTTTGCAGCTCGTTGACGAAGTACTTGCGGTTGGGCAGCTGGGTGACCGGGTCGCTGTTGGTCTCCAGCTCCAGGTGTTCGATGCGCTGCGTCTGCGCCTGGGCCGCTTGCTGCACGCGCACATGGGTGTGCTGGATGGCATGGGACACGGAGGTCAGCTCCGCCACGCGCGATTCGCCCACGTCGGCCACATCGCTCTGGCTGGTGCCGATACGCAGCACCTGGGCCTCGATTTCCTCGTGCAGCACCCGCCGGAACCACCGCAGCAGCAGGCCCACGAACAAGGCCCAGGCGCCGCCCGCCACCAGAATCAGCCCAGTCATCCGGATGCTGCTGGACCACAGCGCATCCATGGCAAACCGGTTGTCCACCATCACGCTGAGGTTGCCCACCTGCCGCCAGCCGTCGCTGATGGCCCGCTCGGCCTGGGGCTGTGGCAAGGGCAGCATGTGGCGGAACCATTCGGGCGCACGCGCCTGCATCTCCAACGGCTTGCGTTCACGCTCGAACAGCACCTGCTCGTCCGGCGCCACCAGGCGAATGCCGGCGAACTGCCCCGTGTCGAACAGGGCCGCCATCAGCAGCTCCTGCGTGACGGGGTCCTGGTTGCCCGGTTGGGACAAGGACAGCGCCAGGGAGGAGGCGGCGTTCTCGCTTTGCGACTGCAACTGCTCCGTCAGATAGCTGCGCGCCGCCTCGATGCTGAACGCCAGCGTGCCCAGCAAGATCCCCGCAATCGCGATCGACACACTGAGTAAAAGCTGTTTGAGCAAGGACATGGCTTAAGGCCTTTCAAAAATACGCCGTTGCACCGTACCAGGGTCCAGGGGACCGACGGGTGGCGCAACGCAATAAACTCGGTCATTGAGGCCTTCACAACGCATCAAACCCCTCCTTGCGCATCCGTTGCTGCAAGTCTTGCCAGCGGTTGATGCGGTCTGAGGGCGCAGAGCGCTCGCCGCGGACATAAATCCCCTGGGCATTGAAGCTGAACACGGGGGTCAGGTCGGTGCGCAAACTGGCCAGCTGGATGCTGCTGACCAGGTTGTCCAGCACCAGCGGCTCGGCCTGGGGCGTCTCGTAAAAGCCCAGCACCATGTGGGCAATGCTCTGGGTGCTGCCGATCCCGCCCATGCGCGCGCGGACATAGATCAGACGCATGTTCTGCGCTGGCACCCCCAGACGCACCAGAGAGACGAACTTGCCGATCACGAAGTCTTCGCAATCGCCGGCCCCTTTGCCCAGGCTTTCCAGCGGTGTGGCCCAGTAATCCGTTTCATTCCAGATCTGCAAATCCTCGGATGCCAGCAACTGCTGGTTCCAGAAGGCATTCACCGCCTGCAACTGCTGGGCAACCGACAGACCGGATTGGGTACGCAACATCTCCAGCCACGCCTGCAACCTGCGCGACCCAGCCGCACCAAAGCGTGACGCCATCTGGCTGTGCAGCAGGGATTCATCCCAGGCCTGCGCGCCACGCAACGCCCAGCCGCCCACGGCAGCCACCGCCAAGGTCAGCAGCGTTCTGCGGCGCAGGGAAGGCATCCAGGGAATAGAGCGCTCAGGCGGCATTCGACCTCTCATTTCGTGCGGCTCGCCCTCCATTGTGCAGGCATGGGGACGCTCATGAAAAAGGACGCCCGTCACACAACAGGCGCCCTGGTCGGTGAAGAACGCCTGCGCGTTCTTCATGCCCCCGCCACGCTCAGTGGTTGACGTGCAGCTTCCCCTGCTCGATCAGGTTGCTGATGATCTGCGCCTGGCTGGTTTCACTGCCGACCAGGTTCACATTCTCCAGCGTGATCTGCTGGTCAAAGCCCGCGCCACCCGCGCCCAGCACCCCGGTGCTCGACACCTTGATCACCGTGTTGGTCTGTCCCGCCACGGTCTCGGTGCCAATGTGCAGGAACTGGGTCAGATTGAAGCTGCCAGCATCGCTGTGCTCACCCACCAGCAGATCGCTCAGATCCAGCTTGTCGTTGCCGTTGCCAAAGTCTGTCACCCGATCGAGTGCCGGCGCGGCGGCCGTACCGGCATCTCCCAGCTTCCAGACAAAGGTATCGTCGCCCGCGCCGCCGGTCAGGATGTCATCCCCCCGGCCGCCCAGCAGCCAGTCGTTGCCCGCACCACCGTCCAACTTGTCGTTGCCCGTGCCGCCATACAGCTTGTCGTCGCCGTTGCCGCCATACAGCTCGTCATTGCCCCCCTGACCGTAGAGGATGTCATTGCCTTCGCCGCCGTACAGCTTGTCGTTGCCACCACGGGTATCGCTGGCCACATCAAACTGCTGATGGTGATCGCGGATGTAGTCGTAGACCTGCTGATCGGTTGGCTCCACCCCGCCAGTGACCGTTGCCTTCAGGAAGGCGGTCAATGCCAGCATGCCAGAGCCATTCGGCAGCGCCGTCATGTCGCGGCCCGCCCATTGCAGAGCATCCGTATTGATGACATCCCCAAACACAATGTCGTGGCCATCGCCCGCATTCACCGTGTCGTGGCCAACGGCTGCCAGCTCCGAGCTGGAAGAGCCCCCTTGCAGGGCCGCAGCCAGCTCTGCCGCAGTGTTGACGATATCAACTTGCCCTTGTGGGACATGCGTTGGAAGCGTATACACATTGTCAATTTGCAACTGTGCCGAACGCGCAGGATCCAACCACCACCCTCCGGTCGCATCGTTCACGCCATACACCAATCGGTATGTACCAGCAGCTAGTGCATCGGATAGTACCGTCGTCCAGTCGCCGGTCGTGGTGAGTGTTTTCACACTGCCCACATCACTCCAGACTGAGCCATTGAGTTTTTGCAAGGTCCACGAGAACACATCGCCAGTCTTGGTATCTGCCGTCCGGTAATCAAACGACACCCTCACCTGACCGTTGGAGCTGATTGTGAACGCTGGAGTGCCGACTTTGTAGGTACTGCTTCCTTCAGAGGTATCGGTAATGGCCATATAGCCATCTGTGCGCTGAATCGACCCGGAGCCAGAAGAAGCCACCCCTCCGCTCGTCACGGAGCTACCTGTACTCCATTGGTTGTTCGCACCATTGGTCACACCCCAGCCGGAATTACCACTGAAGTCTGCCAACAACGATTTACTGGCGCCGTATGTATTGGCCACCAATGTCGTTGCGCCAGTATTATCGAAATACTTCAGGTTGCTTTCCGTGACGCCATTGCCAATCCCAATCGCATACACCGCGCTCTTGACACTCAGCGGAGCGAATGCCGTGATGGCATCACGCATGTCGGCCGTATTGACGGTACTGCCGCCACCGTTACTGCCGCTATTGCTGTACGTGGGATCACCATCCGTCAGAAAGTAGGTCACGTTTTCGAACGTTTTGCCATTCACGACCGAGGGCTGGCCGTTGAACCATGTGACCGCTTGATTGAAAGCTGCTTCGTAGTTGGTCCCACCGCTTGCAGACAGTTCATTAATCTTGTCAATCAACTGCGACACATTGCTGGCCGTCAGGTTGTTGAGCGCCAGATCCGTCGAAGCACTTTGGCCAAAGCCAATCAGCGCTACATTGACCACCCCGTCATGCACGGCCAAACTGTTGGCCAGATTCTTCAGGGCAGCAATCGCCAACTCCATTCGCGTCAAGTTAGGCGTACCCGAGGGATCGTCCATGCTTCCAGATCTGTCCACGATCAGCGCAATGTTGTAGTTCTTGCCGGGGACCTGGATAGTATTCACCCCACCTTGATCCGCAACCAGCACATCATCACCAGCACCGCTGTTGATGACATTGTCAGCATTGCTACTGCCCACAAACTGATCCACATTGATGGTCAAGGTCGCGGACTTCATATCACCGTCGCGATCACGCACCACATAGGTGAAGACATCCTGGGCGTTGCCCGACAGGGCCTCGCCACGGGTCACACTGGGATTGGCCTGGTAGGTGTAGCGGCCATCGCCGTACAGTGTCAACGTGCCATACGTGCCCTGAATCGGTTGACCCACTGCACTCGGCGAGGCGGCGCTTTCATCGGTGCCCGCGCCAACCTTGAACACACCGCCCTGACCTGGGTGCCACCCGTTCTCGCTGGTATCGTTGGACAGAACACCGTCCAAAGCCAGCACGCCTTTGGTCATGCCCTCAGTGACGTGGTTCACGTCAGCAACTGCCACTGGCACGCTGTCTTCAATCCGGACAGTCAAATTGCTGCTTTGCACCCCGCCATCCTGGGTCTTGAGCGTGACCGTGAAGTCATCATGGATGCTGTCCTTGCCACCAGAATGGTCGTGGGACTGCCCCTTTTCCTTGTACGAGTAAGACACCATCCCCGTCGCTGCGTTGTACCCCGTGACGCGCAGCGTACCCTTCTCAGTCTCGATGACAACAGGATCCTGCGAGGTCGCGCCAAGAATGTCCTGGCCAGCCACTGTCAAACTAGTAATGCCCAGAGAAGCAGACACTGCCAGCGTACCGCTCACGGTATCGCTGGAGTTTTCCATCACACTGCTGAAAGCACTACCCACCGAAGCTTGCGTCAGAGTGATGTCCAATTCACTGTTGACAAAATCACCATCGGCATCGACAAGTTGAACAGGCAGCGAGATGTTCACATCGGCTTCCTTCACAGCCGATGAGCCAAAACCACTGAGAGTAAAGGGGGTGCCACTCACATAAGAGACATCCATGGTGGTGTACTGCGTGACACCCACAATCGCGACGTCATCACCGCCATTCAGGCCCGCGATGCTGACGCTCAGATTTCCAGCCCCCCATACCAGTGTGTAGCCACCCGCAGAGGTCGTACCGGCATTCACGATCATGTCGTTGATGATGACGGACTTGATGGCTTGGTGTGTGACATCGTTGACCGAACTATCTTCAGCGCCACCGTAGTCATTGTCAGTCCCGATTTCAAACCGTGCGGCCGTCGTGCCGTTGTTAATCCCCAGCGTGACGCTCGCGTTGTTGACCAGGTAATGCGCATCAAAGCTATGACCAGGAGTCCCTGGAACATAGTCTTGCTGCAGCGGAGAGCCTGTGGCGTCAATCACAAAGTTGAGGCGCACCCCCTCCCCATTGCCAATCGCTTGACCTCCACTACTGCCACTGCTGGTCGCACCAACATCATTCGCAGTTCCATTGATTTTCACGGCATTGCCGATGGGAGTGATCAACAAATCACGTGAGTTGTCATCCACAGGATTTTGATTCTGGCCTGTGGGCGTAAAGACCACCCAGTTAGTATTACCGCCGTTGAAATCGTAAGTTCCACCGCTGTAGTTGATATCTTGAACAGCATCCACCTTGGCATACATCGTGACCATGAATGCATCGTTCGCACTGCCGATGTCGTGATCCTGGTTGAATGTGATCTCAAACACCCAATCCGATTTATCAGGGTTTGGTTCTGCAGCCGAAGTCGTCGCAACCAGCCGGGTTCCATCCTCCATCAGATGGTAGTAAACAGTTTGTCCATCGGACACATAGTCGCTCGCTAGGCCGTTCAACGATGCTGCAAACTTGACCAGACCCAACTGATCAGCACCGACGTTGTTGTCGATATTGGAATCACTATCCAGGCCAGCTGAGCCCAACGCCCCTTGGCTGTTACTCAAAACGAGCGAAATAGGGTCAAACGTTGAAGGCACATCATCAACGATGGTGATCGTGACGTTGCCATTTGCGGTACTTCCACCCACGCCCGTCACAGCCACCCCCACCACATCGGTGATTTGTGTGTCGTTCGTTACCTTGTCATGCGTTTGTGCGGCGCTAAGCGTGTAGCTGTAGCTAATGTCGGCACTCTTGCCACCTCCTGCAACGGAAACACCTGTGATGGTCAGCACCCCCTTACCGGTATTCACGCTCTGGCCAGTCAGTGCCGCCAACGTATACGCCGTTCCGTTGATACTCACTGTAGCGATGCCATCGCTGGCTTGCACGGTGATCACGCCCGTGGTGCTCTCCGTGGTCGCTGCACTGGTCAGACCCGCTTCATACACAAAGTCGTTGTCATCGCCCGC
>NZ_VSWF01000038.1:0-35720 GCF_009668305.1 Comamonas sp. CAH-2
CCCCTGCCCGCTTCCGGAATGCCTGCCATGTCGTCTTCGCCCCCCTCTTTCACACCCGCCACGTCCCCGGTGGCACTGGCCATGCCGCCCCAGCCCAGCGCGGCCCGTGTCTGGATGACCACCTGGCTGGTGCCCGCCGTGCTGCCCCTGTTGCTGCTGCTGGCCTGGGACGTGGCCGTGCGCGCCACGGGGACCATGCTGGTGCCTTCCCCCCAGGAGGTGGGCCTGATGCTCTGGGATTTCGCCTTTGGCGGCATCTATGACGACGCCTTCAGCGCCACCCTGCCCACGCACTGGCTGCAGTCCATGTCGCGCGTCTACGGGGCCTTTGCGTTGGCCGCGCTGGCCGGCATTCCGCTGGGCCTGGTGATCGGCAAGAACGCGGCCATCCGCCGCTTTGTGGACCCCACGCTGCAGATGCTGCGCCCGGTGCCGGTCACGGCCTGGTTGCCGCTGTCCATGATCTTCTTCGGCGTGGGCCCGAATGCCGCCATCTTCCTGGTGTTCCTGGGGGCGTTCTTTCCCATCGTCATCAACACCACCTTTGGCGTGAAGTCGGTCGAGCCGCGCCTGTTCGAGGCCGCCGCCATGCTGGGCTGCAAGGGCACGTCCATGTTTCGCCAGGTGGTGCTGCCGGCGGCCATGCCCTCCATCTTCAACGGCCTGCGCCTGGGCCACGGCATCGCCTGGTTCCTGATCGTGGTGGGCGAGATGACGGGCGTGCCCGAGGGCCTGGGCGCGGCCATCATGGACGGCCGCATGCTGTCGCGCACCGACGTGGTGATCGCCGGCATGGTGGTCATCGGCTTCACCGGCTTTGTCACCGACCGCCTGCTGGTCATCCTCAACAACCGTCTGCTCAAGTGGAGCCCGCAACACCATGTCTGAGATCCTTGCCCACCGCACCCCCGCGCCCATCCTGGACATTGCCAACGTCAGCAAGGTCTTCTCCCTGCATGGCCGCCCCATCCACGCGCTCAAGGACGTCAACCTGCAGATCCAGAAGGGCGAGTTCGTCTGCCTGATCGGTGCCTCGGGCTGCGGCAAGTCCACGCTGCTGCGCATCATGGGCGGCTTTGAAAGCGTGTCCACCGGCGTGGCCCGGATGTACCACACGCCCATCAGCGAGCCCGGGCCCGACCGCGGCATGGTGTTCCAGGACTATGGCCTGTTCCCCTGGCTGACCGTGCGCCAGAACATCGCCTTCGGGCCCAAGCAGCGCGGCCTGCCCGAGGCCAAGCTGCGCGAGATCGCCGACCACTACCTGAACATGGTCGGCCTGAGCAAGTTTGCCGACCACTTTCCCCACCAGCTGTCGGGCGGCATGAAGCAGCGTGTCTCGATCGCGCGGGCCCTGGCCAACGACTGCGAAGTGCTGCTGATGGACGAGCCCTTTGGCGCCCTGGATGCGCTGACACGCGAAGTGCTGCAGCAGGAGCTGCTGGACATCTGGGCCAAGACCCGGCTGACCGTGATCTTCGTCACCCACGCGGTCGAAGAAGCCGTGCTGCTGGCCGACCGCGTGGTGGTCATGACCGCCGGCCCCGGCCGGGTGGAGCGCGACTACCGCATCCCGCTGGAGCGTCCGCGCCACATCACGACCCCCGAGTTCAACCGCGTGCGCCAGGAGCTGACCGAACTGCTCAGCAGCCACGTGGCCCACCACGCCAAGGCCGCCTGATGGTGATCGACACCCTGCTCCACCTGCCCCAGGCCGTGCGCGATGCGGCCTATGACAACACCCGTGCCGTGGCCAGCAGCGCCCAGCAGCTGGCGGCGTTTGAAGCGCGCAGCCTGGCCGTGGTGCAGCAGCACGCCGCCGATCTGGACGTGACCTATGGCCCGGGCGCGCGCCAGCGGCTGGATTACTTCCACGGCCCGGCCGGTGCGCCCACGCTGCTGTTCATCCACGGCGGCTACTGGCAGATGCGGCACAAGAACAGCTTCCGCTTCGTGGTGCAGGGTGCCTTGCAGCAGGGCGTGCAGGCGGCCCTGATCGGCTACACGCTGGCGCCCCAGGCCTGCCTCACGCAGATCGTGCAGGAAGTGCGGCAGGGCATTGCCGCCATGCGCCGGCAGGCCCTGGCGGCCGGCGGCAGCGGCCGCATCCTGCTGTGCGGCTGGTCGGCGGGCGGGCATCTGACGGCCCTGGGCCTGGACGGCGACGGGGTGGTGGGCGGCCTGGGCATCAGCGGCATCTATGCGCTGGAGCCGGTGCGCCACACCTACCTGAACCAGGCCCTGCAGCTGACGCAGGCCGAAGTGGACCAGCTCAGCCCGATGCACCTGCCGGTGGTCGACAAGCCGCTGGTGCTGGCGTATGGAACGGCCGAGCTGGCGCAGCTGCAGGCGCAGACCCAGGCCTTTGCCCACTACCGCCAGGCGGCCCCGGGCGCCTGTCTGGCGGTGCCGGGTGCGGACCATTTCAGTATCTTGAATGCCCTGGCCGATCCGCAGGGCGTGGCTCTGCAGGCCTTGCTGGCGCTGGACCGGGCCTGACCCACGCCTGCACCGCGCGGACGGTCGGTCCGCGTTTTTCATAGCTGTCCGCGCAGGTCAGGCGGCCGCTTCCAGCCTTTTTGGCTTGGCATTTTGCAGGGTGTGCAAGGTGATGTTCTTCACCTCGTCGCGGCTGACGCGGATGTGCTTTTGCAGCAGCACCTTGGCCTGCAGCCCGTCGTGCTGCAGCAGCGCGCGCAGGATGCGGCTGTGCTCGTCGTAGGTGACGTCGATGCGGTAGTTGCGCGTGAATTCCAGGCGCCGCACGATGCGGATGCGGTCCGTGATGTCGCGGTGGATGCGCGCCATCTCCAGGTTGCCGCTGGCCTCCATCAGGTCGATGTGGAAGCGCTCATCGATGTGCGACACCGCATGCTGGTCCGTCAGGCGCTCCTGCAGCGGCACGCACCACAGCGCGCACAGCGCGGCCAGGCGCTGCTCCAGGTCCGGCGCCACCACCAGCAGGTCCACGGCCGCGCACTCCAGCACGGCGCGCACGTCGTACAGCTGCTCGAACACCGCGAAGTCGATGCTGTTGACCACCCAGCCCATCTTGGGCATGACCGAGATATAGCCCTCGCGCTGCAGGCGCACCAGGGCCTCGCGCACGGGGGTGCGGCTCATGCCCAGCTGGGCGCCGATTTCGCTTTCGCTGAAACGGTCTCCGGGCACGTACTGAAAATTGTCGAAAGCCTGTCGCAGCTTGTCGTAGGCCATGTTGGCAAGGCTGGTGGGCGCCACGGGCGTCTCCTGCGGAAATGGGGGGATGCGGTTGTATCGGGTGCAGGGTGTGCCTGATTCAGGTGCACGCCCTGCACCAGGGTGTTACGCCGCCATGCAATACGCGCGCCAGCCCCCGAAATGCGTGATGTCCTGGGCATTACCCAGGGCCACGCCTTCGCAGATGAAGCCCTTGACGTGGCGGCCATCTTGCAGCGTGACCGTGCCAATGCCCAGCGGCGCGGGCACACCGGCCACAAAGCGCCCCAGGTTGGCCACGGGCATGTCCCAGACCTCCACGGCGATCGCGGCCCCGTCCTCGGCCCGGGCCAGGCCGGGTTTGGCGGGCACCGTACCGGCCAGCGCATACAGGCGGTAGTGAGGCGCCGTGTGCGTGGCCTCACGGAAGCGCGCCCCGCAGGCCAGCAGTTCGTGGTTCAGCGGCATGCCGCGCAGGTGGGCGCCGACCACGGTCAGCGCAATCGTCTCGCCCTGTGTGGGCACGTGCCAGCGGGGCAGCGTGCCCAGGGTGCGTGTGGGCAGGCCCGTGGCGCCGGCGGTGAGTGGGGTCTGGGCTTCCAGGGCCTGGGCCCAGCGCACCAGATCGGGCTCGCGCCAGGCGGGCGCAATCAGGGTGATGCCGAACGGCAACCCGCTGGGCAGTTGCGCGGCCGGAATGGCGATGGCCGACCAGCCCAGCAGATTCACGAAGTTGGTGTACGTGCCCAGCTCGGAATTGGCGGCCACGGGCTCGGCCTGCAGATCGGCCATGCTGGGGTGGCGCGGTGCCGTGGGCACGCACAGCACGTCGCAGTCCTGCCAGATCTTTTCCGCCTCGCGCTGCAGCGTCTGCAGCTGGTACTGCGCGGCAAAGGTGTCCACGGCATTGAAGCGCTGGTGCACGTCCAGCACCTGGCGGATCACGGGCAGCAAGGCCTCGGGCTGCTGCTCGTACAGGCGGCGCGCACCCACCACCCGCTCGGCCACCCAGGGGCCGTAGTACAGCAGCTGGGCCACCTCGAACAAGGTGTCGAAGGCCAGGGTCTGCACGCTGGCCACCTGGGGCTGCAGCCGCTGCGCAAACTGGGTGAAGGCGGCCTCGTAATCGGCCGCCAGCTGGCGCCCGTCAGGGATCGCCACCCGCAGCTGTGCCAGCGGCCGGTGCGGTGCGATGGCGGGCCGCGCCTGCGAATAGGCATCCTGCGCGTCGGGCCCCTCCATGATGGACAGCGCCAGGGCGCTGTCGGCCACATTCAGGGCCAGCACGCCGATGCAATCCAGCGTGCGGCAGGCGGGCACCAAACCGGTGCCGCTGACGGCACCGGGTGTGGGCTTGATCCCCACGATCTGGTTGAAGCCCGCGGGCACGCGGCCCGAACCGGCCGTGTCCGTGGACAGCGCAAACGGCACCAGCCCGCGCGCCACCACCGAGGCCGAGCCCGAGCTGGAGCCGCCCGAGACCAGCGCGGGATCAAAGGTGTTGGGCACGGCCCCATAGGGCGAGCGCACGCCCACCAGGCCGGTGGCGAACTGGTCCAGGTTGGTCTTGCCCAGCACGATGGCGCCGGCCTGGCGCAGCCGCTGCACGGCCACGGCATCCTGCGCCGCCACATAGGCAAACGCCGGGCAGGCGGCGGTGGTGGTGAAGCCGGCCACATCGATGTTGTCCTTGGCGGCAAACGGAATGCCGTACAGCGGCAGCTGGTCGCGGCCCACGGCGTGCTCCAGGGCCTGCAGCTGCTGCAGCTGTGCCTGCAGCTGTGCCGCCGTGGCGATGCTGATCCACGCCGTGTCATCGGCCTGCAAGGCCTGGCGCTGCTGCTCCAGCAGCGCAGCCGGCGCTGCGCCACCTTGGTAGGCGTGCTTCCAATCGTCGAATGTGCCAATCAGCATGATGAATACCCAGATGTATACAAGATGCGGAGTTAAAGCAGATTGCGTGCCAATTGCAGCGACTGCGTGGCGCGCTGTCTTCGATGAAGTTGCGGCGGGGTGCGACTGCATCGCCCACCAGCCCTGGAGCAGCGGCAGACCAAGAAAAAAGGCTTGAAGCCTTTTGGGGCTCCAAGCCTTGTACTGCTTGCGCAGACAGCTCTGATTTTGGAGATCAGACGTCGATGTTGCCGGCCCGCAGGGCGTTGTCTTCGATGAAGTTGCGGCGGGGTTCAACCTCGTCGCCCATCAGCATGGTGAACACGCGGTCGGCTTCGATGGCGTCGCCGATCTGCACCTGCAGCAGGCTGCGCACATTCGGATCCATGGTGGTTTCCCACAGCTGCTCGGGGTTCATTTCACCCAGACCCTTGTAGCGCTGGCGGCCGGTGGTGCGTTCGGCTTCGCTGATCAGCCACTGCATGGCCTGGCGGAAGTCGCCGACCTTTTCGGTCTTGGCCTTCTCGCCTTCGCCACGCGTGACCTTGGCGCCTTCGGCCAGCAGGCCTGCAAAGCTTTCGGCCTCGGCCGACAGGGCGGCGTAGTCGTGGCTGCGCACGAAGTCCTGCGTGAGGATGGAGCTCTTGATGTTGCCGTGGTGGTGGCGGCTGATGCGCAGGATCGGGTTCTCGCTGACGGGGTCGATCTCGGCGGTCACGGCGGCGGGAACGCCGGTGGTGGTCAGCTCGCGCAGCTTGGCCTCCAGCACGGGGGCGCAGGCCTGGGCTTCTTCCAGGGTGTCCAGCTTGATCTTCACGCCGTCGGCGATGGCGCGCAGGGCTTCCTGGTCCAGGAAGTTGGACAGGCGCTCGATCACGGTCTCGGCGGCCAGGTGCATGTCGGCCAGCTTGGCCAGTTCCTCACCCTCGATGGTGCGGGCGTTGGCACCGCCGGTGTGCACGCTGGCGTGGTTCAGCGCGATCTTGAGCAGGTACTTGTTCAGCGCCGGGCCGTCCTTGAGGTACAGCTCTTCCTTGCCGTTCTTGACCTTGTACAGCGGTGGCTGGGCGATGTAGATGTGGCCGCGCTCGACCAGCTCGGGCATCTGGCGGTAGAAGAAGGTCAGCAGCAGCGTGCGGATGTGGGCGCCGTCCACGTCCGCGTCGGTCATGATGATGATGCGGTGGTAGCGCAGCTTGTCGGGGTTGTAGTCGTCCGAGTTGCTCTTGCCCGAATCGGCGCTGACCTTGCCGATGCCGGTGCCCAGGGCCGTGATCAGGGTGATGATTTCCTGGCTGGACAGCAGCTTTTCATAGCGGGCCTTTTCCACGTTCAGGATCTTGCCGCGCAGGGGCAGGATGGCCTGGAACTTGCGGTCGCGGCCCTGCTTGGCGGAGCCACCGGCGGAGTCACCCTCGACGATGTAGATTTCGCACAGCGCGGGGTCTTTTTCCTGGCAGTCGGCCAGCTTGCCGGGCAGGCCCATGCCGTCCAGCACGCCCTTGCGGCGCGTCATTTCACGCGCCTTGCGCGCGGCTTCACGGGCGCGGGCGGCCTCAATGATCTTGCCGCACAGGATCTTGGCGTCGTTGGGGTTCTCTTCCAGGTAGTCGGTCAGCGTCTTGGCGACGATGTCTTCCACCGGCGCGCGCACTTCAGAGCTGACCAGCTTGTCCTTGGTCTGGCTGCTGAACTTGGGCTCGGGCACCTTCACGCTGAGCACGGCGCACAGGCCTTCGCGCATGTCGTCCCCGCTGACTTCGACCTTGGCCTTCTTGGCCAGTTCGTGGTCGGCGATGTACTTGCCGATCACGCGGGTCATCGCCGCGCGCAGGCCGGTCAGGTGGGTGCCGCCATCCCGCTGGGGGATGTTGTTGGTGAAGCACAGCACCTGTTCGTTGTAGCCGTCGTTCCACTGCATCGCCACTTCGACACCGATTTCGGTGCCGGGGATGCCGCCGTAGGTGTCGGCCGGGCGGCTGCCCGTGGCGTAGAACGAGGTGGGGTGCAGCACCTTCTTGTTGGCGTTGATGAAGCCGACAAAGCCCTGCACGCCGCCGGCGCCGGAGAAGTCGTCTTCCTTGCCATCGCGCTCGTCCTTGAGGCGGATGCGCACGCCGTTGTTCAGGAAGGAGAGTTCGCGCAGGCGCTTGGCCAGGATTTCGTAACGGAACTCGAAGTTTTCCTTGAAGATGTCCTGGTCGGGCAGGAAGTGCACCTTGGTGCCGCGCTTGTCGGTCTCGCCGATGACGCGCATGGGCGAGGTCTCGAAGCCGTCGACCACCTCGATCAGGCGGTTTTGCACGAAGCCGCGCGAGAAGTCGATCTCGTGCACCTTGCCGTCGCGGCGCACGGTCAGCTTGAGCCAGATGGACAGCGCGTTCACGCAGGACACGCCCACGCCGTGCAGACCGCCCGAGACCTTGTAGCTGTTCTGGTTGAACTTGCCGCCGGCGTGCAGCTCGGTCAGCGCGATTTCGGCGGCCGAGCGCTTGGGCTCGTGCTTGTCGTCCATCTTCACGCCGGTGGGAATGCCGCGGCCGTTGTCGATGACGGACAGCGAGCCGTCGGCATGGATGGTGACCAGGATGTCGTCGCAGTGGCCGGCCAGCGCTTCGTCGATGGAGTTGTCCACGACCTCAAACACCAGGTGGTGCAGGCCGGTGCCGTCGGAGGTGTCGCCGATGTACATGCCGGGGCGCTTGCGCACGGCCTCCAGGCCTTCCAGGATCTGGATGGCGCCTTCGCCGTAGCCGGTGTCAGCGGGGGCGCTGGCGGGTGCTGCGGTGGGGTTTTCTGGCTGGTTCTCGTCGGTCATGAAGGTGCCTTACTGCTGCAATAACAGGAGCTGTTTGCGCTTGTATTGCCTGGAAATTACCAATAAATCATTTGAAAAAGAAGCGCTGGCATACGCCAGCTGCTCCTTTTTTGGGATGGACAGGCTAACACGCCGGTCCACGGGCGCATCAGATGCGCATGGGCATGACGACGTACTTGAAGTTGTCGTTGCCGGGGATGCTGACCAGGGCCGAGCTGTTGCTGTCGGCCAGCTCGATCTTGACCATGTCCTGCGACATGTTGGCCAGCACGTCCAGCAGGTAGGTCACGTTGAAGCCGATGTCGATGGTGTCGCCGCCGTAGTCGATGTCCAGCTCGTCCACTGCCTCTTCCTGGTCGGCGTTGTTGGACGCCACGCGCAGCGTGCCAGGCTCGATGGTCAGGCGCACGCCTTTGAACTTGTCGCTGGTCATGATGGCCGTGCGCTGCAGGCTGGCCAGCAGCGGTGCGCGGCCCAGGGTCACGCTGTTGTGGTGGTTGCGCGGGATGACGCGGTTGTAGTCGGGGAACTTGCCCTCGACCAGCTTGGTCACGAACTCCATGCCGCCAAAGGTGAACTTGGCCTGGTTGTTGGCAAACTGCATCTCGATGCGGGGCGAGTTCTCGCCGCCCACGTCGGACAGCAGGCGCTGCAGCTCCAGCACGGTCTTGCGTGGCAGGATGACTTCCTGCTTCTCGCCCACGTCCACGTCCAGCTCGGCGCTGGCAAAGGCCAGGCGGTGGCCGTCGGTGGCCACCAGGCTCAGCGTGTTGCCTTCGGCGACAAACAGGATGCCGTTCAGGTAATAGCGGATGTCCTGCACCGCCATGGCAAACGACACCTGGCCCATCAGGTCCTTGAGCACCTTCTGCGGCACGCTGAAGGCAGGGCCAAAGTTCGCGGCCTCCTGCACCAGCGGGAAGTCCTCGGCCGGCAGGGTCTGCAGCGTGAAGCGGCTCTTGCCGCCCTTGAGGATCATCTTGCTTTGCTGCGACTCCAGGCCCACGGTCTGGTCGCCGGGCATGGTCTTGAGGATGTCGATCAGCTTGCGCGCACCGATGGTGGTGGAAAAGTCGCCGGTGTCACCGCCGAGCTCGGCCGTGGTGCGGATCTGGATTTCCAGGTCGCTGGTGGTGAACTGCAGGGCGTTGCCGGTCTTCTTGATCAGCACGTTCGCCAGAATGGGCAGGGTGTGGCGGCGTTCAACGATGCCGGACACCGATTGCAGGACCGCGAGAACTTTGTCTTGTGTGGCTTTCAGGACGATCATGTCAACCTCTGTGTTTCAGGATGCGGGTCTCTTGTGGATGGGGCAGCCTCCCTCTCGCGGCCACCCAAACCCCCTCATTTTGCCCGGTAGGCCCGGGCTGGGCGAGGGAAAATTCCATCAGCCTTTGAGCGTTTGCTCCAGCACATGCAGTTGCTGGTTCAGCTCGGTCAGCTGTTGGCGCTCGGCGGCAATCTTGCGCACCGCGTGCAGCACCGTGGTGTGGTCGCGGCCGCCAAACAGCTCGCCGATCTCGGGCAGGCTCTTTTGCGTCAGCTCCTTGGCCAGGTACATGGCGATCTGGCGCGGACGGGCAATGCTGGCCGGGCGCTTCTTGCTGTACATGTCCGCGACCTTGATCTTGTAGTAGTCGGCCACGGTCTTCTGGATGTTCTCCACGCTGATCTGGCGGTTCTGGATGCTCAGCAGATCGCGCAGCGCCTCGCGGGCCAGCTGGATGGAGACTTCCTTCTGGTTGAAGCGCGAGTACGCCAGGATCTTGCGCAGCGCGCCTTCCAGCTCACGCACGTTGGAGCGCACGTTCTTAGCCACGAAGAAGGCGACTTCCTCGGGCATCTCGGCGTTCTCGGCGCGGGCCTTGTTGATCAGGATGGCCACGCGCATTTCCAGCTCGGGTGGCTCGATGGCCACCGTGAGGCCGGAGTCGAAGCGCGAGACCAGGCGCTCGTGGATGTTGGCCAGACCCTTGGGGTAGGTGTCGGACGTCATCACGATGTGGCTCTTCTTGGCCAGCAGGGCTTCGAAGGCGTTGAAGAACTCTTCCTGCGTGCGGTCCTTGTTGGCGAAGAACTGGACGTCATCGATCAACAAAAGGTCGAGCGAGTGGTAGCGCTCCTTGAATTCGTCAAAGGTGCGGCGCTGGTAGGCCTTGACCACATCTGAAACAAATTGTTCAGCGTGGATGTAGAGAACTTTGGCGTCGGGTCGGTCTTTGAGCAACTGGTTGCCCACAGCGTGCACCAGGTGGGTTTTACCCAGACCCACACCGCCGTAGATGAACAGCGGGTTGTACAGGTGGCCGGGCGAGGCGGCGACGTGCATGGCGGCCGAGCGGGCCATACGGTTGGCCGTGCCTTCCACCAGCGTCTCGAACGTCAGGGCGGAATTGAGGCGGTTGCGGAAGACGGGCGAGGCCGGTTCCTCCGCGCTGGGGCTGGAGGTGGGCGCTGCGCTGGGGCTGTCGGCGGGCGTGTTGCGTTCGCCGGCATAGGGGCGAACATAGGTGCGCACCACGCTTTCGCGCTGAGCAAGTGCTAACTCCAGTGCCACGGGCTGGCCGTACAGGTCTTCCAGCAGGCCCGCGATGCGCGCGGCGTACTGGGCGCGGATCCAGTCCAGCTTGAAGCGGTTGGCGACATACACCGTCACCTTGGAGAAATCCTCCGCCACGTGCGCGGTCAGGGGCTTGATCCAGGTGTTGAACTGTTGCTCGGGCAGGTCCTGGCCGAGCTGCTCGACGCAGGCCAGCCACAGGCCCAGGCCGGCGTCGTTGGTGGGTTCCTCGGTCATTTCAATCGGAGCGCTTTTTGTGGATAGGAGGAACGGTGATGGGGCTGTGATTGTAGCTTTTCAAACGGTTATCCACAAACACGGACGACTTTTGCACCGGTCTGGTGCGGGGGCGTATTTTGGATCATCTTTAGAGGGTCATTGCAAGAGGTGGCTAACACTGAGATAATTTTGGGTTTCCCTGAATGTGTTCAGGGTGATAAGCCCCGCGCAAAGCTTTTATTTGCGGCCGCTTGCCTCTGGCAGGCGCCTTGCAGATGTGCTTGGCTGGGGGAATTTGGGCAGTGTGCATTCATGAGGAATGCATGGGCCAGTAAAAAACTGAACCTTCTCAAGGAACGAACATGAAGCGTACATACCAACCCTCCAAGACCAAGCGCGCTCGCACCCACGGTTTCCTGGTCCGCATGAAGACCAAGGGCGGCCGCGCCGTGATCAACGCACGCCGCGCCAAGGGCCGCAAGCGTCTGGCCGTCTAAGGCAAGCACGCTTGGCCGACTGCCTGACACCAATCCCTGCTGCATGGCAGGGCCTGTTGTGATGCAACGGCTCAAAACGCGCCCCCAATTTCAGGCAACGCTGTCCGGGGGAACCGTTTCCCGGACGCCGCACTTTGCTTTGCACCGCCTGGTGCTGGGCGCTGCGGATGTTGCCAAGGACGCTGTGCCAACAGGGCCCGGTGCCGTGCTTTCTGAGCAGGCACCGCAGGCCCTGTTTGTCGTGCCCTGGTGCCCGGCGCCCCAGGTGTGGCTGGGCCCGTTGGTGCCCAAGCGCTGGGCCAAGCGTTCGGTGACGCGGCACACCATCAAGCGGCAGATCTATGCCGTGGCCAGCGAATTCGATGCGCAGCTGCAGGCCTTGCCGCCGGCGGCGTATGTGGTGCGCCTGCGTGCCGGCTTTGACCGCAAGCAGTTCATCAGCGCGACCTCGGAGCCGCTGAAGCAGGCGGTGCGTGCGGAGCTGCAGCAACTGCTGGCCCACGCCACGCGCCGCAAGACGCCCAGGCCGGCGGCCGATCCTGCCGTGCAGGACGCGGGCTGAGCCATGGTGCGCGCCCTGCTCATGGCCCTGGTGCGTGGCTACCGCTTTTTCCTGAGTCCGTGGCTGGGCTCGGCCTGCCGTTTTGAACCGACCTGTTCCGCCTACTCTTTGAAGGCGTTAGAGCAGCATGGCGCAGCGGCCGGCACTTATTTGACACTGCGGCGACTGGTACGCTGCCATCCGTGGTGTGATGGCGGGCATGATCCGGTGCCCGACCACCCGCCCAAGCTGTTTACCGGTTTGACCTCCTCTTCCTCACCAAAGAAGTCTTCATGAACGACATTCGCCGCACCATTTTGTGGGTGATATTTGGCTTTTCCATGGTTTTGCTGTGGGACAAATGGCAAATCCACAACGGCAAGCAAGCCACGTTCTTCCCCACGCCCGTGACGGCCACCGCGCCTGCCGAGAGCAAGCCGGCGGAAGTGCCTGCGGCCGTGGCCGCTGCAGCGACGGCGTCGCCCAGCGACGTGCCCGGTGGCGCGGACGCCGCCCCGGTGGCCCGCGAGAAGATCACCGTCACCACCGACGTGATGCGCCTGACCTTTGACGGCCAGGGCGGTGCGCTGGTGCACGCCGAGCTGCTGAAGTACGCCGCCGACGGCGACCACAGCCAGCCCTTCGTGCTGTTCGATGAGAGCAGCAGCCGCGTCTATATGGCGCAGACGGGCCTGATCGGCGGCAACTACCCCACGCACAAGACCGTGATGACGGTGCAGCCCGGCGAGCGCACGCTCAAGGACGGCCAGAACGAGCTGCAGGTGCGCTTCGAGTCGCCCGTGCAGGACGGCGTGAAGCTGGTCAAGACCTTCACCCTCAAGCGCGGTGCCTACGACATCGGCGTGCAGCACGAGGTGGTGAACGCCGGCACGGCCGCCATCACCCCCCAGCTGTACCTGCAGCTGCTGCGTGACGGCAACGCGGTGGACGGCGGCAATGCCTTCTACTCCACCTTCACCGGCCCGGCCATCTACACCGACACCGCCAAGTACCAGAAGGTCGAGTTCAAGAACATCGACAAGGACAAGCTCGACTTCGAGAAGTCCTCCACCAGCGGCTACGTGGCCATGGTGCAGCACTACTTCGCCAGCGCCTGGCTGCTGGGTGACGGCATCCAGCGCGACAACTACGCGCGCAAGGTGGGCGACAACCTGTACGCCGCCGGCATGATCACCCCCGTGGGCACGCTGCAACCTGGCGAGACCAAGACCGTGCAGGCGCGCCTGTTCGCCGGCCCCCAGCTGGAAAAGACCTTGGAAGCCCTGGCCCCCGGCCTGGAGCTGGTCAAGGACTACGGCTGGCTGACCATCCTGGCCAAGCCCCTGTACTGGCTGCTGGACAAGATCCACGGCATCCTGGGCAACTGGGGCTGGTCCATCGTCGGTCTGGTGCTGTTCCTGAAGATCCTGTTCTACTGGTTGAACGCCAAGGCCTACGCCTCGATGGCCAAGATGAAGGCCATCAACCCCAAGATCATGGAGATGCGTGAGCGCCTGAAGGGCAACCCGCAGCAGATGCAGCAGGAGATGATGCGCATCTACCGTGAGGAGAAGGTCAACCCCATGGGCGGTTGCTTCCCCATCATGATCCAGATCCCCGTGTTCATCGCGCTGTACTGGGTGCTGCTGTCGTCGGTGGAAATCCGCCACGCGCCCTGGATCTTGTGGATCACCGACCTGTCGGCCAAGGACCCCTTCTTCATCCTGCCGCTGCTGATGACCCTGTCCTCTCTGCTGCAGACGGCCCTGAACCCCGTGCCGCCCGATCCGATGCAGGCCAAGATGATGTGGTTCATGCCCCTGATCTTCAGCGTCATGTTCTTCATGTTCCCGGCCGGTCTGGTGCTGTACTGGCTGACCAACAACATCCTGTCGATCGCCCAGCAGTGGGTCATCAACACCCGCATGGGCGTGCCCCCGCAGTTCAACCTGCCCAGCTTCAAGTCGGCGCCTGCAGACGCCGGCAAGAAGAAGTAAGCCGCCCCGCTGACATCCCCCAAAGGCCGCGCAAGCGGCCTTTGGTTTTTATAACAAGAGCGCACTGCGCGCGCCGGGACTGCGTTTTGCAGCCGATTGACTGCGAAGTCGTTGAGTGCCGAGCGCAGTGTGCTCCTGTTTTGAAAGCCTGTTTTGCGTGCCCCTGGCTATCATGGGCACCGCCCCCACTGAGGACGTGACGCCATGCTTGCCCGCCATTCCGATCCCATCGTCGCCATCGCCACCGCCCCCGGGCGCGGGGCCGTCGGCATTGTGCGTGTCTCCGGCAAGGCCATCGGTGCCCTGGTGCGCCACCTGCTGGGCAAGGACCTGAAGCCGCGCGAGGCCAGCTACCTGCCCTTCAAGGACGCCAAGGGTGCACCGATTGACCACGGCTTGGCCATCTACTTTCCCGGCCCGAACAGCTACACCGGCGAGGACGTGCTGGAGCTGCAGGCCCACGGCGGCCCCGTGGTGCTGCAGCTGCTGCTGGCGCGCTGCCTGGAGGCCGCGCAGGCGCCGGGGGCCGACGGCGCCCCGGTCCTGCCCGGCCTGCGCCTGGCCCAGCCCGGCGAGTTCACCGAGCGCGCCTTCCTCAACGACAAGATCGACCTGGCCCAGGCCGAGGCGATTGCCGACCTGATCGACGCCAGCACCGAGGCGGCGGCGCGCAGCGCCAGCCGCTCGCTGTCGGGCGACTTCTCGCGCGAGATCGGTGAGCTGCGCGAAGCCCTGGTCCACCTGCGCATGCTGGTCGAGGCCACGCTGGACTTCCCCGAGGAAGAGATCGACTTCCTGCAAAAGGCCGACGCCTATGGCCAGCTGGACGCGCTGCGCGACCAGCTGGGCCAGGTGCTGGCGCGCACCCAGCAGGGCGCGCTGCTGCGCGAAGGCATCAAGGTGGTGATCGCCGGCCAGCCCAATGCCGGCAAAAGCTCGCTGCTGAACGCGCTGGCCGGGGCCGAGCTGGCCATCGTCACCCCGATCGCCGGCACCACGCGCGACAAGGTGCAGCAGACCATCCAGATCGACGGCGTGCCGCTGCATGTGATCGACACCGCCGGCCTGCGCGACAGCGAGGACGAGGTGGAGCGCATCGGCATTGCCCGCGCCTGGGACGAGATCGCCGCTGCCGACGCTGTGCTGTTCCTGCACGACCTCTCGCGCATGGGCGAGGCTGGCTACGTGGCCGACGATCTGGAGATTGCGCACACGCTGGCCGAGCGCATTGCGCCGAACATTCCCGTCATCGACCTGTGGAACAAGACCGACCTGGCCGCACCCGGCGCACAGATGCAGCCGCTGGCGCCCTTGGCGGGCCGCCAGGGCAGCGAGGCCAGCCTGAGCCTGTCGGCGCGCACCGGCGACGGCCTGGACGCCGTGCGCCAGCGCCTGCTGCAGGTGGCCGGCTGGCAGTCGGCGGCCGAGGGCTTGTACATCGCCCGCGCGCGCCATGTGGAGGCGCTGCAGGCCGTGGGCGCCCACCTGGAGGAAGCGCACGCGCAGCTGAACGTGCCCGGCCCGGCGCTGGACATCCTGGCCGAGGAGCTGCGCCTGGCACAGACGGCGCTGAACAGCATCACGGGCGAATTCACATCGGATGATTTGCTGGGCGTGATCTTCTCCAGCTTCTGTATCGGCAAGTGAGCGCGGCGCCGCCCTGCGCGCGGGCGGGCGAGGGCGTCCTGTCCAGCGTGGCCTGCGGCGTCGGTGCGCAGGGAGGCAGCCCACCCAGGGTGGACGGCCCAGGCACGGTCTGCGCGGCACGCAAAAAACAGAGCGCTTGGCGCACCCAAAAAAGGACTTCCAACCTAAACAGGCTGGAAGTCCTTGTTGCATCTGCGGTATCCGCTACCTTTTCAAGAGCTGAACGCCGTGGCAGGGGCTGCCGTGCTGCGGCGGCGCAGCAGGTAGATGTCCATGATCCAGCCGTGCTGCGCGCGCGCGGCGGCGCGCGTGGCCAGGATGCGCGGGCCGGCCTCGGTCAGCGGGCCGTGGTCCAGCACCTGCTGGGCCATGCCCACGTAGGCGCCCCACCAGATGTCAACCTCCTGCGCCAGCGCCGGCGGCAGGTGGGTGAAGCTGCACTGCCCATCCAGCATGACGACCACGGTGTCCACCCCGGCGGGCCAGCCGTGGTCGCGCAACTGGCGGCCGGTGGTCACGGTGAAGGGCTGGCCGATCTCGTTCACCGCCAGCGCGTGGGCGGCGGTCAGGGCCTGGACGGCGGTGATGCCAGCCACCACATGTACCTGCACGGGCGGCGGCTGCATGCGCGCGGCGATGCGCAGGGTGCTGTCGTACAGCGAGGGATCGCCCCAGACCAGCAGGGCCACGTGCAGCGGTCCTTCGGCCTGGCGTGGCTGCAGCCCGTCGGCCAGGGCCTGGGCCATCGTCGCCTGCCAGCAGCGGGTGATGGCGGCATGCCATTCGTCCACCTGGGCCAGGTAGTCATCGCCCTGGCTGCGGCGCACGGGCATGTCAAAGCCGGCCACGCGCGGCGGCGTGGGCACGTCGGCCAGCACGGCATCGCACAGCGACTGGCGCAGCGCGGCCAGCTCGGCCTTGTCCTCGCCCTTGTGCGGCAGCAGGATCAGATCGGCCGCGCGCATGGCCTGCAGGGCCTGGCGCGTGAGGTGGTCGGGGTTGCCCGTGCCAATGCCGATCAGCGTCAGGGCCACGGGGGGCAGGGGGCGGCTCATGCCGCGTCGTGGCCCAGCGGGCGGTCGGTGGCGGTGTCCACGGCGGTGTTGGCAGCGGGAAAGCGCGGCGCGGTGCCCAGGGGGCGGTAGCGGCGGTCGTAGTCGGCAGCGTAGAGGCGGCTTTCGCCAAAGTCCTCGGCGCTGATGCTGCGGCCCACCAGCATGATGGCCGTGCGCTCCATGCGGCTGGACACGGCCTGGGCCAGCTGGCCCACGGTGGTGCGCACCACGGTCTCATCGGGCCAGCTGGCGCGCCAGACGATGGCGGCGGGGCAGTCGGCGCCGTAATGGGGCAGCAGCTCGGCCTGCACCTTCTCGGCGACGTGGATGGACAGGTGGATGGCCAGCACCGCGCCGGTGGCGGCAAAGGCGGCCAGGTTCTCGCCCTCGGGCATGGCGGTGGCGCGACCCGAGGTGCGCGTCAGCACCAGGGACTGGCACAGGCCGGGCAGGGTCAGCTCGGCCCCCAGCGTGGCGGCCGCGGCGGCGAACGAGGGCACGCCGGGAGTGACGCTGTAGGCAATGCCCAGCTCGCGCAGGCGGCGCAGCTGCTCGCCCATGGCCGACCAGACGGACAGATCGCCCGAATGCAGGCGGGCCACGTCCTGGCCCTGGGCCTCGGCGGCCTGGATTTCCGCCACGATCTGGTCCAGGTCCATGGACGCGGTGTTGACGATGCGCGCGCCCGGCGGGCAGTGCGCCAGCAGTTCGCGCGGGATCAGCGACCCGGCATACAGGCACACCGGGCAGCGGGCCATCAGGTCGCGCCCGCGCACGGTGATCAGGTCGGCGGCGCCGGGGCCGGCGCCGATGAAATGCACGGTCATGCCGTTACTCCTCAAGGGGAGAGGCTATCGCCTCTCCGGATACACAATCGAAAGACGGGGCGGCGCAGGCCAGCGCCAGCGTGGCGCAGCCGTCGGCGGCCACCCAGCGCGGCCGCCACAGCCGCGCGCCGGGGCCGGCGGCGATCAGCGCGGCGGCTTCGGCCACGCTGCCCGTGCCATAGCGCGCCAGCAGGCGCGCCGACTGGGTGGGCACGGGCTGGCCGGCCAGCTGCACCGGCGGCAGGGCCAGCAGTTGCGTGGCCCACGGCAGTTGCGTGCGCCAGGCCTGCAGGGCCGGGTGGTCGGCCTTGTGCACCAGCACGGCCAGCGTGGTGACGGCCGGTACCTGGTCCGCCGGCCAGTCCGGTTGCTGCACCAGCCAGTCGCAGGCCTGCTGCCACAGCGCCTGCAGGTGGTCCGCACGGGCCGTGGCGCGCAGGCCCAGGCCCGCCACCAGGGGCAACGGGGCGTTCACCGCTGCCACACCCATTGCACCAGCGGGCGCGCGGCCTTCCAGCTGCGCATGCGGCCCAGGGCCTCCACGCTGGACAGCTCCAGCCGCTGCAACTGCCCGCCGTGGCTGGCGTGCAGCTGAACCAGCAGGGCCTGGGTTTCCAGCGTCACGCCGTTGACCACCAGGCGGCAGCCCGCGGGCATGGCCGCCTGCAGATGTTCAAACAGGGTGGCGTCGAAGCCACCACCGACAAACACGGCCTGCGGCCGCGGCAGATCCTGCAAGGCCTGGGGCGCTGTGCCGTGGATACAGCGCAGCGCCTGCTGCAGGCCAAAACGTTGGGCGTTGCGCGTGATGTTGGCCACGCGCGTGGCGTGCTGCTCGATGGTGATGGCCTGGCCCCCGGCCAGGCACCACTCGACCGAGACCGAGCCGGAGCCTCCGCCGATGTCCCACAGGCATTGGCCGTGGCGCGGTGCCAGGGCGGCCAGCGTCATGGCGCGGATGGGGGCCTTGGTGATCTGGCCATCGTGGGCGTACCAGGCGTCGGGCCGGCCGGGGGTGGTGGGCAGGCCTTCCTGCTGCGCGCTGTGCGCCAGCACGGCCACGCAGACCGGCGATTGCGCCGGGTCTTCGGCCAGGGCGGTGGCGACGGCCTCGGCCGCCAGCATGCGGCAGCGTTCGCGCGGGCCGCCCACGGCCTCCAGCACCCACAGCGTGCTGCGGCCCCAGCCTTCGGCCTGCAGCCAGCCGGCAAAGTCCGCCACGGCGGCGCCGTCGCGCAGCAGCACGATCAGCTGGCGCCCGGCCCGCAGCTGCGGCAGCACCTGCGCCATGGGGCTGGCGTGCAGGCCCAGGCACACGCTGTGTTCCAGCCGCCATCCCAGGCGGGCGGCCACCAGCGAAAATGTAGCGCTTTGGGCGTGGCAGTTCCATTCGTGGGGCTGCAGATGCTGGGCCAGCGTGCCCCCGGCCCCAAACCAGAACGGGTCGCCCGAGGCCAGCACCACCACCGGCTGGCCGCGCAAGGCCAGTACGGGGGTGGGATCAAAGGGGATGGGCCAGGCGCGGCCGCGCGCGCCGGCCTGGGCCAACTCCAGGTGGCGCGGTGCACCGAAAATGGTGTGTGCCGCCTCCACGGCACGGCGTGCCGGGGCGCTCAGGCCTTCCAGCCCGTCTTCATTCATTCCGACCAAGGTCAGCCACGGATCAGCCATGACACATGTTCTCCTGCTGGGTGGCACCAGCGATGCCAGTCTGCTGGCCCGCCGCCTGCACCAGGCCGCGGTGCCCGCGGTGTTTTCGTATGCGGGCGCCACCCGCCAGCCCGCCGCCCAACCCCTGCCCACGCGCTGCGGCGGTTTTGGCGGTGTGGAGGGGCTGGTGCAGTTCATCCGCAGCCAGGGCATCAGCCACGTGGTGGATGCCACCCACCCGTTTGCCGCACAGATGAGCCGCAATGCCTGCGCGGCCTGCGCCCAGACCGGCACGCCCTTGCTGGCGCTGGAACGTCCCGCCTGGCAGCCCGAGGCCGGCGACCGCTGGCAGATGGTGGCCGACATGGACGCGGCCGCCCGCGCCTTGCCGGTGGCGCCGGCCCGCGTCTTCCTGGCCGTGGGCCGCAAGCAGCTGGCGGCATTCAGCCATGTGCCGCAGCACCAGTATCTGCTGCGGGTGGTGGATACGCCGGAAGCTGGCTCCCTGCCTGTGCAAGGTGCTACGGTGCTGGTAGCGCGCGGCCCCTTCGATGCCGAGGCGGAGCGCGCCTTGCTGACCACCCACTGCATCGAATGGCTGGTGACCAAGAATGCCGGGGGCGAGGCCACGCGCGGCAAGCTGGAGGCGGCGCGGGCCCTGGGCCTGCGCGTCATCATGGTGCAGCGCCCGCAGGTGCCGGCGCGTTCGAGCACCGACAGCGTGGACCGCGTGATGCACTGGCTGGCTCATGGGTGCGTGGATGGCGCAGCGCCATCCAGGGCGTAGGAACGCGGGGTGTAAACCCAGGGCCCCACGCGGCGCGTGGTGCTGTTGCCGACCAGCACCACGGTGCGCATGTCGGCCATCTCGGGCTGCACGTCCTGCAGGGCGCACACCGTCAGCCGCTCTTCGGGCGTGGAGACGGCGCGGGCAAAGACCAGCAGGCGCTCGGGCTCGCAGTGCGTGCGCAGCAGCGCCAGCAGGCGGTTGAAGCCTTCGGGCCGGCTGAGGGAGCGCGGGTTGTAGAAGGCCATGGCAAAGTCGGCCTCGGCCGCCAGTTGCACGCGCCGCGCAATCACGGACCAGGGCTTGAGGTTGTCCGACAGGTTGATGCAGCAAAAGTCATGGCCCAGGGGGGCCCCGGCGCGCGCGGCGGCCGCCAGCATGGCGGTGATGCCGGGCAGCACCTGGATGTCCAGCGTGTGCCACAGCGCGGCCTCGGCGGGCGCGGCGTGGTCCACGGCTTCCAGCACGGCGCTGGCCATGGCAAACACCCCGGGGTCCCCCGAGGAGACGACGACCACGCGGTGGCCTTGCGCGGCCAGCGCCAGCGCATGGCGCGAGCGGTCGATCTCGACCCGGTTGTCCGAGGCGTGGAAACGGATGGCGTCCACGTCCGCCGCGGTCTGGGCCTGCAGCAGGGCGCGGGCGCGCTCCACGTAGGGCACATAGCCAATCACGTCGGTGGCCTGCTGCAGGGCGGCGCACACCTCGGGGGTGATCTGCGGCAGAGCCCCGGGGCCCAGGCCGACGATGCTCAGGCGTCCGGCGGGGCTCACCATGCGGCCTCCGGGCGGCGGCCCTGGCCATGGACCAGGACGATGGCGAAGTAGGGGCAGGCCGCATCGCCCACGTCCTGCAGGCGCTGGACCTGTTGCTGGGCGGTGGTGCCGTTTTCCACCAGCCAGGCGGCCTCGGTGCGGCCGCAGCGCTGCAGTGCGCGGCGGATGCGCGGCAGGTTGCGCCCCACCTTCATGATGACCAGGGCGTCGGCGGTCTGCATGCGGCGCACCAGTTCGTCCTCGGACAGCGTGCCGGTCATGACGCTCAGCACGTCGTCGCCCCAGGTGATGGGGGTGCCGGTGGCATGCCAGCAGCCCACCATGCCGGGGATGCCGGGCACCACGTCCACGGGCACGTCGCCGCGCGCCTGCAGGCGGGTGTAGAGGTGCATGAAGGAGCCGTAGAGGAAGGGGTCGCCCTCGCACAGCACCACCACCTGCGTCTGGCGGGCCAGCTCGGCCAGCCGTTCGCACCACTGGTCGTAGAAGCGCGACAGCTGCTGCACGTAGGCCTCGCTGTCCACCGGCAGTTCGGTGGTGACGGGGTATTCCATGGCGTACTCGACCACATCGTCAGCCAGCAGGCCTTGCACGGCCTGGCGCGCCTTGCCGGGGCGGCCGGGCTTGCGGAAGAAGGCCACATGGCGCGCCTGGCGCACCAGGCGGTCGGCCTTGACGCTCATGAGTTCCGGGTCACCGGGGCCCAGGCCCACGCAGACCACGCCCGTGGGGGCCACCATCGCGGGCTTATTCAACATGGCTGGCCAGGGCGTTGACGGCGGCCACGGTCATGGCCGAGCCGCCCAGGCGGCCGCGCACGATCATGGCGGGCACGGGCAGGTCCTGCATCAGTGCCTCCTTGGATTCGGCGGCACCGATGAATCCCACGGGGCAGCCGATGATGGCCGCGGGGCGCGGGCAGTCGGGCTGCTGCAGCATGTTCAGCAGGTGGAACAGCGCGGTGGGGGCGTTGCCGATGGCGACCACGGCACCGGCCAGGTGGGGGCGCCACAGCTCGACCGCGGCAGCGCTGCGGGTGTTGTGCATGCGGGCGGCCAGTTCGGCCACGCCGGGGTCCTGCAGGGTGCAGATGACGGGGTTGTTGGCCGGCAGGCGCGAGCGCGTGATGCCCTCGCTGACCATGCGCACATCGCACAGGATGGGGGCGCCGTCCAGCAGGGCCTGCTGCCCGGCGGCGAACAGGTCGGGGGAAAACTGGATGTGGGGGGCGAGTTCGACCATGCCGGCGGCATGGATCATGCGCACCGCGACGCGCTCCTCCCCCGGGGTGAAGCGCGTCAGATCGGCTTCGCGGCGGATGGTGGCAAAGGACTGGCGGTAGATTTCGGCGCCATGGGTTTCGTAGACGTGAGCCATGCAATCTTTTCGGAGAACAAGCGGGGATTGTCGCGCAGGCCGGACGCCGGCAGCTCCAGGCAGGCGGCATCGCCGGCTGTGCCCTCGCGCACCACGGCGAAGCTGGTGTGGGCGCGGCCCTCGGCATCGGTGCTGCGCTGCGCGCGCAGCGTGACGGTGGCCGGGCGCTGGCGCGCGCAGCCCTTGGCGCAGCCCGAGACATGCAGGTGGCTGCCGGCGGGCATTTGCGGCGCCAGCGCCAGCGCCAGGGCTTGCGTGGGCGCCAGGGCCTGGTCGCAGCCCGGGGCACCCGTGCAGGCCGAGATGCGCAGGCGGGGGTCGGTGGGAGTGGTGATCCAGTGCGCCGCCTGGTCCAGCCCGGCTTGGCGTGCCCAGTGGTCTGCCGCAGGGGACTCCACGCCTTCGATGCACAGCATGCGCCAGGGCGTGATGCGCAGCCCCGGGGGCGTGCCGTGTGCGCCGGCGGTGTGCGCCAGGGCCTGGGCCAGCCGGGTCAGTGCGGGGGCGGAAACGCGCCCCAGGGGCGCCGCGACCAGATAGCCGGTCGCGGCCGTCCAGCCCGGCGCGGGCTCCGCATCGCCACCCGGGTGGGGCACAGGCGGGGTGTGCCAGCGTACCCCTGGGGGCAGGGGCCAGTCGGGCAGGCGCTGGTGCTGGCTGTGGTAGGCCGCCAGCTGGCTGGCCATGCGCCCGGGGTGCAGCCCTTGGGCGCGGCGTTGGCGCGCCTGTGCGGCACTCCAGCCGGCCAGCAGCAGCACGCAGGCGATGGCGCACTCCAGCGTGGGGGCGGCCAGGGCCTGGTCCACGCCCTCGGGCTGGACCCACCAGCGGTGGGGTGCTGGTGCGCCGTGCTCCGCGGGCAGGCACAGCAGGCGCACATCGGCAGGGACCGTGGCCAGCAGGGCGTGCTGTTGCCCAGCGACGAGCCAGCCGAATTTGGCCGGCAGACCCTGCAGCGCCTCTGCCGGCGCCTGTTGCAGCGCGGATTGCAGGGCCTGGGCGCTGGCCAGCACCCCGTCGCCGGGCTGGTGCAGTGGGTCGATCACGATGGCGCGCAGCTGCTCCTGGCGGGCGTCGCCATCTAGCAACTGCGCCGCGGCCAGGGCCTGCAGCACGGCGCCGTGCTGCAGCGGGTCCACACCGCGCAACTGCACATTCGCACGGTTCGACAGCTCCAGCGTGCCGCTGCCATAGCGGGTGGCCAGGTCCGCCAGCAACACGGCCTGCGCCGCGCTCAATCGGCCCAGCGGGGGGCGCACGCGCACGACCAGCCCATCGCCCGAAGCCATGGGTTGCCAGGCGCCCGGGCACCAGCCCTTGATGCGCGGAGAGGGGGGGGGCATGTGGGGTTCCATGTCGAAAATTGTGGCGGGATTGCGCGGGCGGACCCTTGACCCATCTGGACTTATGGCTTGCTTGGGGCGTTGCTTGGCAGCAGTTGGTTGTGCAGGATGCGGCGGATTTCCACGATGGCGCGCGGGTGCTCCTGCACGCTGTGGCTGAAGGGCACGATCAGCTCCGAGGCGGCCCCCTCGAGGTGGGCGCTGCGGTAGGGCACGATGCCATCGCTGCTGTCGGCCAGCGGCAGGTTGGGCGTGTCGTTGCCAATGATGGAGTGGTAGCGCACGCGAGGGCTGATTGGCAGGTTGGCCATCAGGCGCACGTACTCGTCCGCGTCGCTGAGGTTGTCGATGCTGTTGGGAATGCGCAGTAGCGAGTCCTTGCCGATGCGTGGCGAGGCGTGGGCCAGCTGGCGCGTGAGGTCGGCGAACTGCTCGACCATGGAAAACGGCAGCGTGATCAGGTTGGACACCCAGCGCGCGATGCGGTTGTTGGCAAAGTCCGTGCCGCGGTGCGGGGCCGCGATGAAGATGGCGCTGGTGACCTGGGGCACGGGTTCGAATTCGACAAAGGGCCGCAGCTGTTCGTCCAACTGGTCCGGGTCCAGACCGTAGGTGTCGGTGATGGACGCCAGCACCTGGCCTTGGGTGCTGCTGACCATTAGGCGGGCCAGTACCCCACCCATGCTGTGCCCCACCAGGGTGATGTCCTGCGAGGCACGCGCCGTGCCCTGCGGGTCAAAGTGCTGCAGCGTGCGCTGCAAGGCCTGGCGAATGGCCTGGTTGTTGAGCGCCAGCGGGGCGTTGGTGGGGTAGTAGACCTGCCAGATCTGGTAGTTGCGGCGCAGGTTCTCGTCGCCCAGCACCTCGTTGGCCACGTTGATCCAGGCCTCGGGGCTGCTGGCCAGTCCGTGCAGCATGACGATGGTGCGCCGGTTCGGGTCGTAGGGCTGCATCAGGTAGATGCTGGGGCGCACGATGCCGTTGCTCAGCCCCACCAGGGTGCGCAGCGCCTGGGTGGCAAAGCCGGAGCGCGCCAGCCACAGCCCGTAGCCCGAGGAAAAATTGCCCGCCAGCGGCACCCGGGTGCGGGCTAGCTCGACCTGCCGGACACGGTAGGGGTCGAAGGCCTGCAACTGCACCTCGCGCGTGGACAGGACCTCTTCCAGGCTCTGTCCGGCAAAGTTCAGCACCACGGTGACGGCGGGAAACAGCGACTCCTGGTAGGGCGGGCGTGGCGGGCCTTCCAGCATGCCCTGGGCGGTGCGTGCCAGATCGCGGTCCGCATCGCTCTGGAACACGGCCACCAGCTCGGCACCGAAGCCATCGCGGCGGTACTGGTTGCGCAGCCCGGAAAAGCGCAGCGAGGTGGCAGGCACCAGTTCGTTGGGGATGTTCTTGTTGGCGGGCAGCCAGACACCCGAGAAGTCCGAGGTCAGATGCCAGCTGCCCAGAGTGATGGGCGCGGACGGGGCGGCCTCGCCGCGCAGCGCGAACAGGCCGGTGACCGCCTGCTGCACGGCGTGGTTGTAGTAGTCGCGCACCTGGACCTGGCGGTCTTCGAAGGCCCGGTCGCTGGGCTTGCGCTGGGTGAAGAACAGGTAGGCCCAGGCGTGGCGTGCGGCTTCCAGCCAGGCTTGCACATCCTCGGGGGTGCGCGTGCCGGGCAGTGAGGGCACCTGCTGCGCCTTGCGCGCCTGCAGGATCCACAGCTCGGCCAGCGTCGCCATGCGCTGCTCGTCGTACAGGCCGGTGGCGGTGGCGATCGTGTAGTGGCACCAGGGGACGTCAGCCAGGCAGCGCTTGCTGTCCAGGTCCAGCACCCGCAGCGCCTCCTGCGCCGCAGGGCTGAGCTCCCCCGAGGTCAGCACGTCGCTGCGCCGCTCGGCCAGGTAGGTGGCCGGATCGGTGGTGCGGACGGTGACACCGGCGCACCCCGTCAGCAGGGTGGCCAGAGCAAGCACCAGCCCCAGGTGCCAGCGGGAGGGCGAAAACAGCGTCATAGTGCGCGAGTGTAGGCGCCATGCTGGGCCGGTGGCCGCAGGCGGGGCCGGCTAGCGCATGCCGGCGCGGATGTGGCGCGAAAAGTCGATGCTGGCCTGGGTGTCGTCCAGGCCGGGGGCGGGCTGCCAGCTCTGCGCGCGGGCGTTGATGTGGCCGTTGCTGCGCTGCAGCGGCAGCGGTTGCATGGATTCCAGGCCGCCGGCGTCGCGCAGGTATTCCGGCAGGTAGCCCGAGGCCAGCAGGCGCCAGTCCAGGGGCAGTTCCTGGCCGATGCGCCGTGCCAGCTGCCAAACGATGGTGGTGCAGTTGGCCGTGAGCGTGTGGTAGAAGCGCGGCGCTTGCGCCAGCTGCGAGGCCTGCTGGGCATAGGCCAGGAACAGCTCCTGCATGGCAGCGGGCGACAGCTTCGCGCGGTACAGGTGCACCTCTTCGCCCCGGGCGTTGGTGCGCACGGCCAGGATGTCGCGCTCGTCGGCGGCCACCAGGGCCATTTCGTACTGCTTGAAGAAGCCTGCCAGGGCGTCGAAGTGCTCACCCTGCTCTTTGCGGATCTCCACGGAGAACACGACGTGCTCGCCGTTGTCGAACCCAAACGACACCAGGGTGTGAGCGATGGCTGGTCCCATCCAATACGACAGTGCCACGTCCACACTGCGCAGCCGGTTCAGATCGTAGTTCCGGGTTTCCCAGCGCGGGGTGTAGTCGGTCTCGCTGCGCCAGATGAAGTTGCGCACATGGCGCAGCTGGATGTGCTGGGGCGCGTTGTATTCGGGCGCGGCCTCGACCAGGTGCGCGACGTCATCGGCCCAGCGCCGGTCGCTGCGCGGGGTGATGGTGCTCCACCAGGCCAGCAGGGCCAGCATCAGCACCAGCCCGCCGGCCATCACCGGCAGGGTGCGCCGTTGCAGCGCGCCGTAGCCCAGCAGCACCAGCCAGGCGAAGCCCCAGACCAGGGCCAGGGCTGTCGCGATGTTGTGGGTCTGCGGGGCTTCCAGGTACAGCGCGGTGCTGCCCCAGGCGCCACACAGCATGGCCCCCAGGCACACCAGCAACCAGGTCAGCGCCCCCAGCCCACGCCGCCAGCGCGGGGTGACAGGCATGAAGCGGTGGCTGGCGGGGTAGGGCATGGGGGCAAGGTGAAAATGTAAACAAACCAAGTTTGCCGTGACACATCGGTGAACGCTGTCACGGTATGTATCTGTGGCCCCCGGGGCACAGGCACAAAAAAGCCGGCAGGGCCGGCGGGGTGTGCACCACAGGGAGGACGCAGGCCTCAATGGCCGGCGAAATCCACCAGGGTGAACAGCGGCAGCTTGCCGGTGGTGCGCAGCAGCTCGGAGCCCCCCAGCTCGGGCAGGTCGACAATCGCGGCCCCCTCCATGACGGTGGCGCCCAGCTTCTCGATCAGTTTCTTGCCGGCCATCATGGTGCCGCCGGTGGCAATCAGGTCGTCAATCAGCAGGACCTTGTCCCCGGGCTTGACGGCATCGGTGTGCAGCTCCACCGTGGCGCTGCCGTATTCCAGCTCGTAGGTTTCCTCGACGGTGGTGAAGGGCAGCTTGCCTTTCTTGCGGATCGGCACGAAGCCCACGTTCAGCTCATAGGCAATGACAGCGCCCAGGATGAAACCCCGGGCATCCAGGCCGGCCACCACATCGGGGCGCTTGTCGGCATCCATGTAGCGGTGCACGAAGGCATCGATCAACACGCGGAATACCTTGGGGTCCTGCAGCAACGGGGTGATGTCTCGAAACTGCACGCCGGGCGCAGGCCAGTCGGACACAGTGCGGATGTGCTGGCGAAGGTAGTCGTTGACGCTGGTGGTGTGCATGGGGCGCAGTTTTCAAAGCCGCAAAGGGCTGCTGGGGCAGGGGCTGCATCGGCAGCGCTCCCGCCGGAAACGAAGGGCCTTGCCGGTCGCAAGGCGGTGAATGCAAAAAGTGTAATCAGTGGTGGATTCTGACGCAGTGGCCCGCGCGATCAGGTCGGCGCCCGTGGGTGGTTTCTGCGGCGGAGCCACCACCCTGGCCCTGCTTGCGCTAGGCGTAGGTCCGATGGGGCGGCGGGGTCTCGGCCGCCCCGATAAAATCCGTCCATGAACATCCCCATGCCGACCTCGCCCGTACTGGGCGCGTCGCAGGCCTTGGCCACGGCGCGTGAGACTTTGACCATTGAAATCCAATCGCTGCAGGCGCTGGCCCAGCGGCTGGATGATCGCTTCGTGCAGGTGGCACAGGCCATGCTGGCGACGCCCGGGCGCGTGGTGGTCATGGGCATGGGCAAAAGTGGTCACATTGGGCGCAAGATCGCCGCCACCCTGGCGTCGACCGGCACCCCGGCCTTCTTTGTGCACCCGGCCGAGGCCAGCCATGGCGACCTGGGCATGGTGACCGACAAGGACATGGTGCTGGCGATCTCCAACAGTGGCGAAAGCCACGAACTAACATCGCTGCTGCCGGCCCTCAAGCGCCAGGGCGTGCGGATTGCCGGCATGACCGGGGGCCTGACCTCCAGCCTGGCCAAACATGCGGACTGGGTGCTGGACACCAGCGTGGAGCGGGAAGCCTGCCCTTTGAATCTGGCGCCCACCGCCAGCACCACGGTGCAGTTGGCTCTGGGCGATGCCCTGGCGGCCGCCCTGCTGGAGGCGCGCGGTTTCAAGGCCGAAGATTTTGCGCTGTCCCACCCCGGCGGTGCCTTGGGCCGCAAACTGCTGACCCATGTGCGCGATGTCATGCGCAGTGGTGACGACGTGCCGCGCGTGCTGGAGCAGGACGGATTTGACCGCCTGATGCGCGAGATCAGCGCCAAGCACATGGGGGCCAGTGCGGTGGTGGATGCCGCAGGGCGGGTGCTGGGCATCTTCACGGATGGTGACCTGCGCCGCCGCATCGAAGACGGCACGGCTCTGCGTGCGGCCAAGGCCGCAGACCTGATGCACCCTCAACCTCGCACGATCAGTCCCGATGCCCTCGCAGCCGATGCGGCCCAGTTGATGGAGCGCTACGGCATCACGTCGGTGCTGGTCACGGATGCAGCAGGGACTCTGGTGGGCATGGTCCATATCCGGGACCTGATGTTGGCCAAGGTGATCTGATGGACGGAATGCAAATGGACAGGTCGGTGCGTTGCGATGCCTCGGTGCTTGCCAAGGCCCAGCAGGTGCGGGTCGTGTTCCTGGATGTGGATGGCGTGCTGACCGACGGGGGCCTGCTGTTCAGCGAGCACGGCGAGACCCTCAAGCGCTTCAACACCCTGGATGGGCACGGCATCAAGCTGCTGCAGAAGGCGGGAATCGTGCCTGCGGTGGTCACGGGGCGGGATTCCGCGCCGCTGCGCTTGCGCCTCAAGCAGTTGGGGGTGCAGCATGCTGTCTACGGCACCGAAGACAAGGTGCCGGCTGCGCAGTCCATTCTGGACAGCCTGGGGCTGGATTGGAACCAAGCCGCCGCCATGGGCGATGACTGGCCTGATCTGCCCGTGATGCAGCGCTGTGCCTTGGCGTGCGCACCGCGCAACGCCCACGTGGAAAATCTGGCCCGCGCCGATTGGGTGAGCGACCTGCCTGGTGGCCAGGGAGCGGTGCGCCAGTTGTGTGATCTGCTGCTGCAGGCCGGTGGGCACTACCACCGCTTGCTGGAGACCTATCTGCGATGAAAAAAACCTTGCAACGCGTCTGGGAGCAGCTGTCCATTTACCTGCCCATCATGCTGATGGCAGTGCTGGCCTTGGGCACGTGGTGGCTGGTGCGCAATGCCCCCAAGCCGTTGGCAGGTCCGGTGGATCAGGTGGCATCGGCCGACCCGGATTACACGATGCGTGATTTTTCGGTGCACCAGTTCGACGCCAGCGGGCGTCTGCAAAGTGTGATCCAGGGGGATATGGCGCGCCATTTGCCCTTGTCCGACACCTTGGAAGTGGATGCGGTGCGCACGCGCAGCATTGCGCCGGATGGCACGGTCACGACCTCTGCCGCCCAACGCGGTATCAGCAATTCGGACGCCTCTGAGGTGCAGCTGTGGGGGGATGCCAAGGTACGGCGCGTGGTGCCCGGTCAGCCCCAGGCGGCTTTGCAGGTGGAGGGCGAGTTTCTGCACGCCTGGACGAAGGAAGAGCGCGTTCGCTCCCATTTGCCCGTCGTGCTGACACGCGGTGGAAGCCGCTTTGTCGGAGATAGCATGAATTACGACAATCTGTCCCAAGTGATTGAACTCAAGGGACGGGTGCGGGGCGTGATCGAATCACGCAAGTGATGAATACAGCTGCGTAAGAATATAAGAAATATAAATGTAGGATTATTCTTGCAAAATAAAAAAAGGCCCTCAGGGCCTTTTTTGTTTTTCAAGAAGTTAATGGTCGTTCTTGAATCGGTTTCCCCCTTCGGGGTTCTGTCCATAACCTGGGTTGCCGCGCCCACGTGGGCCGGTGCCATAGGGGCTGCGAAAGCTGCCTTCCCCGCGGCCGGCAAACCCGTTGTTGCCTGCATTCGGGTTGCCGCCATAGCTGCCGTAGCCCCCGGAACGGGGCGGGCGTGGCTCCATGGGACGTGCTTCATTGACCACCAGGCTGCGGCCGCCCAGGGGTTGGCCATTCATGCCTTGAATGGCTGCACTGGCCTCGGCGTCACTGCACATTTCCACAAAGCCAAAGCCTTTGGAACGCCCGGTATCGCGCTCCATCATGACTTTGGCACTGGCCACTGTGCCAAATGGCACGAAAGCCTGTTCCAAATCGTGATCGCGAACGCCATATGGCAAATTGCCTACATACAACTTACTGCCCATCACTCGCTCCTCAGCCGAAACCAATACGGTGCCAATATCTTGAAAGCACCCATTTGTTGGGATTGGTAAACAGAAAGCGGAAATTCCGCGGAAACATTATCCGCAGAGTTTTTATGGAAATACAAGCGGTTTAGGAAAAATAAAACGACCATGAAAAAAGGAACCTTGCGGTTCCTTTTTTTGTGGAGCATCGCGTCAAGACACGCGTTCGGGATTAGTAGCTGTTACGGCCACCACCGAAACCGCCGCCGCCGAAGCCGCCGCCGTTGCCACGGCCACCGCCGAAGCCACCGCTACGGGGAGGGCGGGGTTCCATGGGGCGTGCTTCGTTCACGACCAGATCGCGGCCGCCGAAGTTTTGACCGTGCATGCCTTGGATAGCGGCTTGTGCTTCAGCATCGCTGCCCATTTCCACAAAGCCGAAGCCCTTGGAACGGCCGGTGTCACGCTCCATCATGACCTTGGCGCTTTGCACAGCGCCGAATTCGGAGAACGCCTGCTCGAGGTCGTTGTCGCGGAAAGCGTAAGGCAGGTTGCCCACGTAAAGTTTGTTGCCCATGGAGGACTCCTAGAAAAAGACTTGAAACGCGATGGAGCCCTAACCGAAAGCCAACCTGAGGCTTGACCTACCTTAGAGACGCAAACGCACTTGCTCCTGTACCCGAGTACCCGGGAGCGAGCCCATTATGTCGCAAGCTATCTGGAGGTCACTGGGGTTTTGTCAAATTTGTGCTCCTATACAACAAAGCACTCGTATTAACCCGCAATTCCATCTTGATAACAGTGGTGTGCTTGGGCGGAGGGCGATAAATATTGCAAATCGCTACAATAGTCCCCGTCTTTGGGGAGTAGTCCGTTTGGCGTGCAATGCGCCAAAAGCATGTATCAACAGACTTGGCGCGAGTGCGCTATGGTGCATGCGGCTTCAAAAGCTGGGCAAGACCATTGGCTGCAACCGTATCCAGGCTGGACGCGGCGGCAGTCAATGCGTGTTCAGTCCGGCCGTATAACCATTCCCCCACCTTATGGAAGCCTTCCTCGTCTCGACCGGTATTGTTGCCCTGGCTGAAATGGGCGACAAAACGCAGTTGCTCTCCCTGGTCCTTGCCGCACGTTTTCGCAAACCCTGGCCGATTGTTCTGGGCATTTTTGTTGCCACCGTGGTCAACCATGGCCTGGCCGGTGCCGTCGGATCGTGGGTGAATGCCATGATCGGGCCCGACGCCATGCGCTGGATCCTGGGCCTGTCCTTCATCGCCATGGCCGTCTGGATGCTGATCCCAGACAAGCTCGAAGATGACGAGGTGGCTGGGCATTCGCGCTGGGGGGTGTTCGGCACCACGGTGGTGGTGTTCTTCCTGGCCGAGATGGGCGACAAGACGCAGATCGCCACGGTGATGCTGGCCGCGCAGTACAACGCCTACCTGTGGGTGGTGCTGGGCACGACGCTGGGCATGATGCTGGCAAATGCCCCCGTGGTGTGGCTGGGTGACAAGCTGGTCAAGAAGGTGCCGATCCGCCTGGTGCATGTGATTTCGGCGCTGATCTTCCTGGTGCTGGGCGTGGTGGCCTTGTTCGCCACAGGGGTGCCGGGTTTGGCATAATGCCCTGCATGCGCTGATTTGCTTCTGCTTGCGGGCGCTTTATAAATCCTGCTAAAGACGAAACCGCTTGCACAGAACCCGGCCTCGTTTTTAGCGATGCCGGGTTTTTTCATGTCCTTCATCGCCACACCACAAACCATGCACTTTCCGGATGCGCTGCCGCTGCAAAGCGGCAAGCACATCCGTGACTACACCCTTGCGTACGAGACCTATGGCACGCTCAACGCCGACCGCTCCAACGCCATCCTGATCTGCCATGCGCTGAATGCCTCGCACCACGTGGCGGGCGTGTACGCCGGCCAGCCCAAGAGCGAGGGCTGGTGGGACAACATGATCGGCCCCGGCAAGTCCGTGGACACCAACAAGTTCTTCGTCATTGGCGTCAACAACCTGGGCTCCTGCTTTGGTTCGACCGGTCCCATGCACACTAACCCGGAGACCGGCGCGGTCTACGGTTCCAGCTTCCCCGTGCTGACGGTGGAGGACTGGGTCAATGCCCAGTCCCTGCTGCTCGATCGCTTGGGCGTCGCACAACTGGCCGCCGTGCTGGGCGGCAGCCTGGGGGGCATGCAGGCGCTGAGCTGGACGCTGCAGTACCCTGAGCGCATGCGCCACGCCGTGGTGGTGGCCAGTGCGCCCAATCTGAACGCCGAGAACATCGCCTTCAACGAGGTGGCGCGCCGCGCCATCGTCACCGACCCGGACTTCCACGGCGGTGATTTCTACGCCCACGGCGTGGTGCCGCAGCGCGGGCTGCGCATCGCCCGCATGATCGGCCACATCACCTACCTGAGCGACGATGTGATGAACCAGAAGTTCGGCCGCGCTCTGCGCAACGGCGCCGACATCCAGTTCACCACCCAGGACATCGAGTTCGAGATCGAGAGCTACCTGCGCTACCAGGGCGACAAGTTCAGCGGCTACTTTGACGCCAACACCTACCTGCTGATCACGCGTGCGCTGGACTACTTCGACCCTGCCAAGAAGTACGGCGGCAGCCTGAAGGCCGCGCTGACCCGCAGTCTGGCCAAGTTCTTCCTGGTCAGCTTCACCACCGACTGGCGCTTTGCGCCGGGGCGCAGCCGCGAGATCGTGCAGGCCCTGCTGCAGAACGGGCGCGACGTCAGCTATGCCGAGATCGACGCGCCCCATGGGCACGACGCCTTCCTGCTCGACGACCCCCGCTATCTGGCCGCGATGCGCGCCTACTTTGACGGCATTGCCAAGGAGTTCACCGCATGAGCGCGACCCCCACCATGCAAGCATTGGCACAGCTGGTGCCCCAGGGCGCCCGCGTGCTGGATCTGGGCTGCGGCGACGGCAGCTTCCTGCAGTACCTGCAGCGCGAGCGGGGCTGCACCGGCTATGGCGTGGAGATCGATGACGCCAACGTGTTGGCCTGTGTGCAGCGCGGCATCAACGTGCTGCAGCTGAACCTGGACGACGGCCTGGCCATCTTCGAGGACAACAGCTTCGACATGGTGCTGCAGATCAACACGCTGCAGCACCTGCGCAACACCGAAACCATGCTGCGCGAAACCGCGCGCGTGGGCCGCATGAGCGTGGTCAGCTTCCCCAACTTCGCACACTGGCCCAACCGTTTCTCGGTGCTGCGCGGGCGCATGCCGGTGACGCGCCACCTGCCCTACCAGTGGTACGACACGCCCAACATCCGCGTGGGCACGTTCAAGGACTTCGAGGTGCTGGCGCACAAGAACCGGCTGCACGTGGTCGATGCCTTCGGCCTGCGCGAAGGCCAGGTCATCCGCAACTGGCCGAATCTGCGCGCCAGCACGGCCGTGTTCTGTCTGGAGCGGGGCTAGGCGCGACCGTGGGCGGGCCGGCTGCACGCCGGCATGACCCCGGTGCCCTTGGGGTGAGCCGGAGGGCCGCGGCGACGCGGGGTGGCCACCAACCGACCAGCGTCAAAGCGGCGGCGGTGCAATTTCCCATAATGCAGCCATGCCCCGCTGTGCCGCCAACCTCTCGCTGATGTACACCGAGCTGCCTTTCCTGGCCCGCTTCGGTGCGGCCGCGCGGGATGGCTTCCGGGCGGTGGAATACCGGTTTCCCTATGCCTACGCGGCCGAGGAGCTGGCGCAGCAGCTGGTGCAGCATGGCCTGCAGCAGGTGCTGTTCAACGCCCCGGCCGGGGGCGGGAATCTGGCGGATATGGCCCAGGCCTGGGAGGCCGGGCGGCGCGGCAGCCTGTGCATGCCCGGGGAAGAGGCCCACTTTCGCGAAGGCGTCTGGCAGGCCCTGCACTACGCCCAGGTGCTGGGCTGCCCGCGCATCCACGTCATGGCCGGCCTGGTGCCGCACACGCTGGCGCGCGAAGCCCTGGTCAGCACGGCCCACGAGAACCTGCGCTGGGCGGCGCAGGCCGCCGCCGACGTGAGGGTGGAGGTGCTGGTCGAGCCGATCAATGGGCGCGACATGCCGGGCTATTTTCTGCAGACCCAGGACCAGGCCCACAGCCTGGTGCAGACCGTGGCGGCGCCCAACCTGAAGGTGCAGATGGACCTGTACCACTGCCAGGTCATGGAGGGCGATGTGGCCACCAAGCTGCGCACCTACCTGCCCACGGGGCGCGTCGGCCACATCCAGGTGGCGGGCGTGCCGGAGGGGCACGAGCCGGATGGGGGCGAGCTGCACTATCCCTATCTGTTCGACCTCATCGATGCCCTGGGCTACAGCGGCTGGGTGGGCTGTGCATACCGCCCGCGCCACGGCACCAGCCAGGGGCTGGGCTGGATGGCGCACCCCGCCTGCCGCATGGGCTGAGGGTGCGGCGGCCGCGCGGTGTGGCCACCGTGCTGGCCAAAGACCTGTGAAAAAGTGAGCGTGTGGCGCGCGTTCTGCCTTGATTTCAGACGATAAACCATTTGAAATTGGCTTGGAATGAGCGCCGGATGCTCCTTTTTTGAATGCCTGCAGCCTTACTTGAGCCAGCCGCGCTTGCGGAAGTACAGCATGGGCCCCACGGCGCTGAGCACCATCAGCAGCAGCACGTAGACGTAGCCGTATTCCCATTCCAGCTCGGGCATGACACGGAAGTTCATGCCGTAGACGCTGGCGATCAGCGTGGGTGGCAGCAGGGCCACGCTGGCCACCGAGAAGATCTTGATGATCTTGTTCTGGTTGATGTTCAGGAAACCGACGGTGGCGTCCATCAGGAAGTTGATCTTGTCGAACAGGAAGGCCGTGTGGCTGTCCAGCGACTCGATGTCGCGCAGGATCTGGCGCGCGTCCTCGAACTGCTCGGCGTTCAGCATCTTGCTGCGCATCATGAAGCTGACGGCGCGGCGCGTGTCCAGCATGTTGCGGCGGATGCGGCCGTTCAGGTCTTCCTGGCGCGCGATGTCGGCCAGCACGGTCTGGGCGTCGCTGTCGGTGACGTTGCCGTCCAGCACCTGGGCGCTGACCTTTTTCAGGTCGTCGTAGATGCCTTCCAGCGTGTCGGCGGAGTATTCGGCGTCGGCGTCGAAGAGCTTGAGCAGCACTTCCTTGGCCTCTTCGATCAGCCCGGGCGCGCGGCGCGCACGCAGGCGCAGCAGGCGGAAGACCGGAATGTCTTCCTCGTGGATGGAAAACAGCACGCCGCAGCTTTTCAGCTCGGTGTTGTGCTGGTTCAGGATGAAGGCCACGCGCACGCTGCGTGGGTCGTCCTCGTCGTCCACCAAGAAGTCGCTGCGGATGTGCAGCTCGCCGTTGTCTTCCTCATAGAAGCGGGCGGATTCCTCGATGTCCTCGTCGGTCGCGTCTTCGGGAATCGACAGACCGTAGTGCTGCTTGATCCAGCGCTTTTCCTCGAGGGTGGGCGACTCCAGGTCGACCCAGATGGGCTGGAACTGCTTGAGTTCTTCCAGCGATTCGATCTCTTCCTGGACCAGACGGCCATTGGACAGCGAAAAGATATTGAGCATGCAGCTCTCCCAAATGTTGTTGTGGCTTTGGCGGGGATGCAGGGTGCGCTTCCAATCCTTCCGCGTCGGCCATCGGGCACTGGGAGAGGATGGAAGCTACCAACTAGGGTAGGTTTCCACGGAGTTATCTCCAAAATATGACAAGCCCTCAATTATGCCGGGCATCCTGGTGGACAGGGGGCAGGGGCCTTTCGGGCGCAGGCTCAGGGCGCCGGGGGGG
>NZ_VSWF01000039.1:0-29971 GCF_009668305.1 Comamonas sp. CAH-2
ACGTATCAAGGTATCTCTGGGGCGTTTGAGCCCTGTGCAATACCGGCAAAAACTTGGTCTAGCCGCATAAAACCAGTCCAAGTTTTTATCCGCATCCCCCAATTGCCGCGTCGGCTTATGCTGGACATCAGGTTGTGGTCACACAGGCGTTGTTGCACAAATCGCCCGCTGCCGTCAGGTGACCTCGGGCGATGAGTCAGCCCCTGCAGCCCAAGCCCCGCTACTGCATCACCAACTGGAAGCAGTACAACGCAGCACTCAAGGCACGGGGCTCACCGAACTGGGCCGCCCCCCAGACGGTGGCAGTGGGATAGCCACACCTGGGGTTGGGGAGGTCTTGTCTAGAACTGATTTATGCAACAGCGCCGCGCCTATGAGTAAGTGGTATTAGCTGCTCTTAAGCCGTGCAACTGCTCAGAAATACCTACGCGCAGAGGTGATTCCGGAAAATACAAAACCGAGTGATAAAAAATACGGAAAGTACAACACTCAGTGATAAACAAGTACAAAACTAGCCTCTTCACGCTTTTCTAAGTTGTTGATCTTTCATCTATATGTGTACAACACTGAGTGAGAAGCGACAGATGTGGAGGCCCAGGCATGCGGCCCTGCCTGCATGCTGGATCAGTGCCGGTGGTTGACGCGCCGCGACAGGAAATCGCCGGCGAACTGCACGATGGACACCAGCGCCACCAGGATCACGATGACTTCGAACATCACCCGGGTTTCATAGCGTTCGTAGCCGTAGCGGATGGCCAGGTCGCCCAGGCCACCCGCGCCCACGGCGCCGGCCATGGCCGAGGCGTTGACCATGGCTATCACGCTCACCGTCATGCCGCCGATGATGCCGGGCAGGGCTTCGGGCAGCAGCACATGGCGCACGATGTGCCAGCGCTTGCAGCCCATGGCGCGTGCGGCTTCCACCAGGCCCGGATCCACATCGTTCAGGCTGACCTGGGCGATGCGGGCATAGAAGGGGATCAGATTGACCGACAGCGGCACCACGGCCGCCCAGGTGCCCAAGGTGGTGCCGACGATGCTGCGGGTGACAGGCAGCAAGGCCACCAGCAGGATGATGAAGGGAATGGCGCGAAAGATGTTCACCGTTACCGACAGCCCTTTGTAAAAGCGCGGCCGCGTGTACAGGCCGCGTGGACCGGTGATGGTGAGCACGATGGCCAGCAGCAGCCCCAGGCCAATGGCAATCACCGAGGAGGTGGCCACCATCAACAGGGTTTCGGCAAAAGCCTGCAGGTATTTGTCAATCGGCGCGGACATAGCCCAGCAACTCCAGGTGGTCGGCGCCGGTGGAGTGGCGCAGTGCATCGAGGGAAGGCAGATCGGCGGCCGGTGTGGACACCAGCAGCTGACCCAGTGAATGGCCGCGCAGCCGGTCCAGACCGCCGTGCAGCAAGGTGGCCTGGCTGCCCAGGGCGGCCAGGGCCTGCAGCGGCAGGCCTTGGGGGCGCTGTGCTCCGGCAAAGCGCAGGCTGAGCACGGCGCGGTCGGCGCTGCTGGAGGGCTGGGGCAGCAACTGGCGGGCCAGGTCGGGCGGCAGGCCTTGCTGCAGCGGCTGCAGCAAGGCCTGGGTGGCGGCGGCCTGCGGTGCACCGAAGACGCGCCAGACCTCGCCAATTTCCTGCACCTGGCCCTGGTCCAGTACCAGCACGCGGTCGCAGATGGCGCGGATCACGGCCATGTCGTGGGTGATCAGCACCACCGTCAGGTGCAGCTGGCGGTTGATGTCGCGCAGCAGGGACAGGATGGATTGCGTGGTTTCCGGGTCCAGCGCGCTGGTGGCTTCGTCGCACAGCAGTACTTCGGGCCCGTGCACCAGGGCGCGGGCAATGCCGACGCGCTGTTTCTGGCCGCCGGACAGCTGGGCCGGGTAGGCCTGGCCCTTGTCCGACAGGCCGACCAGGGCCAGCAGCTCGTCCACCCGGGCCTTGATGATGGCCGGGCGTTCGCCGGCCACACGCAGCGGCAGGGCCACGTTTTCGCGCACGGTCTTGGCGGACAGCAGGTTGAAGTGCTGGAAGATCATGCCGATGCGCCGGCGCAGCGCGACCAGGGCGTTTTCGTCCAGCTGCGCCGGGTCCACGCCATGGATCTGGACCCGGCCTTCGGATGGGGTCTCGAGCGCATTGATGGTACGCAGCAGCGTCGATTTGCCGGCGCCGCTGCGGCCGATGATGCCGAAGACCTCGCCATGGTGGATGTCAAAGTTCACGGCCGACAGCGCCTGGACCTGGCTGCTGCGGCCGGCATAGGACTTGCGCACGCCGTCGAACACGATGTGCGGTGCCAGCTGCACCGGAGGAGGGAGGGTGGTCATGCAGTCGCTCAGAACGCCGGAATCAGCGTGCCTTCGTACTTGGTTTCGATGAAGCGGCGGATGGCCTCGGTCTGGAAGGACGCCACCAGGGCCTTGACCCAGAGCGCGTCCTGGTCCTTGCTGCGCACGGCAATGATGTTGACGTAGGGGTTGTGCTCGCGCTTTTCCACGGCAATGCCGTCGCGGGTGGCGATCAGGCCCACCTGGTAGGCAAAGGTGTTGATGACGGCGGCAGCGTCCAGATCGGGCACCGAGCGCGCCAGGACGTTGGAGGCAGCTTCCACCAGCTGCAGCTGGCGCGGGTTGGCGGTGACGTCGGCCAGCCCCACGGTGCTGGAGAAGGGGTCGAACCCGTCGCGCAGCTGGATCAGTCCCTGGTCGCGCAGGATGACCAGGGCGCGGGTCTGGTTGCTGGGGTCGTTGGGGATGCCCACGCGTGCCTTGGCGGGCAGATCCTGCAGGCGCTTGTGCTTGTGGGAGTAGAAGGCGATCGGGGCGATCAGGGTGTTGCCTGCGGAGACGATCTGGTAGCCGCGCTGGCGCACCTGGTCCTGCAGAAAGGGCAGGTGCTGGAAGGCATTGGCTTCCAGATCGCCGTTGTTCAGTGCCTCGTTGGGGCTGACCGCGCCACCCAGGACCACCAGTTGCACATCGAGGCCCTTGGCCTTGGCGGCCTTGGCCACTTCGGCCCACAGCTCTTCACCGATGCCGCCGCGGATGCCCACGCGCACGCGCTGGGCCGCCTGGGCGGAAGGGAGCTGCAGCCAGGTGGCGGCGCCGGTACCTACCAGGGCGGCCAGGGCACCGCGGCGCGACGTTTGCGAAAAATCGATCATGGAAGGCTCTCTCAGAACGCGGGAATCACCGAACCCTGGTATTTCTGCAGAATGAACTGGCGCACCGGCTCGGACTGGTAGGCGGCCACCAATTGCTTGGCCCAGGGCGCATCCTGGTCCTTGGCGCGCACGGCGATGAGGTTGGTGTAGGGGTTGCGCTCGCGCTTTTCCACGGCGATGCCGTCGCGGGTGGCGACCAGTCCCGCCTGGTAGGCGAAGCTGTTGACGATGGCCGCGGCGGCCAGGTCGTCCAGCGAACGGGCTAGCACCACCGAGGCCACTTCCACCAGTTCCACCTTCTGGCGCAGCGCGGTCACATCGGCCAGGGAGGCGGTGCCGGTGAAGGGGTCGAAGCCGGGTTTGAGATCCAGCACGCCCTGGTCACGCAGTACCACCAGGGCGCGGGTCTGGTTGCTGGGGTCGTTGGGAATGCCCACGCGGGCACCGGCGGGCAGGTCGGCCAGGCGCTTGTACTTGCGGGAATAGAAGGCGATGGGCGAGATGTAGGTGTCACCCGCCGACACCAGTTGGTAGCCGCGCTGCTGGTTCTGGTCGCGCAGGAAAGGCTGGTGCTGGAAGGAGTTGGCTTCCAGGTCGCCGTTGTGCACACCTTCGTTGGGGCTGACCGAGCCGCTGAGCACCACGGGCTTGACGTTCAGGCCGCGTTCCTTGGCGACCTTGGTCACCACTTCCCAGATTTCCTCGTCCACACCGCCACGCACGCCCACGCGGATCAGGGCCGGCGTGGTGGCAGTCGCAGTGGCCAGGGCAGAGAAGGTGCCTGCGGCGGCCGGCAGCAGGAAGGCGGCAGAGGTGCGCAGAAAGTCGCGTTTGTTCATGGTGAATCCGGTCGGTGGGAGGAAGTAAAAGGCAGTATCCCGGGCCGCCGGGGCCCGGGCAACGAAGCTTTGCGGCTATGCAAATGCGCTTTGCGCATGAGCGCGGGGCGTGGCCCCAGCCAGTGCATCCGGCAGGGCAATCAGCTCCAGCAGTGCGCCATGGGTGTGGCCATGTACCACCGGGCCCAGCGGGTGGGACTGGGTGGTGTGCAGGCCGATGGCAAACGGGCCTTCACCCTGCAGGGCCAGCCGCTGTGCGGCCTCGGCATTGGCGCTGGCGGTTTCCAGCTTCAGCACGGTGCGGCCCAGTTGCAGGCTGGCGGCACCTTCAGCCGGGGCCGGAACATCCTCCAGGCCCAACAGGGCGCGGTAGCGTTCCAGCGTGGCGGCCACATCGTGCACGGCCACACGCAGCTCGGCCACGCCCTGCACGCCATTGGCATGTTCGCGCACCGGGCCTTCGGGCACGCGCAGGGCGCGGGGGGTGACATCGCCGCACAGGAAGGGCAGATCGGGCGTGGCAGGGCATGCGTTCTGCCAGCGCAGTTCCACCCCGTCGGGGCGCAGCCGCCCGCCATCCACCGGGGGCTGGTAGGCCAGGCCGCGCGACAGCGCCTGCGCCACCACCTGGGGGGTGGTGCCGGGCAGCAGCGCAAAGTCCACGATGCCGGGGCCGAAGCGGCTGAGCTTGGGCCACCAGGGATGGGTTGCTTCTGGGGCCTTCCAGGCGATCAGCTCGAAGTAGGAGCCGTCCTGGAACACCACCAGCGCGTTGTGGGTGGCGCGGCCCGGGTGGTCGCCGCCCGGGGTGACGGTGAATCCCAGGTTGCGGTAGTCATGGATGGCGCTGTGCAGATCGTGCACGGCAATCACGATGTGGTCCAAAGGCAGTGACATGGGGGCTTTCTCAAAGGAGGGAAAGCGCCAGCATCGGGTTTTCAGGGGCCGCGCACAAATGCGAAAAATGCGCTTGCTTATGCGTCCGGCGCCACCGAATTCATATCTGTTTCGTGCATATCTAAGCGTGAAAACATAGCTTCAAAAAAGCGAGTGCACTTCCTAGCATGCATGGCAGCTGGAGAGGGGTTTTGCCTTCCCGGTTCTTGCATTACAGCGCCGCAATGGCATGAAGGATGGATGGTCTCGTGCAGAAACACAGCAAAAGCAAACGTCAAGGGTGGTGGCTGGCAGCCATGGTGGCAGGGGTCTGGATGGCCGGCTGCTCGCAGCAAACCGGCACGGAGACCGCCGCACAGCAGGGTGCCCCCGTGCAGGGCGGGGAACTGGTCTATCTGGAGCAGCAGGCGCACACCAATCTGTATCCCCCAGCGGGTGGCTTCTATCCGAATGGCGGGGTGCTCAACCAGATCACGGACAAGCTGACCTACCAGGACCCAAAGACGCTGGAAATCCAGCCCTGGATTGCCGAGTCCTGGAGCATCAACGACAACGCCACGGCGTTCACGTTCAAGCTGCGCGCCGGTGTGACGTTCTCCGACGGCACCCCGCTGGATGCGGCGGCCGTGGCCAAGAACTTCGACACCTATGGCCTGGGCAACAAGTCCCTGAAGCTGCCCGTGTCCGAAGTGATCAACAACTACGAACGCAGCGAGGTGGTCGATCCGCTGACCGTGAAGTTCTACTTCAGCAAGCCGTCGCCCGGCTTCCTGCAGGGCACGTCGGTGATCGGCTCCGGTTTGGTGTCGCCGTCCACGCTGGGGCGGCCCTTCGAAGAGCTGGGGGATGCCACGCGCATCATCGGCTCGGGCCCCTTCGTGGTGGAGCGCGAGACCTTGGGCAAGGAACTGCTACTCAAAGCACGGGCTGATTACAACTGGGGCCCGGCCCGGCATGCGCACCAGGGGCGTGCACGCCTGGACAGCATCCGCTTCGTGGTGACCCCCGAAGACAGTGTGCGCATCGGCGCCCTGCTGTCGGGGCAGGCCGGCCTGATCCGCCAGGTGCAGGCCTATGACGAAAAGCGTGTGCAGGAACAGGGCTTTCAGATCTACGCACCTTCGACGCGTGGCGTGAACAACAGCATCGCCTTCCGTCCGGACAATCCGCTGGTGGCGGACCTGCGGGTGCGCCAGGCGCTGCTGCACGGCACGAACACGGCCGAGGTGGTGCAGACCCTGTTTTCCGCGAACTATCCACAGGCCACCTCGGTCGTGGCCAAGTCGGCGGCTGGCTATGTGGATCTGGCGTCGGAGCTGCGGTTTGATCCCGAGAAGGCCCAGCGACTGCTCGATGAAGCCGGCTGGACCCTGGGGAGCCAGGGCCTGCGCCAGAAGGATGGGCAGGACTTGGTGCTGACCGCCTACGAGGCGCTGCCGCAGCCGCAGAACAAGGAAACCCTGCAACTGGTGGCCCAGCAATGGGGCAAGCTGGGTGTCAAGCTGAATGTGCTGGCCGGGGATGCCGGCAGCCGTGCCGTGGACAACCTGGATCCGGCCAAGACGCCGGTGACACCCGGCATGGTGGGGCGTGCCGATGCGGATGTGATCAAGAGCTACTTCTATCCGAGCAACCGCAATGCGCTGCTGCAAAAGGGCGGGGTGAGTCAGAAGGTCCACAGCTTTGTGGACGACAAGCTCAACGGCCAGCTGGATGCGATTGCCGCGGAAACCGACACCACCCGGCGTCTGCAGCTGACCGGCGAGGTGCAGCGCTACCTGATCGCGCAGGCCTATGTGATCCCGATCTTCGAGGAGCCACAGGCCTTTGCCGGGGCCACCTGGGTGCAGGACGTGGGCTTTGAGGCCGTGGGTCGGCCCAGCTTCTACGCCACCTGGCTGAGCAAGCGTTGAGGGGGACCACCATGGTGCAACCAACCATTTCTCGTCGCGCATGGCTGCTGATCGGGGCCGTGGCCGCAGGCCTGTGGCTGTCGGGCTGCTCGCCCCAGAGCAGCACGACCGATGCGCCAGCGCAGTCCGGCACGCCGATCCAAGGTGGCACCCTGGTGTACCTGGAGCAGCAGGCGCACACCAGCCTGTATCCCCCGGCAGGGGGGTTCTACCCCAACGGCGGCATCCTGAACCAGATCACCGACAAGCTGACCTACCAGAACCCTGAGACGCTGGAGATCGAGCCCTGGATTGCCGAGTCCTGGACGGTCAACGACGACGCGACCGAATACAGCTTCCGGTTGCGTCAGGGCGTGACCTTCTCGGACGGCACGCCGCTGGATGCGGCCGCCGTGGCCAAGAACTTCGACACCTTCGGGCTGGGCAACAAGGCGCTCAAGCATTCGGTGTCCGAGGTCATCAACAACTACCAGCGCAGCGAGGTGGTGGATGCGCACACGGTCAGGTTCTACTTCAGCCAGCCATCGCCGGGCTTCCTGCAGGCCACCTCGGTGATCGGCTCGGGCTTGGTGTCGCCGGCCACGCTGGCCCACCCGCTGGATGAACTGGGGGATGCGACCAAGGTGATTGGCTCCGGTCCCTTCGTGGTGGCCAGCGAGACCCTGGGCAAGGAGTTGCACTTGGTGGCGCGCCAGGACTATGCCTGGGGCCCGGCCAAGCTGGCCCACCAGGGGCGCGCACGGCTGGATGGCATACAGATCGTGGTGGCGCCCGAAGACGGGGTGCGCATCGGCGCACTGCTGGCCGGGCAGGCGGGGTTCATTCGCCAGATCCAGGCCTACGACGAAAAGCGGGTGCAGGACCAGCAGTTCCCCATCTACGCATCCTCCACGCGCGGCGTGAACGACAGCCTGGCCTTCCGCCCCGACAACCCCTTGGTGGCCGATGTGCGCGTGCGCAAGGCCCTGCTGCACGCCACCGATGCGCGGCAGATCGTGCAGACGCTGTTCTCGGCCCACTATCCACAGGCCACGGGCGTGATCGTGTCCACGACGGCGGGCTACGTGGACCTGTCGGACAAGCTGAAGTTCGATCCCGAACAGGCGAAGGCCCTGCTGGATGACGCAGGCTGGAAGCCCGGTACCAGCGGTATCCGCGAAAAGGACGGCCAACCCCTGGTGCTGACCACCTACGAGTCGCTGAACTATCTGCAGAACAAGGAAGTGCTGCAGCTGGTGGCCCAGCAATGGGCGCAGGTGGGCGTCCGGCTCAACGTGCTGGCTGGCGATCTGGGCAGCAAGACGCTGGACAGCCTGGACCCGCTCAAGACCCCGCTGATCCCGGCCATGGTTGGACGCGCCGATCCGGATGTGATCAAGAGCAACTACTACCCCACCAACCGCAACCTGCTGCTGCAAAAGGGCGGCGTGAGCCAGAAGGTCCACAGCTTTGTGGATGACAAGCTCAACGGCCTGCTGGATGCGATCGCCCGGGAGCCGGTGGTGTCCCGCCGGCTGGCGCTGACGCGCGAGGTACAGCACTACCTGGTCGACCAGGCCTATGTGATTCCCCTGTTCGAGGAGCCCCAGGTGTTTGCGGGGGCCCCCTGGGTCAAGGCGGTGGCGTTCGAGGCGGTGGGTCGCCCCAGCTTCTATGCCACCTGGCTGGACAAGCACTGAGGGCCTCGCATGACGACTTCCTATCTGTGGCGGCGCATCGGTCAGGCCCTGCTGGTGCTGTGGGCCGCCTTCACCACCTCGTTCGTGTTGCTGCAGCTGATGCCCGGCGATGCGGTCCTGATCAAGTTCCTCAACCCGGACCTGGGCCTGGGGCCAGAGCAGATTGCCGAGATCCAGGCCGCCTACGGCACGGACCAGCCTGCCTGGCGCCAGTACCTGCACACGTTGGGCCAGTTTCTGACGGGGAATTTCGGCTATTCGCTGCAGGCCGGGGTGCCCGTCCGTGAAGGTCTGGCCACCAACCTGCCCCCCACCTTGCGCCTGGCCGCGCTGGGCTTGGCGGCGGCGCTGTTGCTGGCCCTGGGCTTGGCCCTGGCGGCCAGTGTGGTGCGCGTTCGGGCGGTGCGGGCGCTGCTGCAGTCGCTGCCTTCGCTGTTCGTGTCCATCCCCGTGTTCTGGCTGGGGATCATGCTGATCCAGTGGGTGTCCTTCCGCCTGGGGTGGGTGCCGGTGATCAACCCCGGCCCCTGGCAGGGGCTGATCCTGCCGACGCTGACACTGGCCGTGCCCATCTCGGCACCGCTGGCGCAGATCCTGATGCGCAACCTGGACGCCGCCATGGCCCAGCCCTATGTGGCCGTGGCGCGGGCCAAGGGGGCGTCGCAGCTGCACGTGCTGCTGCGCCATGCCGCCCGCAATGCCCTGTTGCCCGTGCTGACCATGGCCGGGGTGCTGTTTGGCGAGTTGCTGGCCGGTGCCGTGGTGACCGAGGCGGTGTTTGGCCTCAACGGCCTGGGCAGCCTGACCCAGCAGGCCGTGGGCAACCAGGACACCGCCGTCCTGCAAGCCGTGGTCATGGTCTCGGCCGCGGCCTTTGTAACGATCAATCTGATCGTGGATCTGCTCTATCCCTGGCTGGATCCACGGCTTCGCTATGCAGCAGGAGGCTGACGCGATGAATGCACTCACACACAACGAAGGGGTGGCGCTGCAGCTGCCGCCACAACCGGTGGGCGCCGCCCCACAGCACCAGGGGTTAAGCGCCCCCCCGCAGGCGGCACCACGCGCCCAGCGCCGGGGTTGGCAGGTGCTGCGGCGGCAACTGGCACGTGCGCCCCTGGGGCTGTGGCTGGCCTGGGGCGTGGTGGCGCTGGTGCTGCTGTGGGCCATCGTGCCCGGCTGGTTCAGCAGCCATGACCCGCTGGTCGGCCAGGCGGGCCAGCAACTGCGTGCACCGCATGCCGGCCACTGGCTGGGGACCGATGCGCTGGGGCGCGATGTCTGGGCGCGTGTCGTCCATGGTTCCGTGCACTCGCTGTCGGGGGCCCTGGTGGCCATGGGCGTGGGCCTGCTGGTGGGCACCACCCTGGGCTTGCTGGCCGGTGCCGTGGGCGGCCGCACGGACGATGCCCTGATGCGGCTGGTCGATGTCCTGCTGGCGGTGCCGTCCCTGCTGCTGTCCTTGGCCATCATCATCGTGCTGGGATTTGGCACCGTGAATGCCGCGATTGCCGTGGGGGTGGCTTCTGTGGCCAGCTTTGCGCGGCTGGTGCGCTCGGAAGTCGTCCGGGTCCGCAGGACCGAGTATGTCGAGGCCGCGTTTGGCAGTGGCGGGCGCTTCCGTGCCGTGCTGTGGCGGCATGTACTGCCCAATTCGTTGACGTCGGTGGTGGCATTGGCCGCGTTGCAGTTCGGCTCGGCCATCCTGGCCATCGCCACGCTGGGCTTCCTGGGCTATGGTGCACCGCCGCCCACGCCGGAATGGGGGCTGCTGATTGCCGAAGGGCGCAACTACCTGTCCACGGCCTGGTGGCTGACCACGGTGCCAGGGCTGGTGGTGGTGGCGGTGGTGCTGGCGGTCAACCGCATCAGTGTGTCGCTGGCAGGGGGACAGTCATGAATGCCTGGCAATTTTGGCTGCAGCGTTGGCTGCGCACGGCCGGGCAGCCGCCCGTGGCGCCCACCACGGCAACAGCCCCGACGGTGCTGCCGGATGCCGTGCTGGAGATCGACCAGCTGCGCATCGCTTACCGGGAGGCCGACCAGTTGCGCCAGGTGGTGCACGGTGTGTCGCTGACGGTGCGGCCCGGCGAGGTGGTGGCCCTGGTGGGCGAGTCGGGCTCGGGCAAGTCCACCACCTCCCAGGCAGCGATTGGATTGCTGCCCGGCAACGGCCAGGTGGTCGGGGGGCACATCCGCCTGCTGGGCCAGGATGTGACCCGGGCGGATGAGGCGCAGTGGCGCAGCCTGCGGGGCCGGGTGGTGAGCCTGGTGCCGCAGGACCCCACGGCCTCGCTGAACCCGGTGCGCACCATCGGCGCCCAGGTGGCCGAGGTGCTGCAGCTGCACGGCTGGCACGATGCCGTGGCCGTGGAAAAACAGGTGGTGGAGCTGCTGCGCAAGGTAGGCCTGACGCGGCCCGAGCTGCGCTACCGCCAGTACCCGCACGAGCTGTCGGGGGGCATGAAGCAGCGTGTGCTGATCGCCATGGCGGTGGCGCTGAAGCCCGCGCTGATCATCGCCGACGAACCGACCAGCGCCCTCGACGTGACCGTGCAGCGCCGCATCCTGGATCTGATCGACACCCTGCGCCGCGAAACGGGCACTGCCGTGCTGCTGGTGACCCACGACCTGGGGGTCGCTGCCGACCGTGCGCACCGCATCGTCGTGCTGCGCCATGGCCAGGTCCAGGAGGCTGGCGAGACCTTGCAGGTGCTGCGCCAGCCGCACAGCGCCTATGCGCGCCAGTTGCTGGCCGATGCGCCGGCCTTGTCCGCGCAGCCCGTCCGTGCGCCCCTGGTGGACGATGGGGGGAAGGACTGGGCGGTGCAGGTGCAGGGCCTGCGCCAGCAGTTCAGGGTGCCGGGCCAGGAGGAACCGTTCCTGGCCGTTGATGGCGTGTCCTTCCAGGCGCGGCGTGGCAGCACGCACGCGATCGTGGGGGAGTCCGGGTCGGGCAAGACCACCACCATCCGTGCGTTGGTGGGCCTGCTGCGGCCGACGGCAGGCCAGATCCAGATCGCTGGCACGGATGTCACGGCCTTGCGCGGTGAGGCGCTGCGCCAGTTCCGGCGCAAAGTGCAACTGGTCTACCAGAACCCTTTCGCGTCGCTGGACCCACGCCAGACGGTGTTCGACATTGTCGAAGAGCCGCTGCGCAACTTCGACCGGCTGCCGGCCGCTGCGCGCCACCAGCGGGTGCAGGACGCGCTGGCACAGGTCGGCCTGTCCGCAGAGCTGCAGGGGCGTCGGCCGCATGCCCTTTCCGGGGGACAGCGCCAGCGGGTGGCGATTGCCCGGGCCCTGGTGCTGCAGCCCGAGGTGCTGGTGCTGGATGAAGCCGTGTCCGCCCTCGATGTGACCGTGCAGGCGCAGATCCTGCGGCTGCTGGAAACCCTGCAGCAGCAATTGCAACTGACCTATGTATTTGTCACGCACGACCTGTCGGTGGTGCGCCAGATCGCCCACACCGTCTCCGTGCTGCAGCACGGCAAGGTGGTGGAGCAGGGCACGGTGGAGCAGGTTTTCCTGCAGCCACGCAGCCATTACACCCGTGAACTGATCGCTGCCATTCCCGGCACAAGGAGTATCGATTTTGTCCAATCTCACACCACCAACGAAGAAACGCTTGGGCTACTTCAGCCGCTTGCTGGATGACGTGCCCGCGGGCGAGCGCTATCGCCTGGTGACCGAGCAGATCGTCCATGCCGAGGCATTGGGCTTTGACTCGGCCTGGGTCGCGCAGCACCATTTCCATGAAAACGAAGGCGGCCTGCCATCCCCGCTGGTGTTCCTGGCACACGTGGCCCAGCGTGCGCAGCGCATCCGTCTGGGCACCGGGGTGGTGACGCTGACCATGGAGAACGCCATCCGTGTCGCCGAAGACACCGCCGTGCTGGACCTGCTGTCCGGTGGACGACTGGAAATCGGCCTGGGCACCGGGGGCACGGCCGAGTCGTTCGAGGCCTTCGGCGTGGCCAGCCAGGACCGTGGCGCCGTCTACGGCCGCAACCTGGAGGTGCTGCGGGCCGCATGGCGTGGCGATGCGCTGCAGGGCGGTGTGCGGGTCTATCCGACAGCCGCCCATCTGCTGCAGCGCGTCTGGCAGGCCACCTTCTCGGTGGAGGGCGGCCAGCGTGCCGGGGCTGCCGGGGAAGGGCTGATGCTGTCGCGCACCCAGCCACGTCCCGCGGCGACGCCGGACCTGTCGCTGTCGGACATTCAGAACCCCATCATCGATGCCTACCTGGCAGCCTTGCCCGCAGGGCAGGCGCCGCGCATCCTGGGCTCGCGGACCCTGTTCGTGGCCGATCGCCGCGAAGACGCGCTGCGCTGGGCCGAAACCGGTTTGCGCCGCTTGGCGGTGCGCCATGCCAAGCCGGTGGCCGGACCCTTTCCGCGCGTTGACCCGGCGGCGCCGCTGGAGGCTCTGATCAAGGCCTATGACGTGCACCTGGGCACGCCGGACGAGGTCATCGCCTCGCTGCAGGCCGACACGGCCCTGGCGCGCACGACGGACCTGGTGTTCCAGGTGCATTCCATCGATCCCCCGCACGCGGCCATCCTGCGTTCGCTGGAGCTGACGGCCCGGCACGTGGCCCCCGCCCTGGGCTGGAGCGCTCCCGGCACCACCACCGCCCCGGTCGCTGCCCCGGCGGCCATTTCCGAGCTGCAACCCGCCTGAACCCAGGAGTATTCCCATGACCGAACTGTCGCAAGCGAAGCCCACCCTGCCCGGGGTGCCCCTGGAACAGGTGGATGTGATCGATTTTCTGGCAGGCATCGCCCCCGGTGACTGGCTGGACCAGCTGCGCCGTGCACGCCCTGAAACACGGGCCCAGGCGCAGAAAAGCCACGAGGCCTTGTTCATCCCCACGGCCCCGGTTGCCGGGCAGGTGAGCCGTGCCGAACGCCATGCCGTGGCCGCCTTCGTGTCCCTGCTGCACCAGCAGGCCGAGGCTGCAGACTGGCACCTGCAACTGCTGCAGGAGCTGTCGCCCCACTGGTTCGAGGCCGTGCGCCATGCAGCGGCTGCAGGTGCCACGCAAGGCCCGTACGGGCACTTTCCGGCCGGACCGCTGACGGCCGAGGACCAGGACGGCACCGCGCTGCAGCTGTCGCAGGCACTGCGTGCGGTGCTGGGCGAGCGCTTGCATGCCGCCTTGCTGCACGCGCATTTCCTGGTGTTCCACCCCCGTGATGCTGAACCGCAGCGCGTGCGGGCCCTGGAAGCCGCCGGCTGGCAGGCCGACGATATCGTCGTGCTGTCGCAACTGGTGGCGTTCCTGAGCTTTCAGCTGCGTGTGGTCGATGGTCTGCGCGTGCTGGCCGCCGGCTGGCAGGTCGAGCCAGGGCCCGCCGTGCGTCGCACGGCGTCGCAGCAGGGTGCTGCTGCAGCGGTTGCCACTCCGGTGCCGGGTGCGGAGCCCGTGGTGTTCACCCAGGCCGAGCTGCAGTGGCAGCCCTGGCTGGCGCCGCTGGATGAAGGGGCGCTGACGCCCCGCCACCTGGACGGGCTGGTGGATGCGTCGCGTGCCAAATCCCCGTACTTCCGCCTGCTGGTGCGCGACCCGGACACGCTGGGCGCACGCACCCGCACCGACAAGGACATCTTCTACAACCCCGCGGCGGGTCTGCCCAGGGCCGAGCGTGAGCTGGCGGCGGCCGCCACCTCGCGCTACAACGGGTGCATCTACTGCGCGTCCGTGCATGCGCGCTTTGCCAGCCACTTCTCGCACCGCAAGGACGATGTGCAGCGCCTGCTGGATGAGGGCGTGCAGGCCGATCTGGGCGCGCGCTGGAATGCGATCGTGGACGCCAGCGTGGCGCTGACGGCCACGCCGCAGCGCCTGGAGGTCGCGCACGTGGCGGCGTTGCGCGCCCAGGGCCTGGATGCCCAGGCGGCGGCAGACCTGGTGCACGCTGCAGCCTTCTTCAATTGGGCCAACCGGCTGATGCTGTCGCTGGGCGCACCGCGCTATTGAGCTGTGGGCGACAGGGCGTGCCGCGCGGGGGGCAGTCCTCCTCCCGCCGGCCTTCCTGGGGCTGTGCAAGCGGGCGCGGTCCCAGGACGGCGTTAAGCAAAAACAAATCTGGGGTTTCCAGAATGCGGGCAGTCCTTGGAGGAGTGCCCATGTCTCTCGTTTCGATGCCCGATCCCCCGCCGCCATCCACCCGCTTGCGTCCTGGGCGGCGCCGCATCGTGCAGGTGCTGCGCCTGGCTGCGCTGGCTGGGGCACTGCTGCTGATCCTGGCGCTGGATTGCGAGTTCTACCGTGCGATGGCCGGGGACAGCGTGCTGCGTTTTGATGGCTCCGCCTTGTGCACGCTGGTGGCGACTGCGGGGTGGAACCTGGTGGGGTGCTCGGGCTGAACGGTGCCGACAGGTGGTGGCGTGGCACACGGTTTCGAAGAGAATGGGACTCCTGCCCCTCGTGATGCCACGTTATGCGCCTGATGATTGTTGAAGATGACAGCCTGCTTGGTGACGCCCTGGCACAGGGGCTGCGCCAGCGCGGCCATGCCGTCGACTGGTTCCAGCATGGCGCCGCAGCCGATGCCGCGCTGGCCGGCGCCCCCTTCGATGCCGTGGTGCTGGACCTGGGTTTGCCGGGGCGCGATGGCATGGAGTGGCTGCAGCGCTGGCGCCAGTCGGGCCTGCAGCTGCCGATCCTGGTGCTCACCGCGCGCGATGCGGTGGAGCAGCGCATCGCCGGGCTGGACGCCGGTGCCGACGACTACCTGGTCAAGCCCATCACGCAGGACGAGCTGGCTGCGCGGCTGCGGGCCCTGACGCGCCGCACCGCAGGGCACACCCAGGCCGTCTGGCTGCACGGGGAGCTGGCCTACGATCCCGCCGCCAAGTCCGTGCACTGGCGCGGGGCCCCCGTGGCGCTGACGGGGCGTGAGCTGGCCGTGCTCGAGGCCTTGCTGGCCCAGCCACAACGGGTGCTGTCGCGTTCGCACCTGCTGGAAAAGCTGTACGACTGGAGCGGCACAGAGCCCGAGAGCAATTCGCTGGAGGTGCACATCCACCACCTGCGGCGCAAGATCGACCCCGGCATCGTGCGCACCGTCCGGGGGGTGGGCTACGCCCTGGGGGCCTGCGGGGTGGCGCCATGAGCTTGCAGCGCCGCCTGTTGCTGTATCTGCTGGTCTGTGCGCCCCTGGTCTGGGGTGTGGCCCTCTATTTCTCGGTCCGTGAGGCCCGGCACGAAGTCAATGAGCTGTTTGACACCCAGCTGGTGCGCCTGGCGCAGCAGGTGCAGGCCACGCTGGGGCAGGGCTACCCGCAACCTGATACCACCCCGCTGTTGCCCATGACGGCCATCGGGGGACAGGCCAGCGGGGATGCCGATGTGCGCGATCTGGCCGTGACGGTCTGGGATGTACATGGGCACCTGGCACTGGCCGATCGCGATGGCATGGCCTTGCCATTTCGTGGGCAGACCACCGGGTTCACGAACCTGGAGGTGCAGGGCAAGCCCTGGCGACTGTACTACCTGTCGTCCAGCGATGGCCAGTGGCAGGTCGCTGCGGGCCAGAGTCTGTACGAGCGCGATGAGCTGGTCTATGGCCTGACGCTGGCCCAGGTCGTGCCCTGGCTGCTGGTGCTGCCCGTGCTGCTGGTGGTCATGGCCTGGGCGGTCCGCCGGGCGCTGGCGCCCATGCACCGACTGACCGATGAACTGGCCACCCGCGATGCCCAGGACCTGCATCCCATGCCGGAGGACGATGCCCCGACCGAGCTGCGTCCGCTGCTGGGGGCCATGAATGGCCTGTTCGTGCGCATCCAGCAACTGCTGCAGCGCGAGCGTCGCTTCACGGCCGATGCCGCGCACGAACTACGCACCCCGCTGGCGGTGCTGCGTGCACAGTGGGATGTGGTGCGCCAGGCCAGCACGCCGGCCGAGCGGCGACTGGCTGAAAACAAGCTCAGTGCCGGCCTGGACCGCATGGAGCGCCTGGTCACGCAGATGCTGGCGCTGTCGAGGGCCGAGTCCGGGGTCATCCCCGACATGGAGACCGAAATCGACTGGCCGGCCATCGTCGAGCAGACCATGGGCGATTGCCTGGCCCTGGCCACGCGCCGGCACATTGAGCTGGCCTGCGAGTGGCCCTCGCCCGGGGAGCACCCGCTGCCCATGCTTGGCAATCCCCATTTGCTGACCGTGTTGCTGCGCAACCTGCTGGACAACGCCGTGCGCTATGCCCCGCAAGGCAGTGCGGTGGTGCTGCGCTTTGGCCGCGAGCACCTGGAGGTGGACAACGACGGTCCCCCGCTGGCCCCCGAGCAGCTGGAGCGCCTGGGCGAGCGCTTTTACCGGCCCGATGGCCAACGCGATGGCGGCAGCGGCCTGGGCATTTCCATCGTGCGGCGCATTGCCCAGCTGCATGGCCTGGAGCTGCACATCGTCACCCGCGACGATGGCCAGGGCGTGCGCGCCAGGCTGCAGTTTGATGCTGCCCACCGCTAAGTTCTGGCCGGCCGCCCCGGTTCAGTGCGGCTTGATCTTGTCAAGCAGGCTGCGGATTTCCTCGCGCCGGCCGGCATCGGCGATCTGCCGCCCCGGGCGCGTTGGCGCCTGCAGCGCGCGCTCCAGGTAGGGGATGGCCTGATCGGGCTGCTTGGTTTCCACCAGGTACTCGCCATAGAAGAAGTTGGGATCGATACCCTTGGGGTTGAGGCTCAGGGCCTTTTGCAGCAGCTCCTTGGCCTTGGCCTTGTCGCCAAAGCCTACCGGCCAGCCTGGCACCTTGTAATACAGCACCCCCAGGCTGTTGTAGGCCGAGCCTTCCAGCGCATCCCCGTTGATGGCAATCGCCGCCTCGTACAGGGCCTTGGCCTGCTTGGCCAGTCCGAGTGCCCCCAGGCCGCCTTTCTCGCCGGCCAGCGAGCTGACGATGATGCCTTCCCAGACCAGGGGTTCGGGCTGTCCGGGGTGGGCGGCACTGACCTTGTGCGCCTTGGCGGCCAGCGCCTCGAAACGTTGGCTGCGTTCGGGCGCGGGGGCCTGGTAGCGGATGCTTTCCCAGTTGTGCTGCAGCTCGGCCACGGCGTCGTCCGCCGGTGCCGCCTGGGCGTGGTGGGGCAGCAAACCGGTGAGGGTGGCGCTGGCCGTCAGCAGGCCGATGGCCAGCAACTGGCGGCGGTGCGGTGTAAGGAATGGCAGGGCTTGGGGGGCGAAGGGCATGGTCGGACTCCTTGTAGGGGCGTGGGGGGTGAGGGGCAGGTGTCAAAGTTCCTGGGCGCGCAGCGAGTGCGCGTCCCGGGGCGGGCTGGTGAAGTCGACCACCGGGCTCAGTGCCAGGGGGGGCGGCAGTTCCAGCGGGTCCAGGCTGCGCCGGTGGGTGGCAAAGGCGCCATCCAGCAGTGACGGCGCCAGACCGTTGAGGCGCACCGCCAGGGCCTCGGGGAAGCCCAGGAAGCGCTCGGCCTCGCCGCGCTCCAGCAGGCGCAGCAGGGCCTGGGCGACGGTGTCGACATCGTCCATGGCCGTGCGGGTGGCCTGGTTGTAGCGCTGGGCGGCCTCGCTGTTGAATTCGGTGCGGGTGCTGCGCGGGCCCAGGTACTGGATCTGCACCGTGCTGTCGGCCACCTCGCGGCGCAGGGCTTCGGCAAAGCCGCGCAGCCCGAACTTGCTGGCGCTGTAGACGCTGTAGCCGGGCAGGCCCAGGCGTCCCAGGACCGAGCCGATGCACACCACGCGTGCCTGCGCCTGCTGGCGCAGGTGGGGCATCAGGGCCTGGGTGAGCAGCATCGGCGAAAACAGGTTCAGGTACATCACCTGCGCCATGGTGTTGGCATCGAAGGACTCGAAGCGGCCAAACGCCGGCATCCCCGCCCCGTGCACCAGCACGTTGCACTGCCATTCGGCGGCCACCTGGGCCAGCGGCTCCAGGCTGGTCACGCGGGTCAGGTCGGTGACATACCACTCGACCCGCTCGCGCGGCACGCCGCCTTCGCGCACCAGGGCGCGGGCCTGCGCCGCCAGGCGCGCCGGCGAGCGGCCGGTCAGCATCACGCTGGCACCGGCCTGTACCAGGCGCTGGGCGCAGGCCGAGCCAATCCCTCCGCTGGCGCCAGTGAGCAAGACCTTGCAGTCGCTGATTTTCATGCCGGCACCCCGCTGGTTGTGGTGGCCTGGGGCAGGGGCAGGCTGCGGAACACATCGCCGTACAGGCGGTAAAACGCCTTGGCCGCATGCACAATGGCCTCCTGGTCCTCGCGGGCTTGCACCTGGTCCATCAGCAATGCGAAATGGGCGGTGTGCTCCTGGTCCAGCGTGCCGTGCGAGCGCAGGTAGCTGAAGGCCGCGTCCGGCAGGCCCAGCGGCTGCTGGATCTGGTCGGCGGCCATCAGCGCGATGGCCACGCTGGTGCCTTCCAGCACATGCACCATGCCGAAGAAACCCAGCGGGTTGCGACGGGCGATGGTGTCGTAGGCATAGGCCACCATCACTTCCGTGGCATGCCCCGGAGGTCCGTGGCGCACGGCCTCGGCGTCGCCGCCACTGGCGCGGATGTCATCCAGGATCCACAGCTCGTGCCCCTGTTCCTCTTCGATGTATTCGTCCAGTGGGGCGTGCAGCCAGGCGTTGCGGGCAGGCAGGGCCTGCTGGCAGGCCTGCAGCAGCGGCACGGTGTGGCGCACATGGTGGAAGGCCTCGCGCAAGAAGGCCTGGTAGCTGGGTAGAGAGACCTGGCCCTGCAGGCAGCCCTGGATGATGGGGGTGCCCAGCAGGCCGGCACGGTCGGGTGCGGTCTCGGTGGCCAGGCGTTGGTAAAAGCTCATGACGATTTCCTCAGGTGGGACAAATGGGGGAGGGGCCTTCAGGCGCCGCGGGCTTCCAGGCCCAGCGCGTTGGCATGGACGTGGCGCACGACCTCGCGCCGGGGCCGGCCGTTCGCGGTGGCCATGCCGAATTCGCTGGTGAAGGGGGCTTGCCCGCGGCACCAGTGGTGGATCTGGGCGTAGTCGGGCAGCGTCAGGTTGGCCGCGTCGATGGCGGCCTGCAGCTGCGCATTGCTGGTGGCTGGCGTCACCGGCCAGAGCACGGCGCTCAGGAAGGGCTGGCCGTCGCCCAGCACCACCGCCTGGGCAATCGCGGCTTCGTTGCCCAGCGCGGTCTCCACCCATTCGGGGGCGACATTGCGTCCGAAGGCGGTGATCAGCACATGCTTTTTGCGCCCGTCCACATGCAGGAAGCCGTCGGCGTCCAGGCGCCCCAGGTCCCCGGTGGGCCACCAGGGGCCCACGGGCGTGGCCTGGCCCAGGTAGCCGCTGAACAGGCTGCCCGCCACCTCGATCTCGCCATCGGTGGCGATGCGCAGCTGCGCGTGCGGCAGCGCGGCCCCGGCGCTGCCGGGCCGGTCGCGCCCGGGCAGGTTCAGGGTCTGGACCGAGGCACCTTCCGACAGGCCGTAGCCTTCGTAGGCCGGGATGCCCAGGGCCCGGGCCGCGGCCAGCAACGGAGCCCCCACGGCGGCGCCGCCCACGGCCACCAGCCGCAGGCTGCCCGGGGCGCGGGCCCCGGTGGCCGTCAGCCAGGCGGTCCAGGCGCGCAGCATCTGCGGCAGCAGGATCAGGCTGTGCGGTTGCTGGGCCTGCACCGTGGCGTCAAAGCGGGCCACGTCGAAGCTGGAGGAGCCGCTCAGCCCCAGCTCGGCCAGCGGCAGGGTGATGCAGGTGGCCCCCTGGCGCAGCGGCGCCATCAGGCCCGCAATGTTCTCCAGCAGCACGGCCAGCGGCAGGGCGCACAGGTGACGGCGGATGTCCAGCGGGGCCAGCGCCTGGACCAGCCCCTCGGCCACGCGGTCCATGGCGGCCGCATCCAGGCACACGCCCTTGGGGGTGCCGGTGGTGCCCGAGGTGAAGGTGATCTTGGCGGTCCCCGCGGGCATGGCGACCGCCGTGGCCGGCAGGCGCAGCAGCACCAACTCCTGGCCTGCGACGCAGCAGGGGATGGCCGGGGCCTGGGGCCAGCGGGTGGCCGCCGCCGGCACGGTCAGCACCGTGTCCACCCCGGCCACCGCCAGGGCATGGGCGATCTGGGCGGGCGTGAAGAAGGCGGGCAGCGGCACGTGCACCACCGCCGCATCCCGGGCGGCGGCATCGGCGACCACCCAGGCGGGGCCGTTGTCCAGCAAGGTGGCCAGCACCCGGGTGCCCAGGTGGCTGAACTGCCGTGCCATGTCGGCGCGCAGCTGGTCCAGCTCGGCGAAGGTCCAGCGCTGGTGGCCGTTGTCCAGCGCCACTGCGCCGGCGTGGTAAGGGGGCGGCATGCGGCTCATGGGGCCTCCCGGGTCATGGCGCGCACGCGGCGGGCCAGGAACTGGCGCAGCGAGCGGCGCAGGTGGATGGCCAGCACCACCGGGGTGTGCTGGTAGTAGCTGCCCCAGTACTGCGCCTGGTTCCCCAGGGCATCGGGGTGTGCAGGGCCCAGCAGCAGGGGCACCAGCCCCAGGCGCACCAGCATCAGCTGCAGCTCCTGCGTGACGGTGCCCACCACCCAGTCGAAACCTTCGTGCAGCAGAAACGGGCCGAGCAGCTGGACCAGGCGCCGGCCCTCGCCGCGGCGCGGGGCGGCCAGGTGGCCGACTTCCACGATCTGGGCGCGTGCCACGGGGCGGCCGGCCTGGGCGGCGATCAACTGCTCCACCGGCGCTTCGAGGTAGCTTTCCAGAAACAGCGGGCCATCGGCCGCGCGGCGGTAGCCGGCGGCGGCCAGCACCTGCCCGCCCTCGCGCAGGGCCAGCAGCACCGGGGCGAAGGCCGGAACCAGGGCGCCATAGCGCTGCGCGTAGGTCTGGCGGATGCACTGCTCGACCTCGGCGCGCTGCGGATCGCAGGGCGTGTGGGCCGTCAGGCGGCCCGCGACGGGGAAGGCGGAAGGCGGCTGCGGCAAGGCCGCAGGCGTGAGCGAGGAAGGTCCGAGCATAGGGGGAAACCGCCGGGGCGGCCCACGGAGAAGCGATGGGCGCCATGCTCGGCCCCGGCCCTTAACGCCAAATTAAGAGCGTGCCTGGGGGGTATTCCACGCACACCGCCCGGTGGACGGGGCGGGCGGGTGTGCGTTCACGACGCTGCCGAAGGCGGGGTCGTTGCGCTGGGCGCCAGCAGGCCCAGGCGCTTGGCCAGGCGCTGCAGGTTGGCGCGGTCCATCTGCAGCGCACGCGCGGCGGGTGCCCAGCGGTGCCCGTGGGCCTGCAGGGCCTGCTGCACCAGCTGGCGCTCGTACTGGGCGACGGCCTCGCGCAGGCCGGCTGCAGGCGGTGCCGGAGTTTGTGGGTCAAAAAGGCCTTTAGCGCGCTCTGTGTCTGCGCTGTCAGCTATCGAACTGGGAGTCAGCACGAAATCCCTGGCGACAATCCCCAGCAACTGCCCCGGGGTGCGTGGCCGGCGCAGGGCATGCAGCACGGCGCGGCGCACGGCATGCTCCAGCTCGCGCACATTGCCGGGCCAGCGGTGGGCCAGCAGGGCGGCCTGGGCATCGGCTTCCAGCCGCAGGCCGTCCAGCCCGAACTGCGAGCGCGTGCGCTCCAGAAAGTAGCCGGCCAGCACCAGCACATCGCCTTCGCGCGCGCGCAGCGGCGGCACCTGCAGCGGGTAGACGCTCAGGCGGTGGTAGAAGTCGGCACGCATGCGGCCGGCGCGCACGGCGGCGGCCAGGTCCTGGTTGGTGGCAGCGATGATGCGCACGTCCACCGTGCGTTCGCGGTCCAGCCCCAGGCGCTGGATTTGGCCGCTTTGCAGCACGCGCAGCAGCTTGGCCTGGGTGACCAGGGGCAGCTCGCCCACTTCGTCGAGGAACAACGTGCCCTGGTGGGCCTGCTCGAACTTGCCCTGGCGGTCGCCCACGGCGCCGGTGAAGGCGCCGCGCACATGGCCGAACAGCTCGCTTTCCACCAGGGTGTCGGGCAGGGCGGCGCAGTTGATGCTGACAAAGGCCTGGTCGGCGCGGTCGGACTGGGCGTGCAGCGCCTGGGCCACCAGTTCCTTGCCGACCCCGGTCTCGCCCGTGACCAGCACCGCCAGGTCGCTGGCCGCCACGGTGGCAATGTCGCGCTGCAGGGCGCGCATGGCGGCGCTGTGGCCCAGCAGGCGCGGCGTGGCCACGGGGGTGTGGCGGCGAAAGTGCTCGGCGCGCTGGCGTTCGTTGTGCACGCTCTGCTCCAACTGGCGCAGGCGTGCGGCCGTGGCCACGGTGGCTGCGGCCAGGTTGCTGAAGGCCTGCAGCGCCTCCAGCGGCGCTGCGCCGGCAAAGCGCCCGGGCTCCAGCGCATCCAGGGTCAGCAGGCCCCAGGCCTGGCCGTCCACCTGCAGCACGCAGCCCATGCAGTCGTGCACCGGCAACGGGGCGCCGGTGTGGTGGGCCACCAGGCCGTCGTAGGGGTCGGGCAGCGGGGTGTCGGTGGGAAAGCGCAGCGCCTGGCCGGCTGCCAGCAGGGCGGCAAAGCGCGGGTGCTCGGCCACGCGAAAGCGCCGGCCCAGGGTGTCGGGGCTCAGTCCATCGATGGCCAGCGGGCGCAGCCAGTCGTCGCCATCTTCGCTGCGCTCGCAGCGCAGCAGGGCGGCGGCATCGCCGGGCAGGACGGTGCGCAGCGCGGCCAGCAGGCGGCGGTAACGCTCGGATTCGGAGAGCTGGCTGGACAGCTCGGCCACCAGGGGCAGCAGGGCATTCAGCAGCGTGGCAGATGCAGTCATGGCGACATCGTAAGCGGTCAAAGCGACTGCAATTGACGCGCGTCAAAAAGACATGTCTGGCAGTAAGTGCTTGATACTGCAGGGCACAGCGACTGGCACATGGCTTGCAGAGCCAGTCCCGTGTGTCCGATCGACGTGGTGCCCATGGTGGGCCTGCCAGCCAGATCGGCCCTGGAGAGATGTTTCACATGCTGACCGACCGCCAACGCGCCATTGTCAAATCCACCGTGCCCCTGCTGGAAACCGGGGGCGAGGCGCTGACCACCCATTTCTACCAGTTGATGCTGTCCGAGAGCGACGAGGTGCAGCCGCTGTTCAACAGCGTGCACCAGCAGACCGGCGCCCAGCCGCGCGCGCTGGCCCGCAGCGTGCTGATGTACGCCAAGCACATTGACGACCTGTCGGGCCTGGGCGATCTGCCCGCGCAGATCATCCACAAGCACGTCTCGCTGCAGGTGCAGCCCGAGCATTACCCCATCGTCGGCGGCTTCCTGCTGCGCGCCATCCGCGAGGTGCTGGGGGCCGAGATCGCCACGGACGAAGTGATCGAGGCCTGGGCCGCCGCCTATGGCCAGCTGGCTGACATCCTGATCGGCGCCGAGAAAGCCACCTACGAGGCCAACGCCCAGGCACCCGGCGGCTGGAAGGGTGTGCGTCGCTTCGTGGTGGCGGCCAAGCAGGCGGAAACGCCCGAGATCACCAGCTTCACCCTGCAGCCCGAAGACGGTGGCGCCGTGCTGGCCTACCAGCCCGGCCAGTTCATCGGCCTGCGCGTGGTAGTGGACGGCAAGGAGCAGCGCCGCAACTATTCGCTGTCGCAGGTGGCCGATGGCCGCAGCCTGCGCATCAGCGTCAAGCGCGAGGCGCAGGGTGTGGTCTCCACCCACCTGCACCACCAGGTGCAAGCGGGCGATGTGCTGGACGTCTTCCCGCCTGCCGGCCACTTCACGCTGGACGACAGCGCCAAGCCCCTGGTGCTGATGGCCGCCGGCGTGGGCATCACCCCGCTGATGGCCATGCTGCAGGAGGGCCTGAAGATGGGCCGTGCCGTCACCTTCATCCACTGCGCGCGCAGCCCCGAGCTGCAGGCCTTCCGTGGCGACCTGCTGGCCCTGGCGGCGCAGCACCCCCAGCTGCAGCTGCGCTTTGGCTACGAACAGGCCGCCGGCGCAGCCCCGGCCGACGGCGTGGACGTGGCCCAGGGCCTGCCCGATGCCGAGCTGCTGACCCGCTGGCTGCCGGCCGAGCGCGACGTCCAGGCTTACTACCTGGGGCCGGTCGGCTTCATGCGCCTGGCCAAGCAGGTGCTGCACCGCGCCGGCGTGCCGGACGCGCAGGCGCGTTGCGAATTCTTCGGCCCGGCCCAGTCCCTGGTGGCCTGAAACCCTGCTGAGGGTGTTGCCGGCGGCCTGTGGCATGCTGGCGATGTGGGTGTTGGTGCACTGTCCTGGTGCATGGTGCAGGCGCCCACCGTGAAAGTGCCCGTGGTGCCACGGGCCTGCCCCCCGCCCTTCGGCGGGGTTTTTCGTCTGGAACACCATGCAATTCGGAAATGGATGGAAACCGGCCGTGGCCCCTGCCGCAGGCCTGGATGTGCTGCGCGTGGGCCTGGGGGGCGCGCTGGGTTTGGGGGTGGCCGCTGCTTTGGTGCAGCTGGCGCAGTGGGGTGGCTGGCAGGGCGGCTGGGGGCTGTTTGCGCCCCTGGGGGCCACGGCGGTGCTGGTGTTTGCGGTGCACACCGGGCCACTGTCCCAGCCCTGGTCCTGCGTGGTGGGCAATACCGTGGCGGCCCTGTGGGCCCTGCTGGTGGTGGCCTGGGTGCCCGCGGGCTGGGCGCCGGCGGTGGCCGTGGGCGGTGCGATTGCCGGCATGCAGCTCACGCGTTCCCTGCACCCGCCCGGGGGGGCCGTGGCCCTGCTGCTGGTGCTGGAGGCCCAGCACGGGGTGCACCATGGCTGGAGCTATGCCTTCGTGCCGATTGCCTTGCTGACCCTGGTGCTGGTGCTGCTGGCCATGGCCTACCACCGTGCCTGGGGCAAGCACTATCCGCTGCAGGTGGCCGCGCCGGCTGCGGCGGCCAAGGCCCAGCATCTGCCGGCCGACGACCTGTCCGATGCCGACCTGCAGGCCCTGCTGGCGCGTTTCGACCAGGACTACAACCTGACCCCCCAGGAGCTGGGGCAACTGGTGCGGGCGGCCGAGGAGCAGGCGATTGCCCGGCGCTTCGGCAGCGTGACCTGTGGGCAGGTGATGACTTCCGCCCTGTGGACCTGCCGGCCGGGCGATGATCTGGGGCGGCTGGCCGCACAGTTCCAGCAGCACCCCATCAAGAGCCTGCCGGTGGTCGATGACACCGGCCGCCTGCTGGGCGTGGTGGCGCGCAGCGCCTTGTTCGACTGGCTGTGGCAGCAACAGCAGGGCGACGCCAGCGACCGCCGCCAGCGCCGCACCTGGCGCTTGTGGGGCAAGAAGCCGCCGACATCCACCCCGGCCCGCGCCGCGGACCTGATGCAGGATGCACCGCTGAGCGTCGAAGACCACACCCCCGTGTCCCACCTGCTGGAGGCGCTGGCCGTGCACACCGTGCCGTTTGTGGCGGTGCTGCGCCAGGGGCAGTTGGTGGGTTTGATCACCCGCACCGACGTCATGCGCATCCTGCTGCACTGACGGCGGTGGTGCGCGCGGGCGCTCAGCCGAGCAGCTCGCCCGAGTGCAGGCGCCGGTCCTGTTCGCGCTCCTGGTAGAAGCGCGCCTTCTCGACGTACATGGCCTGGTCGGCGCGGTGCACCACGGTCTCGAGGGACGCGTTCTCCTGGCCACAGGCATGGCCCATGGCGATGTGGATGGGCTGGCCCGGGTAGAACTGGTTGTTCAGCTCCAGCAGCGACAGGATGCGTTCCTGCATCGCCACGGCGCCGCGCTCGTCGGTGGAGGGCAGCAGCACCATGAACTCATCGCCCCCGATGCGGGCAGCGCAGGCCGGGGCATCCACCGCCTTGGTCAGCACTTCGCCGATGCGCCGCAGCATGGCGTCGCCTGCGGCGTGGCCGTGTTCGTCGTTGACCGCCTTGAGGCCGTTCATGTCGATGGCGATCACGGACAGCGGCCAGGGGCCCTTGCGTGCCAGGCGGTTCAGCTCTTCCATGTAGAAAGCGCGGTTGCGCAGCTGGGTCAGCACGTCGTGCTTGCCCAGGTATTCCAGATAGGCCTCGGCCTTCTTGCGCGCCGTGATGTCCACCAGCGACAGCAGCACCAGGTCCCAGTGCTGGGCGTTGCTGGTCATGATGGCGAATTCCAGGTGGATGTGCAGCACTTCGCCGGACAGGGCGTAGTTCACCACCTCGCGCTGCTGCACCAGCTTGCCGTCCCACAGGTCCTGCAACTGCTCGGCGAAGGAGTCGTACATCTCGCCGCGGAAGATCTGGGGCAGGTTGTTCAGCAGCTCCGGCTTGTTGCGTGCACCGAACATTTCTAACGTCTGCTGGTTGACGTCGATGACGCGGATTTCCTGCATGCAGCGCGTGACGAATTCCGGGTGCACCTTCAAAAAGGTGCGGAAGTCGCGGATGCCGCGTGCCCGCACCTCGTCCATCAGGCGCTTGACCTCGCTGAAGTCCTCGACCCACAGCGACACCGGCGAGTGCTCGAACAGGTCGCGGGCGTACTGTTCGCTGCGCAGCAGCTGTTCGGTGCTCTGCACCTCGGCGGTGACATCCTCCAGCGAGACCAGCACCCGGCTCCAGCTGTCCTCGAAGCCGGGCAGCACGCGGGCGCGCACCTGCACGTCCAGGCGCCGACCGTCCAGGGCGTAGTTCACCGAGCGTGTCTCGAAGTCCTTGCGCCCTTCCCATAGGGCCAGCAGCTCGGGCACGATGCTCTCGAGCATGTCGCCCCGGAACACTTCGTGCAGGCGGCTTTGCAGGGTTTCTTGGTCGGGGGCCTTGAACAGCTCCAGGGTGTACTGGTTGACGCGCAGCACCTTGTACGACTGGCTGCAGCGTTGGATGCGCTGCGGATCTTCGCGCAGGAAGGCGAGCAGATCGGTCACCCCGGCCGCACGCCAGGCGTCGAACAGCTGCTTGAGGTCGCTGTAGTCCTCCATCCACAAGGAAACGGGAGCGAGGTCGAACATGTCTTCAAAGTCCAGACCCGTTGCAAGAGAAATAGTCACTACCAGCACCTCCGGCCGCAATTATTGCTGAACACCCCGCTTTTGCCGCGTGCGAATGCGGGCTTGTGGCACGCGCAGCGGTAGAGTGGCAGCTTTTTGCAAGCTTTCGCCGCTGTCCGATGTCCGGTTCTCCTTCCCGCTCCCTGGCCTATCTGTGTCTGGCGCTCAGCATGGCGCTGGTGGGCAGCTATGTGGCCCTGTCCAAGCCGCTGGTCGCCCTGTTTCCCGTGCTGCTGCTGGCCTGGCTGCGCTTTGGCATCGGCGCCGTGGCCATGCTGGGCTGGCTGCGCCCCGCGCCGGGTGAAGCCCCGCTGTCCGCGCAGACGCGCTGGCTGCTGTTCCTGGAGTCCTTCTTCGGCAATTTCCTGTTCACGCTGTGCATGGTCACCGGCGTCAGCCTGACCAGCGCGGTGACGGCCGGCGTCACCATGTCGGCGATTCCGGTGGCGGTGGCCGTGCTGAGCTGGCTGCTGTTGCGCGAACGCATCGCACCGCGCACCTGGGTGGCGGTGGCGCTGGCGGTGCTGGGCATCGCCCTGTACGCCACGGCCCAGCCGGCGCAGGCCACGTCGGCGTCCGACCGTGGCTGGCTGGGCCAGGCCCTGCTGCTGGCGGCCGTGCTGTGCGAGGCGGCGTATGCCGTCATCGGCAAGCGGTTGACGGCGGTGCTCAGCCCCAAGCGCATCAGCGCCATCATCAACCTGTGGGGCTTTGTGCTGTCCACCCCGGCCGGGGTGTATGCGGCCTGGCACTTCAGCTTTGGCGCCGTGCCCGCGCCCATGTGGGCGCTGCTGCTGTTCTATGCCCTGGCCGCCTGCATGTGGACGGTGTGGCTGTGGATGACCGGGCTGCGCGCCGTGCCAGCGGCGCAGGCGGGCATCTTCACTGTGCTGCTGCCGGTCAGCGCGGCCGTGGTGGGCATGCTGGTGCTGGGCGAGCAGATCAGCAGTCTGCAGCTGCTGGCCTTGGGCATCGCCCTGCTGAGCGTGGTGGTGGCCACCTGGCCGGCGCGGCGCCCGGCCTGAGCCGGGCCCGGGGCACAATCGCGGCATGGACTGCTCCAAACCCCTCCAGCCGGTGGCCGTGGCCACCACCACTGTGGACTCGGCCGAGGCCGCGCAGCGCCTGGCCCAGGCGGCGGTGCAGGCGCGGCTGGCGGCCTGCGTGCAGGTGGAGGCCATCACCAGCCACTACGTCTGGCAGGGCCAGCAGGAGGCGGGCGCGGAATGGCGGCTGGTGTTCAAGACCTTGCCGCAGGCGGTGGATGCGCTGGCGCAGTGGCTGCACGCCGCCCATCCCTATGACGTGCCGCAATGGCTGGTGCGCACCGAGCAGGCGGCACCCGCCTATGCCGAGTGGGTGGCGCAGCAGGTTGATGTGAAAAAGTGAGCGCTTGGCGCGCGAACAGCGTTCACTTCAGATTGAAAAGCATGCAAAGTGCAGGCGCAGCGCGCGCGGGCTGCTCCTGAAATGCAACAGCCCCGCAGTGCGGGGCTGAAGGCAAAGGCGGCGCGTGCCGCAGGCTCAGGCCAGCAGGGCCTGGGCAAATTCCTTGGCGTTGAAGGTTTCCAGGTCTTCCACCTTTTCGCCCACGCCGATGAAGTACACGGGGATCGGGCGCTCCTGCGCAATCGCCGCCAGCACGCCGCCCTTGGCGGTGCCATCCAGCTTGGTCACGATCAGGCCGGTCAGGCCCAGGGCCTCGTCAAAGGCCTTGACCTGGTTGAGCGCGTTCTGGCCGGTGTTGCCGTCGATCACCAGCAGCACCTCGTGCGGGGCCGAGCCATCGGCCTTGGCGATCACGCGCTTGACCTTCTTCAGCTCTTCCATCAGGTGCAGCTGGGTGGGCAGGCGCCCGGCCGTGTCGACCAGCACCACGTCCTTCTTGCGGGCCTTGCCGGCGCTGACCGCGTCAAAGCTGACGGCGGCGGGGTCGCCCCCGGCCTGGCTGATGATTTCCACGGTGTTGCGCGTGGCCCAGACGCCCAGCTGCTCGCGCGCCGCGGCGCGGAAGGTGTCGGCCGCCGCCAGCAGCACCGACTGGTCACTGTCGGCCAGGTGCTTGGTCAGCTTGCCGATCGAGGTGGTCTTGCCCGCGCCGTTGACGCCGGCCACCATGATGACGGTGGGCGTGTGCTCACCAATCACCAGCGGTTTCTCCAGCGGCTGCAGCAGGTCGGCCAGGGCCTCGGCCAGCAGCGCCTTGACGGCGGCGGGCTCGGTGGTCTTGGTCTCCTTGACGCGGCGCTTGAGGTCCTCCAGCAGGTGCAGGGTGGCCTTGACGCCGGTGTCGGCCATCAGCAGCGCGTCTTCCAGCTCCTCGTACAGGGCGTCATCGATCTGGGTGCCGGTGAACACCGTGGCGATGCTGGAGCCGGTCTTGCGCAAGCCGCGCTTGAGGCGGTCCATCCAGCTGCCGCGGTCGGCGGCCGCTTCGGGCTTGGCCTGGGGCTCGGGTGCAAAGGTCTCGGTCGCCGGCGCGGGCTCTGCAACTGCGGTAGGCTGTGCCTCCTTGTCGCCCATGCCAAAGGTGTTGCGCAGCCAGCCGCCGACGGAGGCGGGGGCCGCAGCGGCCTCGGTCACCGGGGGCGGGG